>NZ_JBFTRG010000005.1:0-383687 GCF_056399425.1 Variovorax sp. 01N429 | reverse complement strand
CGCGCGGACCCCGCCTGAAGCGAGCACCGCAGGTTGCCCGAAGCGAAGCGCAGGGACGCGCACAGTGGGGTCGCCTTTCTTTTGCTTACTTTTCTTTGGCGACCCAAAGAAAAGTAAGTCGCCCGCCGGGGCGAGTCCCGGCCAACAGCCCCCAAAAAAGAACACCCAATCACGATCACGCCTCAGCCTCCCGCTCCAACCCCTTCCCCCCAAAAGGCCTCCGCTTCCGCTCAAACACCTGCTTGGCAAACCCAGCAATCCCCTGAGGAAACAACAACACCAACAGCAAAATAATCCCGCCAAGCATGGCCCGCCAGTAATCCGTATTCCGCGCCACCGTGTCATGCAGCCAAGTAAAAGTAACAGCCCCCACCACAGGCCCAGCCAACGTCTGAATCCCCCCCAACAGCACCATCACCAACCCATCCACAGACTTCCCGACACTCAGCGACTCCGGAGAAATACTCCCTTTGGAAAACGCATAAAGCGCCCCAGCCAACCCCGCCGCCCCTCCAGCAATCACAAACGCCGCCCACTGCATCCGCTTCACATCGATCCCGATCGCGTCAGCCCGCAAAGCCGAATCGCGCCCCGCCCGCAGCGCATACCCAAAAGGAGAAAACAACACGCGCCGCAGCCACAGCACGCCCAGCCCCACCAGCAGCAGCGTCACCCAGTAATAGGCGTTCTTGTTGGCCAACCAGGCCGAAGGCCAAACGCCAGTGAGCCCATTGCTCCCGCCGGTAAAGCTGTCCCACTGATAAGTGATCGCCCAAGTGATCTGCGCAAATGCCAGCGTGAGCATCGCCAGATAGACGCCTGACAAGCGCACCGCAAACCACCCATAGACGAACGCCCCCACTGCAGCAACGAGCGGCGCGAGGATCAATGCCAGTTCCATTGGCATTCCGCTGCTGCGAACCAGCAAGGCCGCGCCGTAGGCACCCAGCCCGAAATACGCCGCATGGCCGAACGAATGCATGCCCGCCGGCCCCATGATGAAGTGCAGGCTGGTGGCGAACAGCGCCGCGATCAACAGATCGATCATCAGCACCGTCGTGTAAGGCGAATCAGCCGTGAAGAACGGAACCGCCGCCAGCACGAGGCCGAACACGGCAGCCGCCGTGAGATAGGCCTTCCCAGGCCGCCGCAAAGGCTCCTCCTGCATGCCGACATAACGGCTCGGCGCTTGAGGCTTGCCGAACAAGCCCCATGGCCGCCACACCAGCACGACAGCCATCACCAGAAAGTCGACGACCAGCGTGAGCTTGGAGAACGAGATGCTGAGCCCGAAAACATCGACGACGCCAAGCCAGATGCAGATCGCCTTGATCTCCGCAATCAGCAGCGCAGCCGCATAGGCCCCGGGAATCGAGCCCATGCCACCGACCACCACCACCACGAACGCCGCACCGATGGTGTTCAGGTCCATCTCCAGGGTCGCGGGTTCACGCGGCAACTGCAGCGCGCCGCCGAGGCCCGCCAGCAGCGCCCCAAGCGCAAACACCGCCGTAAAGAGCCACGCCTGGTTCACGCCGAGCGCGCTGACCATCTCGCGATCCTGGGTCGCGGCGCGCACCAGCGTGCCGAAGCGCGTGCGCGTGAGCAGCATCCAGACAAGCCCGAGCACGACCGGGCCGACGACGATCAGGAAAAGGTCATAAGTGGGAAATTGCCGCCCAAGAATCTCGATCGACCCCGAGAGCCCCGGCGCGCGGGGTCCCAGCAACTCGTCGGGCCCCCACAGGTACAGCACCGCGTCCTTGATCACCAGCACCAGCGCAAAGGTCGCCAGCAGCTGAAAGAGTTCAGGCGCCTTGTAGATGCGCCGCAGCAGCACCACTTCGATCAACGCGCCCAGCACCCCCACCGCCAACGCCGCAAGAACCAGCGCCGGCCAGAACCCCACGCCCGTGCCCAGCCGGTCGACGAGCGTGTAGGCGATATAGATGCCCACCATGAAAAACGAGCCATGCGCGAAATTCACGATCCGCGTGACGCCAAAAATCAGCGACAGCCCCGCCGCCACCAGAAACAGCGACGACGCGCTAGCCAGCCCATTCAGCAACTGAACAATGAATCCCGAAAAGCTCATTCAACATCCCGTTAAACGCTCAACTACAGATGCCCAAGTACTCCGCCAGCGACCCCCAAAAGCGCCCACGGACTCTTCGCCAGAGGGCCGCCGCGCCCGGCCGCCCGAAGCGGCCGGCTCGCCCCCGGCAGGGGGTAGGCGAAGCGACACGAAGTGCGCGCAGCCTGGGGGCGAGCAACAGTGAATCTGGGCGAGCAACTAATCAGTTCTTGACTTCTTGATCTCAGCAGCCGAAGGCTGGTACTTCGGATCACCGCCGTCCAGATACACGTAATCCACCATCACGCCCTTGCCGCCTTCGTTCTTGGTGCGGCCCACGAAGGCGCCCATCGTCGACTGGTTGTCTTCCGCGCGGTAGGTGATCTTTCCGAACGGCGTATCGACCGGCAGGCCCTTGAAGGCCGCGACCAGCTTCTCGGTGTCGGTGCTCTTGGCCTTGGCGATGCCCGCGGCCGCCGACTTGATCATGCTGTAGCCGACCACCGAGCCGAGGCGCGGATAGTCCTTGTACTTGGCCTGGTAAGCCTGTTCGAAGGCCTTGTGTGCCGGCGTGGTGATGCCGTACCAGGGGTAACCGGTGACGATCCAGCCGTTGGGCGCCTCGTCCTTCAGCGCATCCATGTACTCGGGCTCGCCGGTCAGCACGCTCACCACTTCGCGGCCCTTGAACAGGCCGCGCGTATTGCCTTCGCGCACGAACTTCGACAGGTCGGCCGCAAACAGCACGTTGAAGATCGCGTCCGGCTTGGCGTCGGCGAGCGCCTGCACAACGCTGCCGGCGTCGACCTTGCCCAGTGGCGTGGCCTGCTCGGCGACGAACTCCACGTCAGGCTGTGCAGCCTTCAGCAACTGCTTGAAGGCGGCCACCGCGGACTGGCCGTACTCGTAGTTGGGGTACACCACCGCCCAGCGCTTCTTCTTGAGCTTGGCGGCTTCGGGCACCAGCATCGCGGCCTGCATGTAGGTGCCGGGGCGCAGTCGCACGGTGTATTGATTGCCGCCTTGCCAGGTGAGCTTGTCGGTGAGCGGTTCGCCAGCCAGGAAGAAGACCTTTTTCTGCTTGGCGAAGTCGGCCACTGCCAGGCCGGTGTTCGACAGGAAGGTGCCGGCGATCAGGTCGACCTTGTCGCGCGACACCAGTTCTTCGGCAACACGCACGGCATCGCCGGGATTGGCGTTGTCATCGCGGCTGATGAGCTCGATCTTCTTGCCGTTGACGCCGCCCGCCGCGTTGATCTCGTCGACCGCCAGCTCCATTCCCTTCTTGTAGGGCTCGAGGAAGGCGGGCTGTGCCTTGTAGCTGTTGATCTCGCCGATCTTGATCACGTCCTGCGCATGCGCGGGAACGAGCGTGGTGATCAGCGAGGCCAGCGCCGCTGCAGTGAAGGCAAAGCGCAGTTGATTCATCGAGAGCTCCTTGAGAACGAAAAGAAAAGGGACGAAGTGGCGAGAGAGATACGAGAGTGACGAAGCGATTCAACGGAGACCGTCTTCACCCTTGATTTCAGAAACCTGCAATCCGCCAATGCGCGGCAGCGGTCGCCCGCTGTCGGTCACCGCGACGGCGACGACGATCTCGTTGGCGCGCGGTGCATCCGACACACGCGCTTCGATGGCATCGAAGTGGCTTCGGACGAAGGCGGCATCCTTGTGCCCGAGCGGCACATCGATGGCAGTGCCCAGCGTGCCGCGCTTCTTGGCCGAAGGCACGAGCGCAGCGCCCTTCTCCACCGCCACGCGCAGCGGCGCTCCGAGCTTCGGATGGAGGATGGCCGCGGCGTGCTCCAGTTCGCCGGCTTCGCCGACGATCGCTGCCTTGCCGTAGCTCTGTGCCTGACCAGGCTCGATGCCCAGCGCCGCAACCGCCTTCCGGCCCAGCAGCGCACCGAGTTCTTCTCCGATCGCGATCAGTTCATCGAGCGACTCGCTGTACCGACCGGCATACGGGTTGTCGATAACAGCAATGGCCACGGCACGACGAGTCGGCGGCTCGACAGCCTTGCCCATTTCCTTGCGCGTCTCGTCAACCTGAATAACGAGTTTGCGAATACTTGCGGTCATATCCTGTCCTTCGTAATTTCTGTCTTCATTCAAGAAACACCGCGGAACCGGCTCCGCCGGGCCGCTGGTGTTGCCCCCCTTTCAGGGGGGTTGGCGCAGCGACACGAAGTGCGCGAAGACTGGGGGGTCATCTCAACCCATCCCACTTGCTGATGTCTTCGGCCCGGAGGCCGCCTACGCGTTCATGAACGCGATAACCCGTGCTCATCGCGAGGATGAACACGATCTCGTCGGCAGCCGGCGCACCAGGCACGCGCACTTCGATGGCATCGAACTGACCGCGCACGTAGCTGGCGTTGATGTTGGTGAGCGGCACGTCCAGCGCCGCGCCTGGCGGCCCGACTTTCTTGGTCGACGGCACGATCGAAAGCGCATTGCCGGGCTGGCCTGATTTCTCCTCGGCCTTGCCTTGGCGATATGCATCGCGGTCGCCCTTCCATCCGAGCAGCTCTCGCATGGCGTAGCCGCCCGGCACGTGCCAGAGCGCGCCGTGCTCCAGTTCGCCGGCAGCGCCAACGATGGCGCCTTTGCCATAGGTGGCGATGCGCTCCACCGGCACGTCCATTGCCGCGCGCAGTCGATGCGCCATCTCGAGACCTACTGGGTCGAGCAGCTTCATCATCGGAAGGATGTCCGGCTCGTAGCGGCCGGCAAAAGGATTGGTCAGCACCGCGGCTATCGCGCCACGCACCAGCGGGGTCGCGGCGCGCGGCCCGAACTCGTGATGGATGTGCTCGACCTGGGTGAAGACACGACGTATATCGATCATGAACAGAAGTCCTGCTTTTCGTTAAGCAAATACTGAACCAACTGCATCGGCCGCGACGCTTGCATCGATTTGCGATGCAGTGAGCGGAGCCTGCGAGCTTAAAGGTTGAATCACCCGCCACTGCCCCTGGCAAACGAGCACGACCGAACTCACCAGGCCTGCCCGCTGCAGCGCCTCGGCGCGCGCCTCGCCGGCGGCGAGTGCGCGGCGCACCTGCGCGGGCGGCAAGGTCTCGACTTCGGTCGTGACCGGGATGTCGCCGAGGTCGCTGTCGTCCTTGCACGCGCTCGCCGGGTTGCGATGAATGCCTGGGTCTTCGACGTTGACGGCGTTTGCGATCACCGTCGCCGCCGCGTCGGCCTGGGCGGCTGTGGCAGCGAGCACTGTCACGCTGTCGGCAATCCCGAGCGAGAAGCTTCGTCCGCGCCAACCGCTGGTGGCGACACCGCGCACCGGCATGTCGGCGGTGACTTCGAACTGGCCATCGGTTGCGAGCGGGCCCGCATCGCGCAGATCGAAGCGGGCGAGATCTGCGAAGAGCCCCACGCGCACGGAATGGCCATCTGCGAGATGCAACGCGATGTCGCCGCCGTTGTTGATCCAGGCGCGCTCGATGCCCGACCGTTGATAGCAGCCGATGAGTTCCTGCGCCACCGAACCCGCCACCGCAGCCATCGGCGTAATGAAGGCTTCGCGGAACGGCGCACACGCCTGCCACATGCGCCGCGCAATCACGCCACGCAGATCGCAATCCGCGCCTACGGGTTGACGCAGCAAGGGCAGCTCGCCCACCAACTCGTCGAGCACACCGCCAAAGCGCCGCCACGCGAGCTCATGCGCCACGGCAACCTCGACCGGATCGCCATGCGCCTCCGCCACGATGTCGATCGGCCCGTGATGGAGGTGCCAGCGCCCCCCATCGAGCAATGCGCGTTCGGCAGTCATGCCCAAACCTTTCCTGCGGCAAAAAGGCCGCCGCCGCCGGGCCGCCCCAAGGCGAGCCGCGCCTCCCCCTCGGGGGGTGGCGAAGCACACGCAGTGGCAAGCCGGGGGGCCAACATGCTACCCGAGCATGGGTGGCTGGCCGAGGGGCCAGGGGTTGGCGGCATCCATGGGCAGCCAGCGGCGCGACAGAGGCGCACCGTCGTCCTGCCAGGCCCCACGGGCGAGCGCCTGCTGCAGCGTGAACACATGCTCCATGTGACCGCCCAGCGCGGCGTAGTCCTCGCGTCGCATGCTGAATTCGATGGGCGCAACGATGGCCGGCGTGGGAACAGTTCCGAAGCTGTTGTCGGGCATGCGAAGCACATCGGCCATCACCGTGATGCCACCGCCGGGCCACACGTAGGCCGGCGCGCCACCGCACGTCACGTTGACCAGCGCGCGCTTGATGGCGCGGGTCAGCAGGACCGGGTTCTCAGTCACGCCCGCGCGCAAACTGCCGCCCGCGCCGCCGAGGAAGAGCACGCTGCACAGCGAAGGCTCGCAGTTCTCGCCGATGCGCTCGACGATGCGCCGCACCTCGGCAGGCATCTGCTGCTCGACAGGCCGCAGATCGTCGTCCAGCACATACCACTGCGCATGCTCACCCGTGGTCGATGTCATCAGCAGACGCAACCCGGGACGCGCCACGCCCTCTTCCCAACCTTCGATGATCGACAGCGGATCGTCGATGTCGGTGCCGCCCCACCCATTGCCGGGATTGGCAACCTGGAAATAGCGCCCCGGCGTTGATTTGCGTCCGCGCATCTGGATGCCCGAAGCCGGCATGTCCAGGCAGCGGCCGGCCTGGTGTTCGGTCAGCACGCCGGTGATGTGATCGTCGACGACCACCACTTCATCCGCGTGCCCGAAAAGCTGACGCGCAAAGATGCCGATGGCCGCCGAGCCACAGCCGACGCGCATCCGCTGTTCTTCGACGCCGTTGACGATGGGCGCCTTGCCCGCCTGAATCACCATGCTGGCGCCGCCGTCGATCACGCATTCGACCGCCTTCTTGTTGCCGAGCAACTGCATCAGCTCCATCGTCATGCGGCCTTCCTTCTTGCTGCCACCCGTGAGGTGGTGCACGCCTCCGAGCGACAGCATCTGCGAGCCGTATTCCGCGGTGGTGACGTGGCCGATGACTTCGCCGCGATACCGCACATTGGCCTGCTCCGCGCCGAGAAAGCGATCGGTGTCGATCTTCACCTTGAAGCTGCAGTAGCTGAAGATGCCTTCGGTCACCACCGTGACCATGTCCACGCCCTGCGCCTTCGACGCGACGATGAAGGGCGCGGGCTTGTAGTCAGGGTAGGTGGTCGACGAGCCGACGCCAGTCACGAAAACCTCGTCGGCAAGGAGGAGATCGCCGCTCCAGTCGGGGTCGTTCTTTTCAACGGCTTCGGGCGCGTCCGCCGCGGCGGCGTCCCGGGCGAACGGCACGAGCGCAGGCGATTCGCTGGCAAGCTCGCGCCTGAGCAGCACCACCGGATCGACCCGCACCAGAATGCCGTCCTTGTTGGCATAGCGGTCGCACGCGCCCGTGCGGCCATCGGAGATCTGGCAGAGCACGGGGCACGCGTTGCACTCCACCTTGCTGGTGCTCATGCGCTCGTTGCGCAGCGGCGATCGGCCCAGGGGCTCTGGCGCCATGGGCAATACAGGCACGTCCATGCCGGGCAATCCGTCTGTCTTGGTGTGTTCAGTCATCGCAGGCAATCGGTTCGTAGGTCTCGCAAGGTGTGCAACATCTGTGCCGGGAGCCCGCTTGTGCCGGACGTCCCGTTTGTGTAGCATTCCCTACACTTTCATGTGGCAATCACTACATTGGCGAGAATCAATGTAGCAAACAGGTCCGAAGCTTGCAATGGTGTTTTCGTGGGCGCCCGTGATCGACAATAGGGCATCCCTTTTTCGTTCATAACCATTCCTGACCCTTATGAGTGCATTCAGCGAAGAACGTGTGTTGAGCGTCCACCACTGGACCGACCGCCTGTTCACCTTCACCACCACGCGCGATCCGGCCCTGCGTTTTTCCAATGGCCATTTCACGATGATCGGGCTGAAGGTCAACAACAAGCCTCTGCTGCGCGCCTACAGCATCGTGAGCCCGAACTACGAGGAACATCTGGAGTTCCTCAGCATCAAGGTGGAGGAAGGCCCTCTCACCTCGAAGCTCCAGCACATCCAGGTGGGCGACACCATCATCGTCGGCCGCAAGCCCACCGGCACATTGCTGATCGACTACACCCTGCCCGGCAAGCGGCTGTATCTGTTCGGCACCGGCACCGGCCTGGCACCCTTCATGAGCATCATCCGGGACCCGGACACCTACGAGAAGTTCGAGCAGGTCATCCTGGTGCACGGCGTGCGGCAAATTGACGAACTCGCCTATCACGACCTCGTGACCGATCACCTTCCCAAGCATGAAATCCTGGGCGAGATGATCGAGAAGCAGTTGCTCTACTACCCGACCGTGACGCGCGAGGAATTCCGCAACATGGGTCGCATCACGGACCTGATCGAGACCAACAAGCTGACCGACGATCTCGGCCTGCCGCCGCTCAATGCAGCGGAAGACCGCGTCATGCTGTGCGGCAGCCCCGGGCTGCTCGTCGACTTGAAGCACATCCTCGAAGGCCGCGGGTTCAAGGAAGGCAATACATCCACGCCCGGTGACTTCGTGGTCGAGCGCGCCTTCGCTGAAAAGTGATGCCGGACCGCCTGGAAAACGCCGCAAGACGCCGATGACCGAACGCAAGCCGGCCGCAGGAAAGCCTCAGCGCCGCACCGGCGTGCGCGAGGCGGCGGCGCAGGCCACGCGCGAGAGCATCCTGCGCGCCGCCACCAAGGTGTTCGCCAAATACGGCTACGAAGGCGGCAGTGTCGAGAAGATCTCGAAAGCGGCCAAGTCGTACGACCGGATGATCTACTACTACTTCGGCAGCAAGGAAGGCCTGTTCATCGCGGTGCTCGAAGGCATCTATCGGCGCATGGACGATGCCGAGGCAGCGCTCGATCTCGACGCGACGCGGCCGGTGGAATCGCTCACGGCGGTGATCCGCTTCGTGCTCGGCTACTACCGCCGCAATCCTGATTTCGTGACGCTGCTCAACACCGAGAACCTGCACAAGGGGCGGCACATCGCGAAGTCGCTGCGAGCGCGCGAGTATTCGTCGCGCGCCATTTCGATCATTCAGGAGATCGTCGAAAGCGGTGTCGAACAGGGCTTGTTCCGCGACGATGTGGCCGCACGCGATCTGTACCTTCTGATTGCATCGACGGGTTATTTCTACACGTCGAACCGGCACACGCTGACCGCGTTCCTCGGCGAGCCGCTGGAGAGCGCGGAAGCGGTCACGCACTGGGAGAACTTCGTCATCGAAACGGTGCTGCGCGCCGTCGACGTCGGCGCTCCAGATGAAGAATCCACATCTCACGAGGTAAAGACATGGCAGAAGTCGCAACCGCCGCAAAGTCGGGCAAGGTCGTCATCCGGAACATAGGTCTGCTGCTTTCGGGCGACATCGACCAGCCCATCCTCGACGCCGACACCATCATCGTGAACGATGGCCTGATCGTCGCGTTCGGCAAGGAAAAGGACTGCGATCTCGAAGGCGCGCACATCACGATCGACGCGAAGAAAACCTGCGTCGCGCCGGGCCTCATCGACAGCCACGTGCATCCGGTCTTCGGCGACTGGACCCCGCGCCAGGGCCAGATCGGCTGGATCGACTCGACCATGAACGGCGGCGTGACCACCATGATTTCCGCCGGCGAAGTGCATCTCCCCGGCCGCCCCAAGGACATCGTCGGCGTGAAGGCGCTGGCCATCACCGCTCAGCGTGCTTTCGACAACTTTCGCCCCGGCGGCGTGAAGGTGCTCGCGGGTGCGCCGGTGATCGAAAAAGGAATGGTCGAGAGCGACTTCAAGGAGATGGCCGAAGCCGGCGTCGGGCTGCTCGGCGAAGTCGGCCTGGGTTCGGTCAAGGCCGGCTACGAGGCGAAGGAGATGGTCGCCTGGGCACGCAAGTACGGCATCCAGAGCACGATCCACACGGGCGGCCCGTCCATCCCGGGCTCGGGCCTGATCGACAAGGACGTGGTGCTCGAAGCCGATGCCGACGTCATCGGGCACATCAACGGCGGGCACACGGCGCTGCCCGAGGCGCACGTCTGCGAGCTGTGCGAGAAGTCGTCGCGCGCGATCGAGATCGTGCACAACGGCAACGAGCGCATCGCCATCGCCGCGGCAAAGGCGGCGCTCGATCTCAAGTGTCCGCACCGCATCATCCTCGGCACTGACGGGCCGGCCGGGTCAGGGGTCCAGCCGCTGGGCATCCTGCGCATGATCTCGCTGTTGTCATCGCTCGCGAACATCCCGGCCGAACTGGTGTTCTGCTTTGCGACGGGGAACACGGCGCGCATTCGCAAGCTCAACTGCGGTTTGATCGAAGTCGGCCGCGCCGCAGATTTCGTCTTCATGGACCGCGCGCAGCACACCGCCGGCAAGACGCTGCTCGAAAGCGTTCAGCTCGGCGACATACCGGGCGTGGGCATGGTGATGATCGACGGCATCGTGCGCTGCGGGCGCAGCCGTAACACGCCACCAGCCACCGAGGTTCCGGTGGTCATTTAGCTCGCCCCCAGGCTCGCGCACTTCGTGTCGCTTCGCCTACCCCCTGCCGGGGGCAACACCGGCGGCCCGGCAAAGCCGGTTCCGCGGTGTTCCTGTTGCTCGCCCCCAGGCTCGCGCACTTCGTGTCGCTTCGCCTACCCCCTGCCGGGGGCAACACCGGCGGCCCGGCAAAGCCGGTTCCGCGGTGTTTCTGGAAGGGGTCCGGCTTGGCCGGGTTTACTTGAAGACCAGATGACGGGCGGACAGGAAATTCACTGCGAGGCCCGCGCAGCTTCCCATCGCGACGCCGAGCGCGGGTGCGAGCGGCCCGCCGATCCAATGGAGCGTCAACGCGTAAGCCGCGTAGTTGACCAACGCACCGCCGACCATGGTCAGCAGGTAGTGCGTGTATTCGCGAAGGACCGATGCGCCTGAGCGCCGTTCCTTGAAGGTGAAATGCCGGTTGAGCAGCCAGGTCACCGTGGCCGCGGCGATGAAGGAGACCACCCGCGCGCCATACCAGCCGGCGTACGGCGCCAGCAGGTACAGCACTCCGACGTCGACGCCGAAGCCAATCACGCCGACCAGTGCGAACGACAGGAATTCCTTGCCGGCCTTCATGGGGCCGAGCGATGCCGCACGCCCGGAATCGCGAGGTAGCGCAGCCGCTTGGCCTCCTGCCGGCCGATGGTCACGGTGTGCAGCACGACGCCGCACACAAAGGACAACATGGCGACCAGCATGGTGCCGGTCACCAGGACGGCTGTCGGCAAACGAGGAACCAGCCCCGTCTCGAAATACGTGACGACCAGCGGCTCCGCCAGCACGATCGACAACAGGGCCAGCACAGCCGCGAACGCGCTGAAGAACAGCAGCGGCCGTTCGCTCACGAAGAGCTTGCAGATCGTTTTCAGGATTCGCCAGCCGTCACGGTAGGTCGAGAGCTTGCTCTCCGATCCCTCCGGCCGCGAGCGATAGAGAACGGGCACTTCCGCAAAGGGCATGCGCAGCTCCAGCGCGTGGACGGTGAGTTCGGTCTCGATCTCGAAGCCCTTCGACACCGCCGGAAACGACTTGGCATAGCGTCGGGAAAACACGCGATAACCCGACAGCATGTCGGTCAGGTGCCCGCCGAAGAGGGCCGCAACAGCACCGGTCAGCAAGCGATTGCCAAAGCGGTGGCCGCGCCGGTAGGTCTGCACGTCCGCGCCGTCATCGACGCGCGAACCGACCACCATGTCCAGATTGCCATCCACCAGCATGCCGATGAGCCGCCGTACCTCGCCGACGTCATAGGTGGCGTCGCCATCGGCCATCACGTAGACATCCGCCTCGACGTCCGCGAACATGCGCCGCGCCACGTTGCCTTTGCCCCGAAGCGCGACATGCGTCACCCACGCACCATGGGCGGCGGCCACCTCGGCCGTGTCGTCGGTGGAGTTGTTGTCGAAGACGTGGATCTCGGCTTCCGGCAATGCCGCACGGAATTCCTCGATGACTTGCGCGATCGCCAATGCCTCGTTGAAGCAGGGGATCACGGCGGCGATGCGCAGGGCGCGTGGTTCAGGGTTTGCGGTCATTCTTGTCGTCGAGGATCCGGTAGGCCTTGGCATTGTCCTTTTCGTACATCACCGCGAAATGATCATGGAAACCCGGCTGCGCTTCCAGGACCGGCACGGTCGCGGCAGACACGGCCATGGCCTCGAATCCCAGGTCGGCAAGTTTGCGGGCGTACTCCGCCGGAGGAAGCGCGATGAAGTCGGCATAGCGCCAAGGCCCGAGCGCGTCGCCCCATACCGGACTCGGTCCGTAGTATGTCGCCTCGCTGAGGGCGACCTGGTAGACGCGGCCGGTCGCGTGTTCCCGCAGATATTTCATGACTTCATAGCCGGGCACGCGAGAGCGCAGGAAGGCTTCGCGTTGCAGGGGTGTGGCCGCCACCGTCGCGGCCTTGATGCGCGTCAGGTGAAGGATCACGCCGACACCCGCCGCCAGCAGGATCACCGCAAACCACCGGCCCGCGCGATCGAGTCCGCCACTGCGGTCGAGAGCGGGCATGGCTCGGCGCAGGCGCGCGGAGATAGCACTGAAGATGGCTTGCCACCCCACGGCAGCCGTCAGCGCGAGCAACGGAAAGGACGCCGTCAGGTAGCGCGGGTAACGTGAAGTCAGGCTCCAGACAAAGAGCGAATACGCGCAGAAAACCAGCGCCGCACGCAAGGCCGGAGAGCGCTTCCAGTAGGCACTGAACGGAACCGCCAGAACGGCCCAGATGAAGCCATTCGGCAATGACGAATGGTCGCGCACATCCTGCAGTTGAAGCTTGTAGTCCTGGGCATTCCAGTTGGTAAAGCCGAAGATGCGCGCGCCGATGGGATTGAACGGGTCGCCCGTCTGGATGGCATTGCGCGCATACCAGTACACGCACGGGGCCAGAAAGCACAGCAGCGCCAGCGCGATGACGCGCGGGCGGCGCTCATGCCAGAGCACGAAAATCCCGAGCAGCGGCATCACCGTCAGCGCCTGGTACTTGGAGCCGACGGCGACGCCTAGGAAGAATGCCGACAGCGCGAGCCAGCGCGCAGGCCGCGGCGCCGGCGTCTCGCGCCACCACCACAGGCATGCGCAGGCGGCGAGCACGAAAAGCGCCACGCTCATGTCGATGAGCGCGCTGGTGTAATCGCCGATCCCCAGCCAGATCGCCGCGCCGACGCAGGCAACCACGCGGTTGATGTGCATCACGCCGAGGCGATAGACGATCAGCACCGAAACCCAGCCCGCGAGCGCACTCAGGAAGTGCGGGAACACGTCGCCCCGGACGAGCAGCGCGCCCGCAAACAGCAAGTTGAAGTTGTACGGAAACCAGGGATAGCGCAGCCACTCGTAGATGCCCAGCGACCCGCTCTCAGCGACTTCTCGCGCATAGGGGAGGTGGTACATCAGCTCGTCGAAGACCGCGGGCGGCGCAAGGGGCGCCACCAGCGTCGGCACGGCGACCACTGCCACGACGATCAAGCCGAGCTTTTCCAGCCAGGAAAGCTGCGGCGAGACCTCGCGTGCTTTCACCTGGCGCAGCCAGCCGGGCACCTGAGGGATCGCAGTGACCACACCGACAACCACCGCCGCGACCACCACGCCCGCCGTGAGCTGGTGCGCAATGGCAAATGCCTGAAAGATGCAAATGAAGATGCCGATCCCGGCCGCGACGGCGATCGCCGCCTCGAGCCAGACATCCCGCCGCGGCGGCGCACCCAGGCGCACCAGGAGCGCTCTTCCGAATCCCCAGCAGGCAGCGACAAAGACCGCCAGAGCCGCATAGTGCGCGGCCGCAAACATCAGCTTTTGAATAGGTCCTCCCAGTGCCGGTCTTTCATGCCGGCTGGCCGTGTCAAAGGTTCGGCGCCAACAGCCGCTCGAGATGTGCTTCGCTTTCCTTGCGTCGCGCTGCCTGGTCCTGCAGTTGGTCGTGCCCGATCTTGCCGACATTGAAGTAAGTCGAATCGGGATGGCTCAGGTAGAAGCCGCTGACGCTGGCGGCCGGCATCATGGCAAGGCTGTCCGTGAGCGTCATGCCGACTTCCGCGCAATTCAGGAGATCGAACATCGGCCGCTTGACGCTGTGGTCGGGGCAAGCCGGATAGCCAGGCGCGGGCCGGATGCCGCGGTATTTCTCCGCGATCATGTCTTCGTTGGACAGTCCCTCATCGGGCGCGTAGCCCCAGAGGTCGGTGCGCACGCGATGGTGCAGCGCCTCGGCGAAAGCTTCGGCCAGCCGGTCGGCCAGTGCCTTGAGCATGATGGCCGAGTAGTCGTCGAGATCGTCGATGAAATACTTTTCCTTCTTCTCCACGCCAAGGCCGGCCGTCACCGCGAACATGCCCACGTAGTCGGCAAGCCCGCTCTCGCGCGGTGCGACGAAGTCCGCAAGGCACCGGCTGGGACGAGTCACTCCGTCGATCACGTGCTTTTCCGTCTGCTGGCGCATCCCGTACCAGGTGAGCGCCGCCTCGGTGCGGGACTCGTCGGTGTAGAGCACGATGTCATCGTCGTTCACCGTATTGGCCGGCCAGAAGCCGATCACGCCGCTCGCCGTGAGCCAGCGGCCTTCGATGAGTCGCTTGAGCATGCGCTGGCCATCGGCATACACGCGCACGGCTTCGGTGCCGACGATTTCGTCCTTCAGGATCGCGGGGAAAGGACCCGCCAGGTCCCAGGTCTGGAAGAACGGTCCCCAGTCGATGTACTTGGCAAGCTCCGTGAGATCGAAGTTGCGGAACACGCGCCGGCCGATGAACTTCGGCACCGGCGGCACATAGCCCGACCAGTCGATCGGCGTCTTGTTGGCGCGTGCCTTCGCAAGCGGCCATAGCGGCACCTGCTTCTTGTTGGCGTGCAGTTGCCGCACCTTGTCGTAGTCGGCATTGATCTCGTCGATGTAGTTCGCCGCCTGCTCGGACAGCAGCGACTGGGCCACGCTCACGCTGCGCGACGCGTCAGGCACATAGACGACCGGGCCTTCATAGTGCGGTGCGATCTTGACCGCCGTGTGCACGCGGCTGGTGGTCGCACCGCCGATCAGCAGCGGGATCTTGCGGATGCGGAAATGCTCGTCCTTCTGCATCTCGCCGGCAACGTACTGCATCTCTTCAAGGCTCGGCGTGATGAGGCCCGACAGCCCGACGATGTCGGCGCCTTCGACCTTTGCGCGCGCGAGGATCTCGTGGCACGGGACCATCACGCCCATGTTCACCACCTCGAAGTTGTTGCACTGGAGCACGACCGTGACGATGTTCTTGCCGATGTCGTGCACGTCGCCCTTCACCGTGGCGATAACGATCTTGCCCTTCGTCCGCACATCGCGGCCGGCCGCCTCGTCCTGGCGCTTTTCTTCCTCGATGTAGGGGATGAGGTGGGCGACGGCCGACTTCATCACGCGCGCGGACTTCACCACCTGCGGCAGGAACATCTTGCCCTGTCCGAACAGGTCGCCGACGATGTTCATGCCGTCCATCAGCGGGCCTTCGATCACGTGCAGTGGGCGGCCGCCCTTGGCAAGGATCTGCTGGTAGGCCTCTTCGGTATCTTCGACGATGAAGTCGGTGATGCCGTGCACCATGGCGTGCGACAGCCTCTGGTTGACATGCACGGGGTGCTCCGGCGTGCCGCGCCATTCGAGCTTCTTGCTCTCGTCCTTGGCGCCGCTCTTTGCGGTCTCCGCGACTTCGACGAGGCGCTCGCCGGCATCGGACCGGCGGTTGAGCACGACGTCCTCGACACGGTCGCGGAGTTCGGGCTCCAGGTCGTCGTAGACGCCCACCATGCCGGCATTGACGATGCCCATGTCCATGCCCGCCTTGATCGCGTGGTACAGGAACACGGTGTGGATGGCTTCGCGCACCGGGTCGTTGCCGCGGAAGCTGAAGCTCACGTTGGAGACGCCGCCCGACACCTTCGCGCCGGGCAGGTTTTCCTTGATCCAGCGCGTGGCGTTGATGAAATCGACAGCGTAGTTGTTGTGCTCCTCGATGCCCGTGGCGATCGCGAAGATGTTCGGGTCGAAGATGATGTCCTCGGCCGGGAAGTCGATCTCGTCGACCAGGATGCGATATGCACGTTCGCAGATTTCGATCTTGCGCTGGTAGGTGTCGGCCTGGCCCTTCTCGTCGAAGGCCATGACGACCGCGGCCGCGCCGTATCGCCGCAGCAGGCGCGCATGGTGGCGGAACTGATCCTCACCCTCTTTCATGCTGATCGAGTTCACGATGCCCTTGCCCTGGATGCAGCGCAGGCCGGCCTCGATGACTTCCCACTTCGAACTGTCGACCATGATCGGCACGCGCGCGATGTCCGGCTCGCTGGCGATCAGGTTCAGGAAGCGCACCATGGCGGCCTTGCTGTCGAGCATGGCCTCGTCCATATTGATGTCGATGACCTGGGCGCCGTTCTCGACCTGCTGGCGCGCGACCGCCAGGGCGTCTTCGAACTGGCCGTTCAGGATCATTCGCGCGAATGCCTTGGAGCCGGTGACGTTGGTGCGCTCGCCGATGTTGACGAACAAGGCACCCTCGCCGATCTGCACCGGCTCGAGGCCGGACAGTTTCATCGGAGGGACGAGGACTGGAGAAGAATCGGAGGACATGGGCTCACCTGCTTAACTTCGGATCAGGCGAGCGTCGTTGTGACATTGCTCACCCCCAGGCTTCGCGCACTTCGTGTCGCTTCGCCTACCCTCTTCCGGGGGCGATGCCGGCAGCCTGGCAAAGCCAGTTCTGCGGCATCTCTGGTCGGCGCGGCGCACGGAGCAAGAGGAGAGATAGCCCAAGCCTGGCGCGGCCGTCTGTAAAGACTCTATGGAAGGCGGCTGCGCTGCAACGCTCCTTGGGAGCGGCGGATTTTACGCCGGCTGAGCGGAAGTGGCCGCCGATGCGGGCAGGCCGAAGATGGCGTCGAACGCCCAGTTGAAGACGAAGGTGTAGATGAGGAAGAAGACGACGAGGCCCAAGTCCATCACCAGCGCATCCCACAGGCTGACGTCCAGCCACCACGCGAACACCGGCACAAGAAAGGCGATCAATCCGCCCTCGAATCCCAGCGCGTGGGCGATTCGCCGCTTCACGCTGCGGCCCCGGACGATCTGTGCCGATTCCCATCGCTCGAAGAGCGCGTTGAAGCTCAGGTTCCACAGCACGGCGATTGCCGAGGCGATGACGGCGAGCACCCCCGAGTGACCAAGCCCCTGCCCCGACATCACGGCCAGCCCGGCGCTTGCCGCGACGATGGCGATGCCCTCGTAGAGCGTGATGTAGACGACGCGACGCTTGAACCCTTGCATGAAATCGATCCCGTTGGTTGCTGTGGTACCGGAATGGGTATTGGAATAGGGAGGACTTTATGTGCCTTCAACTGACATATAAAGTCATCTTCCTTCAGTTCTATTGATAGATCGGGCGCACCGTGAGCTTTTCCAGCGACAACGTAGGGGTGTTTCTCGCCGTGCTCGATCACGGCTCGTTTTCGGCCGCTGCCCGCGCACTGGGGCGCGTCCCCTCGGCAGTGAGCATGGGCATATCGAACCTGGAAGCCGAGCTCGATCTCCAGCTTTTCGACCGCAGCGGCCGCGAACCCCAGCCCACGGACGCTGCGCGTTCGCTCGAACCGCAAGCGCGTTTGCTCGCGTCGCAACTCAAGCAGCTCCAGGTGCAGGCCCTGGCGTTGACGCAGGGCCTGGAGAGCCGCCTGACGCTGGCGATCGCGCCGGAGCTGCTGGCGGCGCCGTGGAGCGCGCCCCTTGCAGTCCTGGCGAATGAGTTCCCGCTGCTCGAAGTGGAAGTGCTTGCCGCCCCGCAGGAGGATGCGCTCAGCCTCCTGCACAGCGGGCGAGCGCAGCTCGCGCTGGTCTTCGAGCGGCCAAGCCTCGACGGCCGCGAAGGCTTTCAGGAAGTGGCGAGCGACACGATGGTGGCCGTCATGGCGCCCGACCATCCGGTACTGATCGGCGCCGGCGGGCGGCTGAGCGCAGAGCACTTGACGACAACCCGCCAGATTGTGGTCGCCGGCCGCGATCTCGCGACCAAGGATCCACGCTTTGTCTTCGCCCGGCATGTCTGGCGGACCGACAACGCATTGGCCGCGCTGAGCCTGATCACCGCCGGGCTCGGATGGGGTTGGCTGCCGCGCAACTTTGCCCGGCCGCACGTGGCGGCCGGCGCATTGGTGGAGATCCCCTTCGTCAATCTATCGAATGGGCTGGACTTGTGGGTGGACGTCGTCTGGTCGCGTGAGCGGCCCTTGGGGCTTGGCGCCCAGCGTTTCGTCGAGCTGATGAAGCGTTGAGCCGCAAGGCCCATTCACCCCATTAACCCCCATTCACCGGTCGCCATGGCCGTGGCCGTGACCTTGGTTGCCACCATTGCCGTTGTGATTGCGGTCTCCCCCGCGGCCCTGCCCGTGGCCGCCCTGCCCATTCCCATGCGGCTGCCCCGGCGGACGGCCACCATGTGGCTGGAATCCGTTGCCGGGCGGCGGCCCCGGGGGCCTGTAGCCCGGACTATGCGGTGGGCGGACCCCTGCCGCCGGCAATGGTCGGACGGCAGGCGGGGGCGGACGGATTCCGTGGGGCGGTCGATATCCAGGGTGAGCCCCGCCCGGCCATGGATTGGGGTGCCATCCCGGCACCGGCGGCGGCGGCGGGCGCCAACCGGGCACTGGCGGCGGTGGCGGCCGGCCGCCCCACCAGCGCGGCTGGTTGTACCAGGGGCGGTCGCGGTAGTAGTTGTTCCAGTAGCTGCCGATCGCAAAGGTCACGATCGGCACGCCGATCACTGCGCCATAACCGGCGAGCGGCACACGTTGCTCCTGATAGGCATAGTCGAGGCTGCCCGCGTAGGCCCATCCCCGAAGTCCGTCTGGCAACACCACGTCGCACCAGCCGTAGCCGCTGGTGCAGCCCATCACCTGGACCGACTGGCCGGGCGCCAGGGTGGCGACCAGCGGATACGAGCTCGAAGGTCCCGCGCGGAGATTGACGGCCCCCCGCGTAAAGGCGTCTTGCGCGGCTGCAGCCAGCGGAAGCGCCAAGGCAATGGTGCCGATGCCGACCCATCGCCAAGTCGTTTTCTGCATGTAGGGAGTTCCTTTTCTTCTGCCAGACAGGTTAGTTGCGCCGCCAAGACGATGTCAATCGGCCATCGCGACGTCCAGTCAACACACAACGGCAAATCGCGCGCTGCCGTGCACCGCGTCCACGTTTGGAGAGCTTCTTCACCTCGGCTTCACAAGCGGCCAGGTGCGATGCACTCAAGCCGCTTCGCGATAGCCGGCGCGATGCAGCGCGCGGCCTGCAATGGGTGCAACCGCTTGCCCGATGGCCGCGATGTGCTCGGGCGTCGTGCCGCAGCAGCCGCCGACGATGTTCACCAGCCCCTCGGCCGCGAATTCGTGAAGCAGGCGCGAGGTGACGTCGGGTGTTTCGTCGAAGCCAGTCTCGCTCATCGGATTGGGCAATCCCGCATTGGGATAGCAGCTGATGAAGGTGTCGTCCGCCACGCGGGCCAGCTCCTGGATGTAGGGCCGCATCAGCGCTGCGCCCAGCGCGCAGTTCAGGCCGATGGCCAGCGGCCGCGCATGGCGCACGCTGTGCCAGAAGGCAGTGACCGTCTGGCCGCTGAGGATGCGGCCTGAAGCGTCGGTCACCGTGCCGCTGATGATCAGTGGAAGCCGCTCGCCGCTGGCCTCGAAGTACTCGTCAATCGCGAACAGCGCGGCCTTCGCGTTGAGCGTGTCGAAGATCGTCTCGACCAGCAGCACGTCGGCACCGCCCTGCACCAGCGCCTCGACCTGCTCGTAATAGGACTGGCGCAGCTCTTCGAAGCTCACGTTGCGCGCGCCGGGATCGTTCACGTCGGGACTGATGCTGGCGGTCTTGGGCGTCGGGCCGAGGGCGCCGGCGACGAAGCGTGGCTTGTCCGGCGTGCTGAACTTGTCGCAGGCAGCGCGCGCGAGCTTGGCGGACTCGAAGTTCATCTCGCGCGCGAGATCGGCCATCTTGTAGTCCTCCTGCGCGATGCGGGTCGCGCCGAAGGTGTTGGTCTCGATCAGGTCGGCGCCGGCCGCCAGATAGCCTTCGTGGATGTCGCGGATCACGTCGGGGCGCGTCAGCGAGAGCAGTTCGTTGTTGCCCTTCACGTCGCGCGGAAAGTCCTTGAAGCGTTCGCCCCGGTACTGTTCTTCCGTCAGCTTGAAGCGCTGGATCATCGTGCCCATTGCACCATCGAGGATGGCGATGCGTTGGCTCAGGATCTCCGGCAGTTGCTGCGCGCGGGTGTAGGCGATGGGCTTCATGGGGCCGATTGTAGGAAGCGTCATTCCTCCCTCTCCGGCGGCGGGTCTTGGCGGCTGTCTATCCGTCGACGATCTCGCCGAGCGCCTGGAGAAAGTGCGCGTTGTCGACGTCCGAGCCGATCGAAACGCGAATGTAGTTTTCGAAGCCGGCGTCCTTCCATGGCTTGACGATGACGCCGCGTTGCAGCAGCCCCTCGTTCACAGGGCCGTTCGGCCGCGCCAGGTCAATGAACAGGAAGTTGGCTGCGGACGGCGCAATGCGCAGTCCAGGCACGTTCATCGCATGCAGTTGCTGCACCAGCAACTCGCGCTGCCTCACGGTTTCTTCGACGGCTTTCGCCATGAAAGATTCGTCGCTCCATGCGGCCAGCGCGGCGGCCTGTGCCGCCTCGTTGACATTGAACGGCGTGCGCACGCGGTCGAGCCACTGGATGAGCGAAGCATCGGATGCGATGCCATAGCCCACGCGCAGCCCCGCAAGCCCCCAGGCCTTGGAGAAGGTGCGCAGCACGATCCACGGACGTTGTTGCGCCCGCAGCGCGGCCAGCGCGTCGGGAAAGCCGTCAGCGAGCCGTGCGTACTCATAGTAGGCCTCGTCGATCACCAGCAGCGTACCGGCAGGCGTGGCGGACAGCAGTTGCGCGAAGGCACGCCCGTCGAACATGCAGCCGACCGGGTTCGACGGGTTGGCGATCATCGCGATCTTCGGTCCGCGCGTGAGAGCTTCGCACCATGCGTCCAGGTCGTATTCAAGCGATGGCGTGAGCGCCAGCAGTTCGACCTGCGCACCCATCATGCGCGGATAGATCTCGTGCAGGCCGAACGCGGGACGCTGCGTGAGGACGCGATCGCCGGGCGACAGAAAGGCCTGGCAGAGCATCTGCAAGATCGATTCGGAACCATTGCCGATCACGATCTCTTCGGCACGCGCGCCCGTGCCCTCGGCGATGGCCGTGCGCAATGCCGTGCAGTTTGCATCGGGGTACGTGCCCACCCGCAGCGCCAGGTCGGCGAGTGCGCGCGCAACCGCCGGGCTCGCGCCAAACGGGTTCTCGTTGCTGGCAAGGCGTGCGATGCGATCGACGCCGTAACGCGAGCGCACGGCCTCGGACGACAAGCCGGCGTTGTAAGGTGGCAGCGTGGGCACCTCGGGGCGCACGAGCTCGCGGATGACGGATGCGTTCATAGTGATTACCTCAACCTTGACGCGACGCGGCGAAGTCGAGCATGGCGGCCAGCATGCGCTGCAGGTGCGGCTTCACGAGCGCGGCGCGTTCCGGCAAATAGTCGAACGGAAGTGATTCCTGCATATAGCTGCACTGGGTCATTTCGAGCTGCACGGCATGCACGCCTTGCGACGGTCGCCCGTGATGCCGCGTGATGTAGCCGCCGGTGAAGCGGCCATTGAGCACGCTGGTAAAGCCGGGTGCCTGCTTGGCGATGCCCAGCAGCGCTTCGGCCACGGCGCGATCGCAGCTTGCGCCCTGCGCGGTGCCCAGATTGAGATCGGGCAGCTTGCCCTCGAAGAAGCGCGGAAGCACCGATCGGATCGAGTGCGCGTCCCACAGCATGGCAATGCCGTGCTCCGCCTTGATGCGCATGAGTTCGTCGGCGAGCTGTCGGTGGTAGGGCTGCCAGATGGCATCGCGCCGTTCGGCGATCTCCGCGGCATCAGGAACATCGCCCGCCGGATAAAGCGCGGTGTCGTCGAAGGTGTCCACGGGGCACAGGCCGGTGACGCTCTGCCCGGGATAGAGGCTGGCGCCATCCGGGGGACGGTTGAGGTCGACGACGTAGCGCGAGTGCGTTGCCACGAGCACCGAGGCGCCGAGTTCGTCGGCGAAGTCATAGAGGCGCTCCAGATGCCAGTCGGTGTCGGGCACATGGCGTGCCTCATCGCTCAGGCGCGCAGCGATGGACGGCGGCACGTGCGTGCCCACGTGCGGCATGGAAATCAACAGCGGGCGCGTGCCGCGGCGGAAGCGGAAAGGAGGCTCGGTCGTCGTGAAAGGCATTTCGTTCAATCCTTGGCGAGAAGTTGGCTGCGCGCTGCCACGAACGCGGCTGCGGCTTCGTCGTGAGCAACATGGCGGCCGGCGCTTGTCCGGGTCTTGCCGGCAACTTGGACACTGCCGATCGCAGAGGTGCGATGGCTCGCGAACACGTGCGCGGAGAGCATGTCCTGCGCGGAAAGCCCTTGCAGTGCGATGTGCGACGGGTCGAGCACGATGAAGTCAGCCTGCTGACCCGCAGCGAGTCCGCCGACGGCGCGGGCCGATGCCTGCGCCCCGCCCTGTACGGCCGCAAGCGTCAGGGCGGTTGCGACGTCGCGGTGCGCCGCGTCGGCACCTACATTGCGTTGCCGCGTGGCGAGCCGTTGCCCGTACTCCAGCATCAACAGTTCCTCCGCCGCATTGACGCAGGCATGGCTGTCGGAGCCCACGCCCCAGCGGCCGCCGCCCGCGCGCCATGCCTCGAAATCGAAGATGCCGTCGCCCAGGTTGGCCTCGGTGGTGGGGCACAGGCCCGCCACAGCCCCGCTGGCGGCAGCGCGGCGGTATTCATCCGCATCCATATGCGTTGCATGCACCAGGCACCAGCGCGCATCGACCTTCGCGTGGTCGAGCAGCCATGCCACCGGGCGTTGGCCGCTCCATGCAATGCTCGCGTCGACTTCGCCCGTCTGTTCGGCAATGTGAATGTGGATGGGCGCCGTGGCATCGATCGCATCCAGCCCCTCGAGCACATTTCGCAAGCTGTCCGGCGGCACCGCTCGCAGCGAATGCGGCGCAACGCCGAGCCGTGCACCCTGAACCTCGCACAGTGGGCGCAGCCGCTCCAACAGCCTCAGCATTGAATCCGTCGAGCGAATGAAGCGCCGCTGTTCCTCGCTCGGCGGCAGAGCGCCGAAGCCACTGGTCTGATACAGCACGGGCAGCAGCGTCATGCCGATGCCCGCACGTGCTGCCGCCCTGAGCAGCGCCAATGCCAGGGTCGCATCGTCAGCGTACGGTTTGCCATCCAGATGGTGATGCAGGTAGTGGAACTCGCACACCGACGTGTAGCCGGCTTCGAGCATCTCGATGTAGAGCCAGGTGGCGATCGCCTCGACCTGGTCCGGCGAGATCCTTGCCGCGAAGCGGTACATCAGCGTCCGCCAACTCCAGAAGCTGTCCGGCGCCGCGCCGCGAAACTCGGTCAGCCCACCGAAGGCGCGCTGGAATGCGTGCGAATGAAGATTGGGCATGCCGGGCAGCACCGGTCCGGCAGCGCGCGGCAAATTGGCGGCTGGCGCGTGATCGCGCGTGACGGCGGACAGCACGCCATCGGCATTCCATTCGAGCAGAACGTTGCGCGCCCAACCGCTCGGCAGCAACGCATCGGATGCAAAGAGGGATGGCATCCTTGGCCCTTCAGCGTGAATGTCCGGACGCAATTCGCCCTTGGCGCACGATGGTGCGAGCGGGCTGCTGGCCGAACCAGTAAGCCAGTTCGGCGCTCTCGCGAAGCCGCCACGAAACGAAGTTGGCCGGTCGGCCAACGGCCAACGCACCATGCGTGTCTTGCAGGCCCAGCGCGCGCGCCGCATGCCGGGTCACGCCTGCGATCGCCTCGGGTACGGTCAGGCGAAAAAGCGTGCAGGCCATGTTCACCATCAGCAGCAGACTGAGCGCAGGCGATGTGCCCGGGTTGTGATCGGTGGACACCGCCATCGGCACGCCCGCTGCGCGCAGCGCATCGATCGGCGGCAGATGCGTATCGCGCAAGGTGTAGAAGGCGCCGGGGAGCAGCACGGCCACGGTGCCCGCCTCTCGCATCGCCGCGATGCCTTCGGCGGAGAGATGTTCGATGTGATCGCAGGAGAGCGCGCCATAGCGGGCTGCCAACGCGGCGCCGCCCATGTCGGACAGTTGCTCCGCATGCAGCTTGACCGGCAGCCCCAGCGCCTTGGCCGCCTTGAACACGCGCTCGGTCTCCACCAGCGAAAAGGCGATGCGCTCGCAGAACACATCCACCGCATCGACAAGCCCTTCCGCAGCCAACGCAGGCAGCATCTCATTGCAGACGAGTTCGACGTAATCGGCGCTGCGCCCTTCGTACTCCGGCGGTAGTGCGTGCGCGCCGAGAAAGGTGGTGCGCACGGTGACGCCGTATGCCTCGCCGAGGCGCCGCGCGACCCGCAGTTGCTTGCGCTCGTGTTCGGTCGCGAGGCCATAGCCGGACTTGATCTCGATCGCGCAGACACCATCGGCGAGCAGTTGCTCAAGACGCGGCGCCGCTTGGGCATAGAGCGTGTCTTCGTCCGCGTCACGCGTGGCGCGAACGGAGGAGACGATGCCGCCGCCGGCCTTCGCGACTTCTTCATAGGTGGCGCCGGCCAGACGCATCGCGAACTCGTTCGCGCGCTGTCCGCCGTAGACGAGATGCGTATGGCAGTCGATGAGTCCGGGCGTGACCAGCGCGTCGTGCCCATCAAAGCGCGGCAAGCCAACGTATGCGTGCGGCAAATCGCTCGGGCGGCCGATCCAGGCGATGTTTCCAGCGGCTACCACGATGGCCGCTTCACCATCGATCGAGCTGTCATCAGCGAGCGCGCCCGGCGCGATGCGGAGGCGGTGCCAGACGCCATCGGCCGAAGGGAGTTCGAGGTGGTTCACGGTGTTTGTTCGCTTGAGCTTGTGTTTGTCGGCCCGATGCGCACCGCGACCAGCGCGGCGTCAGCGTCGCCTGAGGCCGCTCGCCATTCATGCGCATCACCGTCCCACCAGAACCCGGTGCCGGCCGCGCAATCGATTTCGTTCAATCGCCAGTTCCCGCGCAGCACCAGCAGCAGCCCTCGCTCCGCAAGCGCGATGCCGCCGCTCTCGTGCAGCACGCGGACGTCCGCCCGCAGCTTGCCGCGACGCGTCATCGCGTTGAAGTCGGTGGAGCTTCCGCCGAGCAATTCGCAATCCAGCACCGCGTCTCCGGAAAAAGCGAATGGCGCGTGCGGCACGTCGAGCCGATGGTCGATGCGGCCGTCCGCCGAGCGAAGGCGCACTCCAGCACCGTCCAGCAGCATGATCACGCGGTCCACATCGGCGAACGCCGAGAACGGCCCGGTCTTGTCGATGGTTGCGATGCTCACTCGCCAGTCGAAACCTTCGATTCCGGCGCCCGGCGGCGAGCACACGATCTCTCGCGTCACCCCGCCGCCGTTCTTCCACGGCATTGCGGGCAGCGAGCCCATGTCGAATCTGTGCAGTGCCACGTTGCGACCGACTGCTGCGCCTACTTGATCATCGGCAGGTTCAGCCCCTGCTTCTTCGCTGTCGCGACGGCGATGTCGTAGCCCGCATCGGCATGGCGCATCACGCCGGTGGCCGGGTCGTTGAAGAGCACGCGTTCGATACGCTTGGCAGCCGCGTCGGTCCCGTCGCAGACGATGACCACGCCCGAGTGCTGCGAATAGCCCATGCCGACACCGCCGCCGTGATGCAGGCTGACCCAGGTCGCGCCGCCGGCGGTGTTCAGCAGCGCGTTGAGCAGCGGCCAGTCGGACACGGCATCGGTGCCGTCCTTCATCGATTCCGTTTCGCGGTTGGGGCTGGCAACGGAGCCGGTGTCGAGGTGGTCACGGCCGATCACGACAGGGCCCTTGAGCTCGCCGCTCTTCACCATCTCGTTGAACGCCAAACCCGCCTTGTGGCGCTCGCCCAGGCCGAGCCAGCAGATGCGCGCCGGCAAGCCCTGGAAGGCAATGCGGTCGCGCGCCATGTCCAGCCAGCGATGCGTGTGCTTGTTGTCGGGGAACAGCTCCTTGATCTTGGCGTCGGTCTTGTAGATGTCCTCGGGGTCGCCCGAGAGCGCCACCCAGCGGAACGGGCCCTTGCCTTCGCAGAACAGCGGCCGGATGTACGCCGGCACGAAGCCAGGAAAGTCGAAAGCGTTCTTCACGCCTTCATCGAAGGCGACCTGGCGGATGTTGTTGCCGTAGTCGACCGTCGGAATGCCCATCGCCTGGAAGTCGAGCATCGCCTGCACGTGCACCGCGCAGGATTTGGCGGCGGCTTTGCGCAAGGTCGGATGCTGCGTCGGATCGGCCTTGGCAGCCTCCCATTGCGCGAGTGTCCAACCCATCGGCAGGTAGCCGCTGGCGAGGTCGTGCGCGGACGTCTGGTCAGTCACGAGGTCGGGCTTGATTCCGCCTGCCTTGGCGCGCTTCACCAGCTCCGGGAGCACATCGGCTGCATTGCCTAGCAGGCCGATCGACACGGCTTCGCCGGCTTCGGTGTGCTGCTTGATGAGCGCCAGGGCGTCGTCGATGTCCTTTGCCTGCTTGTCGAGATAGCGCGTGCGCAGGCGGAAGTCGATGCTCGATTGCTGGCACTCGATGTTGAGAGAGACCGCACCCGCAAGCGTCGCGGCCAGAGGCTGCGCGCCGCCCATGCCGCCGAGGCCGGCCGTGAGAATCCACTTGCCGGTGAGGTCGTTGTCGTAATGCTGGCGGCCCGCTTCGACAAAGGTCTCGAAGGTGCCTTGCACGATGCCCTGGCTGCCGATGTAGATCCAGCTGCCGGCAGTCATCTGGCCGTACATCATCAGGCCCTTGCGATCGAGCTCGCTGAAGTGCTCCCACGTCGCCCACTTCGGCACCAGGTTCGAATTGGCGAGCAGCACCCGCGGTGCGTTCTCGTGCGTCTTGAAGACGCCCACCGGCTTGCCCGACTGGATGAGCAGCGTCTCGTCGTCGTTCAGTTCCTTGAGCGACGCGAGGATCTGGTCGAAGCAGGCCCAGTCGCGCGCCGCGCGGCCGATGCCGCCATACACCACGAGGTCCTGCGGGCGCTCCGCCACCTCCGGGTCGAGGTTGTTCTGCAGCATGCGAAACGGCGCCTCGGTGAGCCAGCTCTTGCAGCTGAGCGTGCTGCCGCGCGGCGCGCGAATCACGCGGCTCGCATCGTGGCGCGGATCGGTCTTGGCAGCGAGGAATTTGTCGGGTGCATTCATGGCGAAGTGTCCTTTCGGTGTCGGAACGGAATCGTTAAATCTGGCAGTTCAGAAACCCCGCAGAACCGGCTTTGCCGGGCGGCTGGGGTTGCCCCCGGAGAGGGGGTGCCCGAGCCACACGAAGTGGGCGAGGCTGGGGGTGAGCTTCATTGCTGGCTTGGCAGGATGGACTGCACTGCCTTGGGCCACTGGCCCTGTCGCGCCCAGATACGCATCGCTTCGATGGAAGGGGCGAGGAAACGGTCCTGGTCGATGAAGGCGACGCGCTCGCGGATGGCGGCGAACTCGGCTTCGAGGAGCGGTGAGCTCTTAGAGCCACGCTTGAGTTCGATGCCTTGGGCGGCGGCCATGGCCTCGATGCCCACCACGACCGCCGTGTTCTCGACCATCTCTGCAAGGCGCCGCCCCGCGAACGTGGCCATCGAGACGTGGTCTTCCTGATTGGCCGAAGTCGGCAGGCTGTCGACGCTGGCCGGATGCGCGAGTGACTTGTTCTCCGACGCGAGCGCAGCGGCGGTGACCTGCGCAATCATGAAGCCGGAGTTGACGCCGCCATCGCGCACCAGGAACGGCGGCAGGCCCGACAGGCCGCTGTCGAGCAGCAGCGCCATGCGGCGCTCCGAGATCGCGCCGATTTCGCTCACCGCGAGCGCGATGATGTCGGCCGCGAAAGCGACAGGCTCCGCGTGAAAGTTGCCTCCGGAGATCACGTCTCCGTTGTCAAAGACCAGCGGGTTGTCGGATGCCGCATTGGCTTCGATGCGCAGCACGCGCGCAGCATGCGCCAGGTTATCGAGGCACGCACCCATGACCTGCGGCACGCAGCGAATCGAATACGGATCCTGCACGCGACCGCAGTCGGCGTGCGAAGGCACGATCTCGCTGCCATCGAGCAGGGCGCGCATTGCGCCAGCCACTGCGATCTGTCCGGGCTGGCCGCGTGCCGCGTGAATGCGCGCATCGAACGGCTTGATCGATCCTTGAATGGCCTCGAGCGAAAGCGCGCCAGCCATCATTCCCGCGGCGAAGACGTCCTCCGCACCGAAGAGGCCGGCCAATGCGAGCGCGGTCGAGACCTGCGTGCCGTTGAGCAGCGCGAGCCCTTCCTTGGGTCCAAGCACGAAGGGTGCAATGCCGATGCGGCCGAGCGCATCGGCGCCGCCGATCACATCGCCTTCAGGCGTCGTGACTTCCCCCTCGCCGATGAGCACGCAGGCGAGGTGCGCGAGCGGCGCGAGGTCGCCCGATGCGCCAACCGAGCCCTTCGAGGGAATGCGCGGCAGCAGGCCCGCATTGCACAGGCCGAGCAGCGCATTCACGATTTCAGGCCGCACGCCCGAATGGCCGCGCGCCAGGCTCACGGCTTTGGTTGCGAGCACAAGCCGAACCACGCCCGCGGGCAGCGGATCGCCCGTGCCGGCACTGTGCGAAAGCACCAGATTGCGCTGCAACTCCGCGAGCCGCTCGGTGGGGATGATGGTTTGCGCCAGCTTTCCGAAACCGGTGTTGATGCCGTAGACCACGTCCCCGGATTCGACAATCTTGCGCACCGTGGCTTGTGCGGCCACCAATCCCGCGCGGGCCGACGAATGCAGCGCCAGTCGTTCGCCACCGGCGTACACGCGGCGCAGCGTGGCGAGATCGACCTCGCCGGGCGTGAGCATGAGCGGCGCTGGGGTGAGAGAAGCGTTGTCCATGAAGGATCCTGTCTATACAAGTAGGGGCGTCAAAAGATGTGAGACGAACGGACGCGACCTAGCCGATGCTCGGATTGCCGTCGGCGCGAAAGCGGCTGCCGAGACGGTAGCGTGAAGCCGGGTGCAGACAGCGGACCAAGGTCACGGGCGTCGTGCGTGTCCACGTACGCCGTGTGAGCAAGAGGCATGGATCGGTGCCTGCCATGGCCAGCCGCTCGGCTTGCTCCGGCGTCGGCAGCACGGCATCGACGACATGCTCGATCTGGTCGAACGGCACGTTGCGCACCAGGAATTCGCTCGGCGGGATCGCGCCGAAATCCTGCTCGAGAAAGTTGGGAACCACGCGCGGATTGACGTAGCGATCCTCGAGCTGGACCGGAATGTCGTTTTCGAGATGCAGGCACACGGTGTGGAAGACCGATTCGCCGGGGCGCAGGTCGAGCCACACTGCGGCGTCCGGCGACGCCGCGATGCGCTCCGCCACCAGGAACTCGCAGCGGTAGTCGTGGCCGCGCGCGCGGATCTCGCTGGCAATGTTGGCGATCTGCAGCAGCGTCGACTGCGGCTTGTTCTCGGCGACGAAACTGCCCACGCCGGCAACACGCACGATGCGGCCCTGCTCCACCAATTCGCGCAGCGCCCGATTGACCGTCATGCGCGCCACGCCAAACTGCGCGACGAGTTCGCTTTCAGATGGCAGGCGGTGCCCCGCAGCCCAGGAGCCGTCCTGAATCTTGTGCGTGATGAACGCCTTGACCTGCTCGTAGAGTGCCATTGCAGGCAGCGCCGGGCCGGGCGAACCAGATTTGCGAAGCGCGGCAGCCGTCATAGCGCCTCCGCGAAACACCGCGGAACCGGCTTCGCCGGGCCGCTGGTGTTGCCCCCTGCAAGGGGGTGGGAGAAGCGACACGAAGTGCGCGAAGCCTGGGGGTGGTTCATGATGCGGCTGCAGCCATGGATTCCGCGCGAATCTCTTCGGTGAGGCGCGCCTTGATCTCCATGAACTCGGGCGAGGTCTTGACGGTGTAGTGGCGAGGATGCGGAAAGTCGACGGCGATCTCGGTCTTGATGCGGCCGGGCCGCGCGCTGAACACCGCCACGCGGTTGGCCATGAAAATCGCCTCATCGATGTCGTGCGTGACGAAGAGCACTGTCTTGCGCGCCGACTCCCAGATGCCGAGCAGCAGTTCCTGCATGAGCACACGGGTCTGGTTGTCCAGCGCGCCGAAAGGCTCGTCGAGCAGCAGCATCTTCGGATCGTTGGCGAGCGCACGCGCGATGGCGGTGCGTTGCTGCATGCCGCCCGACAGTTGCTTCGGAAAGTGGTTCTCGAAGCCGCGCAGGCCGACCTTGGCGATGAAGAAGTCGCTGCGCTCCTTTTGATCGGCCTCGCTCATGCCACGTTCGCGCAGGCCGAAGCGGATGTTCTGCGCAATCGTCAGCCACGGAAAGAGCGTGTAACTCTGGAACACCACGCCGCGATCGGCGCCCGGTCCTTCGATGGTCTGTCCGTCCAGCAGCACTCGGCCTTCGGTCGGATAGTCGAGGCCCGCGACGATGCGCAGCAGCGTCGATTTGCCGCAGCCCGACGGGCCGAGAATGGTGACGAAATCGTTCTCGCGCACTTCGAAGTCGATCGGCAGCAGCGCCTGCGTCTTCTGGCCGCGCGTGCCGGTGAAGGTGCGCGAGACACCGCGAATGGAAAGCTGGTTCATCACAGGGTGCTCCATGCGAAGAGGCGACGGTTCAGCGCCTTGAAGGCCAGGTCGGAAATCAACCCGATCACGCCGATGACGATGATCCCGAAGATGATCTGCCCCGTGTTCAGCAGTGCCTGGCTGTCCGTGATCATGTGGCCGATGCCTGAAGACGAACCGATCAGCTCGGCGACGATCACGTAGGTCCAGGCCCAGCCCAGCACGAGGCGCAGCGTCTCTGCAATGCCCGGCGCCGCGCCCGGGATGAGCACCCGCAGCACGATGCCGCGGCTGTTGGCGCCCAGCGTGTAGGCCGCCTCGACCAGATCGCGTCGTGCGCTGCCCACCGTGACGGCCACCATCAGCGTGACCTGGAACACCGAGCCGATGAAGATCACCAGCAGCTTCTGCGCTTCGCCGATGCCCGCCCAGAGAATCAGCAGCGGAATGAACGCAGAGGCCGGCAGGTAGCGGCAAAAGGACACGAAGGGCTCGAAGAACGCTTCGACACTCTTCCAGGTGCCCATCGCGATGCCGAGCGGCACCGCGACGATCGAAGCCAGCACGAAGCCGCCGAGCACGCGCCAGACCGTCATCGCGATGTCGTGGCTGAAGTCGTATTGGGTGAAGAGCTGCACGCCCTCCTTGAGCATCGTGATGGGGCTCGCGAGGAAGGTCGGCGAGACGAATCCGCCGAGCGTAAAGAAGCTCCAGACCACCACGAAGACCACGAAGAAGCCCAGCCCAAGGAGCCATCGGGCGCGCGCGCTGACGGGTTCGAGCGGGGCTAGCGCGCGGCGCCGGCGAGGCGCCACCGACGCGACCGCTCCTGCGGGCATCACCGGCTTGGATGAGTTCATGACAGGCGTCGCGTCCATGGTGTCGCTCTTACTTGATGAAGCTGGTGTCGACGATGGCGTTCAGGTCGTCAGGCGCCTTGCGGATCACGCCGGACTCCAGCAGGATCACCTGCGCATCTTTCATGAAGGGCACGATGTCGTTCGCAAAGAATTTCTGGTTGGCCGCCTTGTCGGACCAGCGCAGGTAGGCAGATGATTTCGCGAACTGTTCGCCCGACTGCTTGACCGCGGCGCCCATGATCTCGTTCGATTTGGCCGGATCGTTCTTGATCATCTCCAGCGCTTCGAAGTACGAATTGGTCAGCGCCTGCGCAGCCTTGGCGTTGGACTTGAGCCAGGTCGGCGTGCAGCCGACCGTGTCCATCACCATGGGGTAGTCGAGCGTCGTCGCCAGGATCTTGCCGGCGGCCGGATTGGAGCGCACGGTCGAGAGATACGGCTCGTAGGTCATCGCGGCGTCGTTCTGACCGGAGACGAAGGCCTGCGCGGCAGGTTGCGGCTCCAGCGAGACCAGCTTCACATCCTTCATGGTCATGCCGTTCTTGTTGAGCATCCAGGCCAGACCGAAGTAAGGCGAGGTGCCCGGCGCGCTGACGCCGACTGCCTTGCCCTTCAGGTCCGCGAAGGTCTTGACGTCATTGCGCACGGCGATGCCGTCGGCGCCGTAGGACTTGTCCATTTGGAAGATCTGCACGATCGGCACGCCGTTGGCGTTCCATGCCACATGCGTCTCGACCGTGGTGGCGGCGCACTGCACGGCGCCCGAAGCCACCGCCAGGTGGCGGTCCTTCTGCGGAATCATGCGCAGTTCGACGTCCAGCCCGTTCTTCTTGAAGATGCCTGCCTTGTCTGCCAGCGTGAGCGGCGCGAAGCCGGTCCAGCCGGACATGCCGAGCACGATCTTGGTTTCCTCCGCGCTGGCATTTGCCGCCATGCCTGCGATGCACCCCATTGCCGCGACCAGCGAGGCGATTTTTCCGACCGACTTGACCATCAAGGTTCTCCTGTTGCGTTTCAAAAAAGTTCGGCTCGCTGGAACGCCATAGGTGCCGATCCCAGCAGGAGGCCGAGTTTCTTTCGCTGCGATGCACCTGTATATACAGGTTAACCCGAGACTGCGACCCAGATCAAGAGCCGTCTGCCCCTTTGCAGTGCAACAGATACATTTCGGCGCACCAAAAGCTGTCTAGACAGGTCACAAAGCAACGAACAAGATGGTGGTTTGCAAAGCCTGTGCCAGCCTGCGGAAGGCCATGGGAGACAATGGCGCTCACGCGCACGGGAGGTGCGCGTGCTCGTTCCAGCACCCACCAGAATCAAAGCCGCCTTGTCCGCTTCACCCTCCGAATCCCCTGCAACCGCCACCGCGCCGGAACTGATCCTTCACGAGGTCTTCGGCTACGCGCAGTTTCGCGGACCTCAGCAGGAGATCGTGCATCACGTCACCGACGGCGGCGACGCCCTCGTGCTGATGCCAACGGGCGGCGGAAAGTCGCTCTGCTACCAGATCCCGGCTATTGCGCGCCAACGCTGCGGCCATGGCGTTGCGGTCGTGGTGTCGCCGCTCATCGCGCTCATGCACGATCAGGTCGGTGCGCTGCACGAAGCAGGGGTCGATGCGGCGTTTCTCAATTCCACCTTGGATTGGGAGCAGACCCAGGACGTCGAGCGCCGCATGCTGCGGGGCGAAATCACTCTGCTCTACGCTGCGCCCGAGCGCGTGACGACGCCGCGCTTCCTGTCCCAGCTCGATTCGCTGCATGAGCGCGGCAAGCTCTCGCTGTTCGCCATCGACGAGGCGCATTGCGTCAGCCAGTGGGGCCATGACTTCCGGCCCGAATACCGCGCGCTGACTGTGCTGCATGAACGCTATGCCGGCGTGCCGCGCATCGCGCTCACTGCGACGGCCGATGCACTGACACGGGCGGACATTGTCGAGCGCCTTCAACTCGAAGAAGCGCGCCAGTTCGTATCGAGCTTCGACCGGCCAAACATCCGCTACACGATCGTCGAGAAGAAGGACGCGACCACCCAGTTGCTGCGCTTCATCGAGCGCGAGCATGAGGGCGATGCGGGCGTCGTCTATTGCCAGTCCCGCAAGCGCGTCGAGGATGTGGCCCAGACTCTGAGCGATGCAGGCATCAACGCGCTGCCCTATCACGCGGGTCTGGATGCGGCAGTCCGCCAGAAGCACCAGGACCGCTTTCTGCGCGACGAAGGCATCGTGATGGTCGCGACCATCGCCTTCGGCATGGGCATCGACAAGCCGGACGTGCGCTTCGTCGCACATCTTGACATGCCGAAGAACATCGAGGGCTACTACCAGGAGACCGGCCGCGCAGGGCGCGACGGCGAACCGGCCGACGCCTGGATGGCCTACGGCTTGCAGGATGTGGTGAACCAGCGCCGCATGATCGACGAAAGCCCCGCGGGCGAAGACTTCAAGCAGGTGATGCGGGGCAAGCTCGATGCGTTGCTGTCGCTCGCAGAGGCCAGCGACTGCCGGCGTGTGCGTCTCTTGGGCTACTTCGGCGAGAAGAGCATCGCCTGCCTGAATTGCGACAACTGCATCGCGCCACCGCAGGTGTGGGACGGCACGGATGCGGCTCGCAAGCTGCTCTCCACCATCTACCGTGTGCAACAGCAAAGCGGCATCAGCTTCGGCGCCGGTCACATCATGGACATCCTGCGCGGCAAGGCGACGGAGAAGGTCAAGCAGTTCGGGCACGAACGCGTGAGCACTTTCGGCATCGGGAACGAGTTCTCGGAGCCGCAATTGCGCGGCGTGCTGCGGCAATTGATCGCGACCGGCGCGCTCTCGGTCGATGCGCAGGCCTACAACACCTTGCAACTCACCGACGGCTCACGCGCTGTCCTCAAGGGCGAGATCAAAGTCATGCTCCGCGAGTCTGTGTCGCAGCCCGCGGAGCGGAAATCGCGGCGCGAGAAGACGGTTCGCGGCGCCCCATCGCCAGCCGCTGCCACGCTCGATACGCAGGCCCAGACCCGCTTCGCCGCCCTCAAGGCCTGGCGCGGCGAAGTGGCGCGCGAGCACAACCTGCCGGCCTATGTGATCTTTCACGACGCGACGCTCGCAGCCATTGCAGAACGCGCCCCCGCCACGCACGAGGACCTCCAGGGCATCAGCGGGATCGGCAGCAAGAAGCTCGAAGCCTACGGCGCGGATGTGCTCCGCGTCTGCGCGGCGTTCTAGCCGGGGTTCGCAGCGCTCGGCCTCACGATCCGGTTTTCTCGCGATGGCGAGCGGATCAGATAAGGCGTGCCGCCCACCTCCGCCTTGTTGCGCGCAGCATCGATCTTGCTGGCGACCACTGCAGGGCAAGCTCCATTGCTGCGAAAGCTCAAGGCCGCAGCAAGACGGGCTTCCGCCGGATCTCCGAGTGCGTGGTCGAAGTCGTCCGCCACTGCGCAAGTCGGCGCAAAGCCATCGCCATAGTCGCCGAAGCCCTTCTGGTTGACGCCCTGGAACTGAATGGCGAAGTAGGTGGTGCCGCAGTTGTCCTGCGGAAAGAAGCCGTAGGGCTTGCCGCAGGTCGTGCCGCCAATCAGATTGACGGTGACGCCGACGCCCCGCAGGCTGTTGACCACCGACTCGCTTGCAGAGCAGGTGTCCGGCCCCGTCAGCACGGTGACGCGCGACAGGCCGAGCTTCGGCAGCGGCTGCCCCGCCGTGGTCGAGAAGCCCCGCGTGGTCGAATGAAACGGCAACGTAGCCTGTGCGGGCGTGAGCGCGAAGGGGTTCTTGCTGTTGAACTGAAGGCGCTCGAATACGGTGCCGGCCGTCGCCGTGACGGGCCCAACCATGTAGGCGAGTTCGCTCGCGACGTCGAGCAGGCCCCCGCCGTTGTAGCGCATGTCGATCACGAGATCGGCGATGCCCGCGCCCTTCAATTGGTTGACGGCAGCGATCAGCTCCGCTTCGGCCGTCGCCATGTGGTCATTGAAGAGCATGTAGCCGACCGGGCCGCTGGCGGTCGCGATCGTGCTCACATGCTGCACGGGCGTGCGGGTGACTCGCGTTGAAGTCAGCGTCACGGTGTGGTCGCTGCCATCCGCCGCGCGCAGCGTGAAGCTGTGCGCCTCGCCTTCGTGCATGGGACTGAGGCCGGCATTGAGTCCGGCAACGTCCGCGCCATTGGCGACGTCGATGCCGTCGATGGCAACGACCTTCGCGCCGCGGGCGATCGCGGACTGGTCCGCCGGCGAGCCCGGTTCCGTGAAGGCAACGCGAAGGTCGCGGGGCGGCGCGGCGCTCAAGAACGCCAGTTCGAGTCCGTAGCCGATCTCGATGCCGTTCTGCGACGACGCGAGAAAGTCCGCGGTGTCTTCGGTGAAGTGAAAGCGGTCCTTGGCGTGGCCGCTCGCCGTCAGCTTCGGCGTCTTGAGCGCGCCGAAATACGCGATCGGCGTTGCGTAGTCGTCCGCCGCGAGGGTCGTGGGCACTTCGTCAAACCACAGGTAGGTCTCATCGATCCAGGCGCGGACCCAGCTTTTCTCGGTGGCGGCAGTCCCGGGGCGATCGGGAAAGGCGGCGCCAGTGTCGGGGTCGACGCCCATTCGCGGCGCGGCGCACTGTCCGGCGACGCTGGATGACGCCACGACTGGCTGGCTCGGCGTCGCAACGGGCGCCGAGGCTATCGGCAACGCGACTCCGCCCCCGCTGCTCCCGCCGCCCCCGCACGCGGTGACCATGGCCACGACAGCCAACACGGCGATGGGTGTGGCGCAGCGCACTGCAGCCAACGTACGGACACTCTTCATCGTTCGCCCTCCCGCGCGGCGAATCCCGCTGCAGTCTTTCTGTTTGGTTTACTGAACGAAGCCCATGCCGCGCGATTCACGCACTTCGGGCTTGATTCGATGCTCAGCGTCGAGCTGGTCGAGAAACTCGGCCGCTGAAAATTCGACCGCAAGGATATCCGTCTGACGTTTCACTGCCGCGAAATCGCCCGGGCAGAGTTGCTGAAGCTTCGCAAGGCGCGTCCTGATTTCGCTCGTCATGAGCATGGCGTCTCCAGCGAGCGCTTCGGTGATGAACATCTGCTCGCGCTGTTCGCTGGTCAGCGGCATGAACTTGATCTTGAAGGTGAAGCGCCGCAAGGCCGCCTGATCGAGTCGCTCCAGCAGGTTGGTGGTGCACACGAAGATGCCATCGAAGCGCTCCATGCCCTGCAGCATTTCGTTCACTTCGGTCACTTCGTAAGTGCGCTGGGCGCCCCGGCGGTCCTGCAGGAAGCTGTCGGCCTCGTCGAGCAGCAGGATGGCCTTTTCGGCTTCGGCTTCCTTGAACATCGCGGCCATGTTCTGCTCGGTCTCGCCGACGTACTTGCTCATCAAATCGCTGGCCTGCTTGATGATGAGCGGCCGGCCAATCGCTTTCGCAAGGTGTTCCGCCAAGGCGGTCTTGCCGGTGCCGGGCGCTCCGTAGAAGCAGAGCGTTCCGTGTCCACGCACCTTGAGCGCTTCGACGATGCGCGGGATCTCGAAACGGGTCTCGACGTTCAACATGTCGAGGTCATAGGTCGTGACGCTGCGTCGCGCACCCAGCCCGTCGAGCGTACCGAGCGCGAGGTCGGCGTTCTTCAACTGGCGCTCGATGAGGCGCTCGATCGAGTCGCCTTCGGTCATCGCCAGCTCGGCAAAACGCACGGCCGTCCGGATCTGCGCAGGCGTCAGGCCCTTGCGCGCCGCGAGCTTTGCCGTGAAGGTGTCTGACACCGAAACACCCTCTAGCGTCTTGCGCACCAATTGCTCGCGCGCGCCCGGCGGCGGTGACTTGAGTTCGAGGTGATAGGCAAAGCGGCGCCGAAAAGCCGGATCGATCTGTTCGATGCGATTGGTGACCCATAGCGTGGGCACGGCATTCGATTCGAGAATCTGATTCACCCACGCCTTGCCGCTGACGCTTCCGCTGGTCGGCGAAGGAATCTGCTCGGCGCGCGCCATGAGTTGCGCGGCCTCGGTGCTGATGGGCGGAAACACGTCTTCCACTTCGTCGAACAGCAACGCAGCCTGCTCGCTGCCCTTCAGGAACACTTGCGCGATCTGCAGCGAACGGTAGCGATCACGGCCCGACAGCGAATTGCCGTCGCGATCTGCGTATTCGACTTCGAAAAGCTCGAGCCCCGCTGCTCGCGCCACCACCTTGGCGAGTTCGGTCTTGCCGGTTCCGGGCGGGCCATAGAGCAGAACATTGACGCCCGGCTCCTTGCGCGCGACCGCGGCGCGCAGCAGCGTGACCAGCATCTGTGCATCGTCGTCGACGAAAGAGAAATCCTGGACAGTCAACGCGCTCTTGGCGGACGGCCGCGTGAACACCGCCATCAACTCGTTGCGATCGCGGTATTCGCGCATCAGCACGGGCGGGAGCTTTTCGCTGACCTTCATCAGGTCGGCGAGGTCGGTGATGTTGTGTTCCGAGATCAGGTTTTCGACCAGGCCGATGCGTTCGAGCCGGGAGCCTGCGCGCAGTGCTTCGCCGACATCGCTCGCGTTGACGCCGGCCACTTCGGCGATGGCCGCATAGGCTTCGGGCGCGTTGTTGACCTTGAACTCGACGAGCAACGATCGTAGGTCGCGCTGGTAACGCGCCAAGGTGCCGTACAGCAGCAGCGCGCGCTCGGCCTTGTTGAGTTGCAGCAGTCCGGCAAGTGCGTCGATGTTCTTCTCGACCAGCGTCGATTGCTTGCGCAATGCGTGTGTGAGCCAGTCGCGCGTCACCGACAGCACCGCCAGCAAGTCCTTGGGCTGGTCCTTGGCGTATTCGTCGAGGTAGAAGAACAGCGTGCCCTCCTCATAGGGACCACGCCAGACGCCGTGCCGCTCCAGCAGCGTCCGGCCATCGAAGTTCTCGACGTCTTTCCAGACCTCGTTGCCGGCGCAGCGGCGGCTCAGGAACTCCCGCAGCCGCAACAGCACCGGCGTCGGCCAGACCAGATGCCGACCGGTGAGCGACAGGAGACCATTGAGGTCGCGGCGAACGTTGAACCGCGGGCCCTGCTTGGCCGCCAGCGTCAGCACGAAATGCGAACACATGAGTTCAAGCACCGGCGCTTCCTTGAGTCCGGGCGATGGCAATGCATGGCCGCGGGAAGCCGCAGCCACTACATCGACGCCAGAACGCTTGACCATTCACCAACCTCCTACCGGGAGAAACCAATCTGGGAGCGACCATAGCGCAGAGTTTTGGCTTCGGGAAGCCTGCAAGCGGGTAAAAACCCGGATGTTGCGAATCCGTCCACAATGCTCGCAATGGTGGAAATCAAAGACATCGAACGTGCGGCAGCACGCCTGAGAGGACAAATACTCGAAACACCGTGCGTGGAATCACGCACGCTCTCTGAAATCGTCGGGGCGCAAGTTTTCCTGAAATTCGAAAACCTCCAGTTCTCGGCGTCCTTCAAGGAACGCGGCGCATGTAACAAGCTCGTCGACCTTTCAGAGGTCGGCACGCGTGGCGTGATCGCGATGTCGGCCGGAAACCACGCCCAAGGCGTGGCTTACCACGCGCAGCGCCTCGGCTTGCGGGCATTGATCGTCATGCCACGGTTCACGCCCGGCGTGAAGATCGAGCGGACTCGCGGTTTCGGTGCCGAGATCGTGCTCCACGGCGACACCCTCGACAGCGCACGCGCGCACGCCCTGGAGTTGGCCGAACGGGAAGGCCTGGCTTTCGTTCACCCGTATGACGACAACGCGATCATTGCGGGACAAGGCACGGTCGCGCTCGAAATGCTCGATGCGGTTCCGGATCTCGACACGCTGGTGGTGTCCGTCGGCGGCGGCGGATTGATTGCCGGCATGGCGGTTGCCGCACGCGCACGCAGACCGGACATCGAAATCGTCGGCGTGCAGACCACGCGCTTTCCAGCCATGGTCAATGCCGTGAAGGGCACCGCGCACCCGCAGGGCACCAACACCATCGCCGAAGGCATCGCGGTCGGAACGCCGGGAGCATTGACGCAAGAGATCATCGGCCGGCTGGTCGACGACCTGGTGCTGGTCGACGAGGGCGACATCGAGCAAGCGGTGCTGATGCTTCTCGAAATCGAGAAGACGCTGGTCGAAGGGGCTGGTGCCGCGGGTCTCGCGGCACTGATCAGGCATCCGGCCCGCTTCAAGGGCAAGCGGGTCGGGCTGGTGCTCTCGGGCGGGAACATCGATCCGCTGCTGCTGGCAGCGATCATCGAACGCGGGATGGTGCGGGCCGGACGGCTGGCGCGCGTGCGCGTCAGTGCGCGCGACATACCGGGCTCCCTGGCCCATATCACGGCCACTGTGGCGCAAGCGGGCGCCAACATCGACGAAGTGCACCATCAACGCGCGTTCACCATGCTTGCGGCCCAGAACGTAGACATCGAACTGGTGCTCCAGACGCGCGGGCGGGAACATCTTTCGAGCGTTCTCATTGCGCTGAGAGCTGCCGGATTCGAAGCTATCGAGCAGCACTGAGGCTCTGGCAACCCCCTAGACTGCGACCCGCCGGGCCGCCTCTAAAATGACTCTCAGTCCTGAGAACCCGAGGAATCCTGATGACCAACCCAACAACTCCCATTGAACCCGGCCATGCGGCCGCCGTCGAAAAAGACGCGGTCGAGTCGATCGTTCATCTGATGCCCCTCGTCCTGCCGATCGTCGGCGGAGTGCTGATGCTCCTTTTGGCATCCATCGCCATCTACATGGCTTGATTCGCCTCTAGCCGAATCAGGGGTCGGCATCGTCCGGCCCCATCTTGCGGTCCGTGCTGGCTGACACCCGGCCCCACTCTTCAGAGACTGAAACGTTTTTTCAAATGGATCTCGCCGTCCTCGGCGCCGAGTCCCCTTCGAAAAGACGATTTTCAACTTAGGAGATTTCGATGAACGCACCGCTGAAGGGACTCGCCATTCAGGCCCCCTCTTATGTCAAGCACGCCAGGCTGATCGCCTGGGTGGCAGAAATGGCCGCGTTGTGCAAGCCGGCCGCCGTCCACTGGTGCGACGGCAGCGCCGAGGAATATGACCGTCTCTGCCAACTCATGGTCGATGCCGGCACTTTCAAGAAGCTGAATCCCGCCAAGCGGCCGAACTCCTTTCTGGCAACTTCCGACCCGAGCGACGTCGCGCGAGTGGAAGACCGCACCTTCATCTGCTCCGCGAAAAAGGAAGACGCCGGCCCCACCAACAACTGGATGGCCCCTGACGAGATGCGCGCAACGCTCCAGCCGCTGTTCGACGGCTGCATGAAGGGCCGCACCATGTACGTCGTGCCCTTCAGCATGGGCCCCTTGGGCTCGCCCATCGCGCACATCGGCATCGAGTTGTCCGACAGCCCGTATGTGGCAGTCAACATGAAGATCATGACCCGCATGGGCAAGGCCGTGTACGACGTGCTGGGCGCCGAAGGCGACTTCGTGCCTTGCGTGCACACGGTCGGCGCGCCGCTCGAAGCCGGGCAAAAGGACGTCTCCTGGCCCTGCAACAAGACGAAGTACATCGTCCACTACCCTGAGACGCGCGAAATCTGGAGCTACGGCTCGGGCTACGGCGGCAACGCGTTGCTGGGCAAGAAGTGCTTTGCGCTGCGCATCGCATCGAACATGGGCCGCGACGAAGGCTGGCTCGCCGAGCACATGCTGATCCTGGGCGTCACGAGCCCCGAAGGCAAGAAGCGCCATGTGGCGGCCGCATTCCCCAGCGCCTGCGGCAAGACCAACTTTGCGATGCTCATCCCGCCAGCGGGCTTCGGAGGCTGGAAGGTCACCACCATCGGCGACGACATCGCCTGGATCAAGCCCGGCGCCGACGGCAAGCTCTATGCCATCAACCCCGAAGCGGGCTACTTCGGCGTGGCGCCGGGCACGAACATGCAGACCAATCCGAATTGCATGGCGAGCCTGGACCATGACGTGATCTTCACCAACGTCGCCTTGACCGACGACGGCGACGTCTGGTGGGAAGGCATGAGCGAGCCCCCCGCCCACGCGATCGATTGGCAAGGCAAGGACTGGACCCCGGCCATCGCCAAGGAAACGGGTGCAAAGGCGGCGCATCCGAATGCGCGCTTCACGGTGTCCGCCATCAACAACCCGGCGCTCGACGAAGCCTGGGACGATCCGAAGGGCGTGGCAATCGACGCCTTCATCTTCGGCGGCCGCCGTTCGACGACCGTTCCGCTCGTGACCGAAGCCCGCAACTGGGTGGAAGGCGTCTACATGGCAGCGACCATGGGCTCCGAAACGACCGCCGCAGCTGCCGGCCAGCAAGGCGTCGTCCGGCGCGATCCGTTCGCGATGCTGCCGTTTGCCGGCTACAACATGAGCGACTATTTCCAGCATTGGCTCGATCTCGGCAAGAAGCTCGAAGCTTCCGGCGCACGTCTGCCAAAGATCTACACCACGAACTGGTTCCGCAAGGGCGCTGACGGCAAGTTCGTGTGGCCAGGCTACGGCGAGAACATGCGGGTGCTGAAGTGGATGATCGATCGCATCGACCAAAAGGCCGAAGGCACCGAGCACGTCTTTGGCGTGAGCCCGCGCTATGAAGACCTCAACTGGACGGGCCTGGACTTCAGCGCCGAACAGTTCAACACCGTCACCAGTATCGACAAGGCGGCGTGGCAAGCTGAATTGAAGCTCCACGCAGAGCTTTTCCAGCAACTGGACCATCATCTTCCGAAGGAGTTGCCGGCAACGAAGGCCGCCATCGAGCAGCGTCTCGCTGCCTGAGCCTTCGCGTTCGGCCAAAGAAAAAGCCGCCTTTCGGCGGCTTTTTGCATGAGCGCGGTTCGACCAGATCAGTAGTAGCCGACGCTGCGCAGTGCATTCCGGAACGACGGCACGGCGTCCTCGGATCCGACTGCCGCGGTCGCGGTGCTGAATTGCGGCCGTTCCTGGCGCAAGGCAGCCACTTCGAGGTCGAGGAGGATACGGGTGTCGTACTTTGCATACGCCATGAATTCTTCATCGGCGCGTGCCGCTGCACGATGGCGCGCCACCTTGCGGGCGGCTGCAATCCCACGGACCGCCAGCGAACGGGCCGTGCCGGCGAAGAGGGCCATGCCCACGAAGGCCACACCCCAGAGCACCACCCAGGCGACGAGCAGGCCACCCTCTTCAGTGGTCGACATGAGCTTGTCGGCAACCACCAGCAGTGATGAAACGATGGCGGCCAGGAGCAAAGCGGCCAAGCCGCGCGAACTGTCGAAGCCGAGACGCGAGCGGCGAACGCGCTCGATCACAGCCTCTGCGCGAAGCACGCCGGGGTGGGTTGCAGGAGTATCTACGTGTACGAAGTGGGTCATGAGGTGCTCCAAAGGTGAACAAAATCGGAGGCGATGCGCTGATATTAGGGGTTACCCTAGTGTTTATCTAATTTATCTTTCTGATGTCTATCATTCAGCCTAATGATGGACATCAACTTCCGCACACTCGACCTCAACCTCCTTCGCGTGTTCGACGAAGTCATGGCGGAGCGCAATCTCACGCGCGCGGCGCGAAACCTCTCCATCACGCAGCCGGCGGTGAGCAACGCGCTCAGGCGATTGCGCGAGGTGCTCGGGGACGATCTCGTGCGACGCTCAGGCCCCGGCGTCGAGCCGACGCCGCGCGCCTTGGCGCTTTGGCCCACGGTGCGCGATGCGCTGCGGCAGCTTCAGCACACTCTTGCCCCTGGCGAGTTCGACGCAAGCGGCGCAAGCACGACTTTTCTTCTGGCGATGGCGGATGCGACGGCAGCCGAACTCATGCCAGGCCTGATCAAGATCGTTGAGACCGAAGCGCGCGCCGTTTCGCTGCGCGTGCTGCCTCTCACCACGCGCGATCCGCGCCGCATGCTCGAAAGCGAAGAGGTCGACGTTGCGATTGGCTACTTTCCGGCCGTGGTCGCCAGCTTGTCTGCGCGTGGTCAGTCGGGGGACGGCACGCCCTTCGAAACCCAACGGCTCTACGTGGGCGAATACGTTTGCGTGATGCGGCGCGATCACCCGCTGGCCGCTGCGCCCCTGACGCTCGACAGCTACTGCGCCGCCCGTCATCTGCTCGTCAGTTTTTCCGGACGCCCGCACGGCTTCATCGACCAGACGCTGGGTGCGCTCGGGCGCGAGCGGCGCATCGTGGTCACAGTCAACCAGTTTTTCACCGCGGGCCGCGTGGTCGCGAATTCTGATCTGCTGACCGTCATGCCGCGTCATTTCGTTCGTGTCACGGGAATCGACGACCAGCTCGTCTTGCGCGATCTGCCATTCGATCAGCCGCACGTGCATGTGGATGCGCTCTGGCATCGGCGCGCGCAGCATGCGCACGCGCACGAATGGCTACGGCAGGCGCTGCTGCGGTCGGCGAGCGCCGCGTTCGAAGGGTCGCCGCTGGGCAGGAGAGCAGGAAGGTAGGAGGCTGATCAGCGGATGACGCTGAGCCAGGCGCTGGCCGCAGCGCGCAGTTCCTGGGCATGATGCGCATCGAGGCCAGCGCGAACGTCGGCCGATTCCATCAGCGCGGTGGCCGGATTGGAGGTCACGGCATTGGAAGAGAAAAAGAAACTTGCCACTTGGGCGATCAAGCTGAACATGATGGTGCGCCGCTTTTGCGCGCGCTTGAAGTAACGATGGATTGAAGATTAAGGGTTTTCCCCAATGCTTCAAGTTGAACTTTATGCATGCAGCGCATGACCTCCTCATCTAGACTGCATTCATCATGAAGCTCCAGTTGCTCTCCGACCTGCACATCGAGGTGCATCCGCAACTTGAGATTGCGCCGGCCCCCGGTGCCGATCTGCTGGTACTTGCCGGCGACATTGGCTCTTACCAGTCAGGTTCGAGGCTGCTGGAACCGGACTTCGGACTGGGCCGCTTTTCGCCTCGCCACGGATGGCCGGTCCCGGTCCTGTACGTGCCGGGCAACCACGAATACGACAACGCCGACTTCGACGAGATCCACACGCGCTTGCGTGAGACTTGCGACGGACTCGATATTCAGTGGCTCGAGCGCGAAATCCTCGTCATTGACGAAGTCCGCTTTGTCGGCACCACGCTGTGGGCTGATTTCGATGCACTCGTGGAGCCGACGGACAGCATGGCCGAGGCTTTCAAGAAACGCGGCAAGGCGATGCGCGCAGCCAATTTCTATCTCGAGAAGGCAGGCACGCTCCGCGCTGGTGAACTCTTTCTTGCAGAACCTCTGAGAGAGCACTCACTGACGTGCCAGGCGTGGCTGCGAAATGCTTTGGCCGAGAACTTCGACGGCACCACGGTCGCGGTCACGCATTTCGCGCCGACGCTGGCGAGCGCCGATCCGCGTTATGGGCTGACGCCCGGCACGGCCGGCTTCTGCAACAGCCTGGACGAACTGCTGCCCTATGCCGAGCTCTGGCTGCACGGGCATCTGCATTGCCAGTTCGACTATGTGAAGGACGGCTGCCGCGTCGTCGCCAACCCGCTGGGCTATATGTCGAAGGGCGAGCAGGAGAACTTTCGGCCCGATCTCCTGATCGAGGTGCCGCGGCCTCGCGGGGGCGGCTGACGCGTCTTCAAGACGGCTGAACGCCCGCAGCATCCGCTTCTACCTCGAAGCGGGCCGTAGTCTCGAAAACCGAATCGGCCCGCACGGGATGTGGCGTCGCCCGAAACTCGCATTGCATGCGATCGGGCGTAACGTCGAACAGCGCGTGGCCGCGTTGATCGCCCCGCGCGTACGCGACGTCGGGATTGTCGCGGCGCATGCGCGCCATGGCGCCGACGCTGGCGCCCCGGGACGTTACCGAACCGCCGACGAATTCGCTGGCAACGACCGGCGATGCCCGGTTGTTGGAATGGACCCGGAGGTCCGCGGCCGCATGCCGATGCACGTCGCCACCCATCACGACCAAGTTGCGCACGCCCGCGTCGCTCGCGCCTTGAAGAAGACGGCGGCGCGCTTCGGGGTAGCCGTCCCAGCCATCCGTCCAGACCTTGCGGCCTTCGGCTGTATTGATGCCGGTGGCGCTCATCTGGGTCGACTGACCGAGCAGATTCCACTTGCGCGTCGAAGACGCCAAACCTTCGCTCAACCAACGCTCCTGCTTGGAGCCCAGCACGGTGCGCGCCGGATCGCCCAGTTCGGCGCATTCGATCAACGTGCGACCCACATCACGCTTCGGATCGGGACACGCGTGGTGGCTGCGGAACTGGCGGCAGTCCAGTGTCCATAGGCCCGCCAAGCGACCCCACGCATAGTGGTCATGAATGCGGACCGCGGCGCCCTGGGGCGGCAGCTCAAGCGGCATGTGTTCGAAATAGGCCTGGTAGGCAGCCGCGCGACGCCGCAGGAAGCGCGCTGGGGTGCTGTAGGCCGGATCGCGATCGTCTGCATAGTCGTTGACCACCTCGTGATCATCCCAAGTCACGATCCACGGATGCGCCGCATGCGCGGCTTGCAGATCGGCATCGCCCTTGTAGAGCGCATGGCGATCGCGGTATTCGTCCAGCGAGTGCGGCGTGCGCGTACCGTGCTTGCGGATGTCGTAGCTGGCGCCGCTGCCTTCGTAGATGTAGTCGCCCACGAACAGCACGAAGTCCAGCTCGCGTCCGGCGATCTCACGGTGCGCAATGAAGCGCCCCTGCTCGTAGTGCTGGCACGAAGCGAGCGCAAAGCGCATTCGGCGGACATCGGCATCTGCGGCAGGCGCCGTGCGCGTGTGGCCGATCGGGCTCACCGCGTTGCCGCAAGTGAACCGATACCAATAGTCGCGCTGCGGCTGCAAGCCCGGAACGACCGCATGAACACTCAGCGCGCGCGACAAGCCCGTTGTCACTTCACCGCGCGTCACCGGCCGCCGCAAGCTCTCGTCGGCAAAGATTTCGTACTGCACTGTGTGCGTGCGGACGGCGCCTGCATCTTCCGGCGCTGGCACGAGACGCGTCCAGATCACCACGCTGTGCGGCCGCGGCTGTCCGCTGGCGACACCGAGCGTGAATGGATTCGATGTCCAACGCGGCGTCTTCGGCCCCGCGCGCACTGGTGTGGCCCACTTCCCCAACGCGAGCCAGAGCGCAGCGCGGTTGAGGTCCCTCCGAGTGATGTTCATCGCCGCAATTGTCGCGGCCCCTATGATCGGCCCGCATCGGCAGCAAGGGGTACGCGTGCTCAACGGCTTGTGGCTTGGATTCTTCTTGACGGCAGCAGTGGCTGCGCTAGGTCGCTGGCTGATCGGCGGCGACGCCGGCGTGTTCGCAGCAATCGTCGAGAGCCTGTTCGCGATGGCGCGGCTGTCCGTCGAGGTGATGGTGCTTCTCTTCGGCACACTGACCTTGTGGCTCGGTTTCCTGCGCATTGCTGAAGCGGCTGGCATCGTGAATTTGCTCGCGCGGATGCTCGGGCCGCTCTTCCGGAGGCTGATGCCCGAAGTGCCGGCGGGGCATCCTGCGCTCGGCCTCATCACGCTCAACTTTGCCGCCAACGCGCTCGGCCTCGATAACGCGGCCACGCCGATCGGGTTGAAGGCGATGCGCGAATTGCAGGCGCTCAATCCCAGCACGACCACGGCGAGCAATGCGCAGATCCTGTTCCTCGTCCTCAACGCTTCATCGCTGACGCTGTTGCCGGTCACCATCTTCATGTACCGGGCCCAACAGGGGTCGGCCGATCCGACGCTGGTCTTTCTGCCGATCCTCCTCGCCACCAGCGCATCGACGCTGGTAGGACTGCTGTCGGTCGCGTTCATGCAGCGGCTGAAGCTATGGGATCCCGTGGTGCTCGCGTACCTGCTTCCTGGCGCATTGCTGCTCGGGGGGTTCATGGCGCTGCTTTCGACCTTGTCCTCGGCAGCGCTGGCTTCGCTCTCTTCGCTGCTCGGCAACCTCACGTTGTTTGGGCTGATCGTCGCCTTCCTGCTGGCGGGTGCGTTGCGACGCGTGAAGGTCTATGAATGCTTCGTCGAAGGCGCAAAGGAGGGCTTCGACGTCGCGAAGAATCTGCTTCCCTACCTGGTTGCCATGCTCTGCGCCATCGGCGCGCTGCGTGCCTCGGGCGCACTCGACCTCGCGCTGGAGAGCATCCGCTGGCTCGTGGCGCGAGCGGGTTGGGACACGCGCTTCGTCGATGCATTGCCGACCGCGCTCGTGAAGCCTTTCTCGGGCAGCGCGGCGCGCGCGATGCTGATCGAGACAATGAAGAGCCAGGGAGTAGACAGCTTCGCAGCGCGGGTTGCCGCCGTGATCCAGGGCAGCACGGAGACGACGTTCTACGTGCTCGCGGTGTACTTCGGCGCGGTCGGCATCCAGCGCGCGCGCCATGCGGTGGGCTGCGCGTTGCTGGCCGAACTGGCGGGAGTCATCGCTGCGATCGGCGTCGGCTACTGGTTCTTCGGCTGATCAACCTCCCCCGATGCTCGCGCCGGTTTTTTCGTGGGCTGCTGTGGAATCGGCTTCGCCGCGCCACCGGCAGCGCCCCCGGTAGGGGGTGGGCGGCTACACGAAGTGAGCCAACCTGGGGGCGAGTCAAGATGCCAGAATAGCCTTCCACTTTGCCGCTTCTTCGTGACTGCTCCCGCCCAGGCACAACCGCCTTCTTTCTCGACCGACGAATTTCGCGCCGCGCTCGGCATGTTCGCCACCGGTGTCACGATCGTCACCGCGCGCTCTGCCGAAGGAGCGCTGGTCGGGCTCACCGCCAACTCGTTCAACTCGGTGTCGCTCGATCCGCCGCTGGTGCTGTGGAGCCTCGCGCGCAGCGCCGCTTCGATGGCGGCGCTCAGCACCGGATCGCACTATGCGATCAACATCCTCTCGTCCAGCCAGAAGATCCTGGCAGAGCGCTTCGCAACGAAGGATGTCGACCGTTGGGCAGACGTTGCCTTCATCGAAGGCGTGGGCGGCGCGCCGGTGTTGCTCGGCGCGGCAGCCAGTTTCGAGTGCTTCAATCGCAGCCGCTATGACGAAGGCGACCATGTGATCTTCGTCGGCGAGGTCGAGCGCTGCGCGCACAGCCCGGGCGCATCTCCATTGCTGTTCCATGGTGGGCGCTTCTACACCGAGCATCCGCTTTGAATCCGGGCCGCCGCTCACGTTGGCTGACAGCGGCCGTCGTACTCGCGAGTGCGGCGGCGCAGGCGGCGCACGGTGCAGATGGCGGGGAGCGCAGCAATTTCTTCGACGACCCTTTTTTCCAGGTGTCATCAGGCCTCGCGGACTGCCCGGCGCCGCTCGGGCCGCTCTATTCCGCAGCTGAAGCACGAGAACAGATGCACAGCCGGCTCGAGCGAGGCACAAGCTGCTGGCTCGCGGGCCGCTGCAAGGACAGCAATGCCTACCTCTACGACAAGGCCATCGCGCCTGAAGTGCGCAAGGCCTTGACCGCAGTGCCCGGCCTGCGCCGCAGCAGCGTGTGGGTCACAGTTCAGCGCCGATGGGTCTATCTGCAGGGCTGTGTCCCGACGCGCGAAATGGCGCAACGCCTGGAAAGCGCAGCACGCAAGGTCAATGAGGTGGAAACCGTGGTGCCGGACCTCATGGTCGGCACCCGCGGCAAGCCACCTTACCCACCAAGAAAAACGAATCCATGATCGAACGCAAGGACCATCTCGACACTCGCGCCACCGCGCTCCTGCTTGCCTGCTGCGCATTCTGGGGACTGCAGCAGATCCTCATCAAGACGACCGTGACCGAAGTGCCGCCGCTGTGGCAGGCATCGATCCGCATGACCGGCGCAGTCGTGCTGCTGTGGCTCTGGTGCCAATGGCGTGGCGTTTCGCTGTTCGAGCGCGACGGAACGTTGCCGGGCGGCCTGCTCGCCGGCGCGCTGTTCGCAGGCGAATTCACCTGCATCTACCTCGGCCTGCAACTCACCAGCGCATCGAGGCTCACGGTGTTCCTGTACACCGCGCCATTTGTCGTCGCGGTGTTGCTCCCACGCTTTGTGCCCGCCGAGCGGCTGCGCGGCGCGCAGTGGATCGGACTCGCCATTGCATTCGCCGGCGTGGTGTTCGCTTTCAGCGAGAGCTTCGGCCATAGCACCTCGGGTCAGTTGCGCGGTGACGCACTCGCCCTCCTGGCCGGCGTCCTGTGGGGTCTCACGACCCTGGCGATCCGGACAACCCGGCTGTCGACGGCCAGCGCCGAAAAAACGCTCTTCTATCAAATCACCGTCACCGCGGCGCTCTCTCCGGTGCTGTCTCTGCTGCTGGGCGAACATTGGGGGTTCGCGTATTCGAACTACGCATGGCTCTCAATCGGTCTGCAGACCGTGATCGGCGCATTCGCCAGCTATCTCGCATGGATGTGGATGTTGCGGCACTACCCTGCGACGCGGATTTCGTCCTTCACTTTTCTCACGCCGCTGCTTGCGCTGGTCTTCGGCGTGGTGATTCTTTCGGAGCCGCTCACGCTGCAACTGGTGCTCGCGCTCACCGGCGTGGCGCTGGGGATCGTGCTCGTGAACAGACGCGGCGTGAAGGCTTGAGTATTCAACACGGGCGATCTCGTCTACGCTTGGCGCATGCTCACGTCCATGCCGCTTCTCGCCCCGCTCCTCCTCTTCATCCACATTCTTGCCGTGGCCTTCTGGGTGGGCGGCATGGCGCTCATGCACTTCGCAGTGCGGCCAGCGGCTGTTGCAAAGCTCGATCCGCCGCTGCGCCTGCCCTTCATGACGGACGTGCTCGCTCGCTTCTTCGCGGGCGTCTGGGCGGCCATCATCGTGTTGCTCGCGTCCGGCCTCGGGCTCATCTGGCGGGCCGGCGGCTTCGCGAACGTCCGCTGGAACGTGCATCTCATGTTCGGCCTGGGGCTTTTCATGATGGCGATCTACCTGCACATCCGCTTCGCCCCCTATCCTCGACTGAAGCGCGCGGTCGCGGGGCGCGAATGGCCCGTGGCAGCGGCTTCGCTCGACCTCATCCGCAAGCTGGTACGTATCAACCTGCTGCTCGGCGTGGTCGTGATCGCGCTGGCGGTGGTGGGCCGGGCGGTCTGACGCTCCGAGCTACCGCTGGGCGAATTGCATGAGGATTTTCAGCACCGTGGCCGTTGCACCATCGAGCGCCGGCCGCTGCCGATGCGCGATGCCCAGGTGGCGCGTGAGCTTCGGGCTCAATGCAAGCGCCTGCACCCGCGGATCGGCATTCGCCTCGGCGCTCGGATTGGCCGGCAGCACCGCAGCGCCGTAGCCGGCCGCGACGAGGCTGTGCATGGCCGCGTCATAGTTCAGCTCGATGCGCGGGCGCGGCGATTCACCCGCCGCGGCAAACCACTGCATCGTGAGGTGATACATGTGCGTGGTGGCATCGTTGAAGATCAATGGCCGCTGTGCAAGCCACTCTGGCGTTGCGCGTTTCGGCGGACCCCACTTGCGCGGCACGAAGGCCATCATCGGCTGACTGCGCCAGCGCGTGACGACGAGCTCGCGCACCGGCGGCTGCGGCACCGCCACCAGGCCGATGTCGAGCGTGCCCATGGCAAGGCGCGCCATGGCGTCGTTCGAACCGAGGATGACCACCTCGACATCGATCCCGGCATTGCTTGCCTCCAATGCTTCCAGTACCTGCGGGAGCAGATCGACCACCACGCCAGTGGACGTGCCCAGTCTCACCCGCCCGGTTCGCCCCTCGGCCTGGCGCCGTACCGCATCGACGGCATCGTCTGCGTCACGCAGCAAACGCCGTGCGCGCTCGACCAGGGCTGCGCCCGCGGGCGTGGGGGTCACACGACGGTTGCCGCGCACCACCAGCCGTGCACCAAGGCGCGCTTCGAGCTCGCTGATATGGAGGCTTACCGTCGGCTGCGCCAGATGCAGCGCCTTTGCGGCGGCGGAAAAGGTGCCCAGATCGGTGATCGACACCAGCGTGCGGAGTTGGTCGAGGTTGAGTTGTCTCATCAGGAAAGCTGATCATAGGCCTTGGAATTCTCAACTTCCACAATTCTGCATGGACTCGCAAGATGGCATTTCCATCCAAGGAGCCACTCATGCCGCAGTCAAAGCCCGCCCTCTTCGCCGCCTTCATTGACCTGCTCCGCAACGCCCGGCGGGAGAGGCAAGATCGAGGTTTGTTGCGCTCGATGTCGGAGCGCGAGTTGCATGACCTGGGCGTCGGCCGCAGCGAGATTCCGGCGCTGCTTCAGAAGCACTCGCCGCTCAGCGATGCATCGGCGCCGTGGAGCAGGACACGCAGGCATGCGCCGTATGCTGCGGATGCGCGGCAAGCAATGCTGCGGTAACCCCATTGGTCCAGCCGAAGCCGTCTTGCAGCGGATATTCGCCGCCGTGCCCGCCCTTGGTGTCTTCATGCTCGACGCGGCGCAGCGCGTATTTCTCGACCAGCTTGCCCTCGCGCTCGTAGAGCGCCGCGACCGTCGCAAGCCAGCGCTTGGCAATGCTGCGCGAAAGATCCTCATGGCCGTACGCGGCCAGGCCCTGCACCGCGATCCATTGCAGCCCGGCCCAGCCATTGGGCTGGTCCCATTGCTGGTCGCTGGCGCATTCAGTCGTTGAAAAGCCTCCACGCGCCAGCAGCCGGCGCGAGACGGTGTCGCCCATCGCCTGCCCTTGTGCAGGCTCTGCGGCGCCGACGAACAACGGGGTGACGCAAGCTGCGGTCAGACAGGAGCGCCGTTCGTCCTGGCGCCAGTCATAGTCGAAATAAGCCTTTTGAGCCGGGTCCCAGAAATAGTGGTTGATCGCCGCCTTGCGCGCTTCGGCAAGCTCGGCGAATGACTGCTGCGCCGCGGCGTCGCCCGCCTCGCCTGACAACGCGGCAATCATCGATTCGAGCTTGTAGAGAAAGGCGTTCAGGTCCACTGGCAGGATCTCGGTCGTGCAGATGGTCGCAAGCGATGCGGACGTGCCCGCACGCACGTTCAAGCGGCCCTGCGGGTTCGCGTGCGCTGGCGGCGGTGAACGCAGCCAGCGCGTGCTGAAGTCCCAACCCGACTCGCAGGCGGCGCGAATGTCGCGAAAGAGCTCGGCCGGGTTGCGCTTGCACGACTGCGCGGTCGTCATGTCTTCGAGCCACGACTCCTCGCGCGGCGTATCGCGTTCGTCCCAGTAGCGGTTGAGCATCGCGCCGTCCGCCATGCGCACGACGCGGCGCGCGACCTGCCCTCCCGCCAGGCCATCGCTCCCATTCATCCAAAACGCATGTTCCTGGCGAAGCTGCGGCAGGAAGTCGACTGCGCGCGCTGCGCCCCGTTGCTGGGCCAGTTCGACCATGAGTGCGAACACGGGCGGCTGCGAGCGGCTCAGGTAGTAGATGCGATTGCCGTTCGGCACATGGCCATAGGTATCGATCAGATAGGCGAAGTTCTCCAGCATGTCGCGCATGAGCCGCGCGTGGCCCTCGTCGCCTTCGCAGTTCAGCCCGAGCAGCGTGAAATACGAATCCCAGTAGTAGAGCTCCCGAAAGCGCCCGCCCGGAACGATGTAGGAATGCGGAAGCTGCAAGAGCGAAGACCGCGGTGGATGCGACTTCGGGTGCCGCGTCAGGACGGGCCAGAGATCTGCGATGTGCGCGCCGATGGGCTGCCCCGGCACGGAGGTGTAGTTGGACGGCGCCTGCTCGATGACGTCGAAATGCGCATGCACGAAGGCCACCAGGTCGAAGCCCGCCTTTGGGGACTGCGCCCGGTATGCGGCAAGGATGTCCGCCGGCTCCATGCGTGGCGCACAGTCGACGAAGGTCTTGCTGTCGGCGAAGACATGGCCCTTCTGGACCGCCACGAAGAGCTCCTGATAGCGGTCCGCCGGCGTCAGCGTGTCCGGTGCGGGCGCGGCAGCCGCGCGCGTCGCGCGCTGCGTGCCGGCCGTGCCCGCCTGGCTCACACCACGCCTGCCTCGCGCAACGCGGCGCGGCGTGCTTCGTCGAGGCCCATTTCGGCCAGCACCTCATCTGTGTGTTGCCCCAATGCGGGCGGCGCATTGCGCAGCACCGGCGGCGTGCGCTGCAGACGCAGCGGGCTCGCGACGCCGACGATGCGGTCGATGCCATCGCCCGCATCGCGCGGCAGGCTCACGGCAAGCCCGCGCGCCTTGACTTGATCGTCTTCGAAAGCCTGTGCGATGTCGTTGATCGGCCCGCAGGGCACGGCCTTGTCTTCGAGCAGCGATATCCATTCGGCCGTGGTGCGCGTGCGCGTGACGGCTTCCATCTGGGGGATCAGCACTTCGCGATGCTTGACGCGCAGCGTGTTGGTGGCAAAGCGCGGATCGCTGGCCCAATCGGCGTGCCCGGCGGCCTCGCAGAAGCGGGAGAACTGGCCGTTGTTGCCGATCGCCAGCAGCATCGAGCCGTCTTTGGTGCGGAAGTCCTGGTAGGGCGCCAGGCTCGGATGGCTGTTGCCCTGGCGCTGCGGCGCCACGCCGGTGTTGAGGAAGGCGCTCGCCTGGTTGGCGAGGATCGCCATGCCGACGTCCAGCAGCGCCATGTCGATGTGCTGGCCCTCGCCGGTGCGATGCCGCACTTCCAGCGCGGCCAGGATCGCCGTGCTCGCATAGACGCCCGTGAAGAGATCGGTGAGCGCCACACCCACGCGCAAAGGGCCACCGCCGGGCACATCGTCGGGACGCCCGGTGATGCTCATCATGCCGCTGGTCGCCTGGATCATCAGGTCGTAGCCCGCGCGCGAGGCGTGCGGACCGTCGTGGCCGAACCCCGTCACGCTGCAATAGATGAGCCTCGGATTGGCCGCGCGCAGGCTTTCATGGTCGAGCCCGTATTGCTTGAGCCCGCCGGTCTTGAAGTTCTCGACCACGATGTCGCTCTGAGCCGCCATCTGCCTGAGCAGCGCCTGGCCTTCGGGCGTCGCCATGTCGATGGTGACGGAGCGCTTGTTGCGGTTGCAGGCGGTGAAGTAGGTCGCCTGGTTGGTGTCCCTGCCTTCAGCGTCCTTCAGGAACGGCGGCCCCCAGGCGCGCGTGTCGTCGCCGACACCGGGGCGTTCGATCTTGATGACGTCCGCACCCAGGTCCGCGAGGATCTGCGTGCACCACGGACCCGCGAGCACGCGGGAGAGGTCCAGGACCTTGAGGCCCGCGAGGGCGCCTTGCGCGGCAGCGGCGGCTGACATCAGTTCGCGAAAGCTGCGATGCCCGTCTGGGCGCGACCGAGGATCAGCGCGTGGATGTCGTGCGTGCCTTCGTAGGTGTTCACCACTTCGAGGTTCACCAGATGCCGCGCCACGCCGAACTCATCGCTGATGCCGTTGCCGCCCATCATGTCGCGCGCCAGCCGCGCGATGTCGAGCGCCTTGCCGCACGAATTGCGTTTGAGGAGCGAGGTGACCTCCACGGACGCGGTGCCCTCGTCCTTCATGCGACCGAGGCGCAGGCAGCCTTGCAGACCCAGCGTGATTTCGGTCTGCATGTCGGCCAGCTTCTTCTGGATGAGCTGGTTGGCGGCGAGGGGACGGCCGAATTGCTTGCGTTCGAGCGTGTAGGTGCGCGCGCGATGCCAGCAATCTTCGGCAGCGCCGAGAGCCCCCCACGAGATGCCATAGCGGGCGCTATTGAGGCAGGTGAAAGGCCCCTTCAGTCCCTGCACTTCGGGAAAGGCGTTTTCTTCAGGGCAGAACACGTTGTCCATGACGATTTCGCCGGTGATGGAGGCGCGCAGGCCGACCTTGCCGTGGATGGCCGGAGCGCTGAGGCCCTTGGCGCCCTTCTCGAGCACGAAGCCGCGGATCGGACCGACGGCGCCACTTTCGCTGACTTCCTTGGCCCACACCACGAAAACATCGGCGATCGGGCTGTTGCTGATCCACATCTTGGCGCCGCTGAGCGAATAGCCGCCCGGCACCTTCTTGGCGCGCGTGACCATGCTGCCGGGATCGGAGCCATGGTCGGGCTCGGTGAGACCGAAGCAGCCAATCCACTCGCCGGTCGCGAGCTTGGGCAGGTATTTCTGCTTTTGCGCTTCGGTGCCGAATTCGTTGATGGGCACCATCACGAGCGAGCTCTGCACGCTCGCCATCGACCGGAAGCCAGAGTCGACGCGCTCGACTTCGCGGGCGATCAGGCCATAGCAGACATAGTTCAGGCCGGGGCCGCCGTACTGCTCGGGAATGGTCGGGCCCAGCAGCCCGAGCGCACCCATCTCGCGGAAGATCGCCGGATCGGTTTCCCCGTTGCGGAAGCCTTCGAGCACGCGCGGTGCGAGGCGCTCCTGGCAGTAAGCATTGGCGGCATCGCGCACCATGCGCTCTTCGTCCGTGAGCTGTTGATCGAGCAGGAGCGGATCGTCCCAGTGAAATGCGGCGTGCTTGGCCATGTGTGTCTCCGAAGATGAAGTGCTGAAGTTGGGTGCCATCGTAAGCGCGGGGCAACGCGAGCGCAAACGACGTTTTGACACCGAGTTATGCGCTTTGCGCACTTCAAAGCACAATACATCGCCGCCGATTCATTGACCGCGTGACGGCGGCGCCTCTCGAACTATGTAGCCTTCGCATACCATGCGCCGCAAGATCCCCTCGACCCAAGCCTTGATCTGCTTCGAGGCCGCCGCCCGCCACGAAAGCTATACGCGCGCCGCGCAGGAGTTGGCGCTGACGCAGAGCGCCGTGTCTCGCCAGATCACCGCACTGGAAGAGTTCCTCGGGATGGCGCTGTTCCGCCGCACGCGCCATGGCGTCGCGCTCACCCCGGCGGGTGCCGACTATGCGCGCCAGATCGCCCGCCAGCTCGACACCATGGAGCGCGACACGCTCGATGCCATGGCGCGGCAGGGGCAAGGCGGCTCGCTTCAGCTCGCAGCCGTGCCGACCTTCGCGACACGGTGGTTGATCCCGCGGCTGCCAGACTTTGCGGCGAAGCATCCCGACATCACCGTGCATATCGAAACGCGCACGCGGCCTTTTCTGTTCAACGACACGCCCTTCGATGCGGCGATCTATGCGGGCACCGCTTCGCAGACAGCCAACTGGGCCGGTACGCAATCGACCGTGCTGCTCAACGAGGACGTGGTTCCCGTGTGCAGCCCCGCATTGCTCACCGGGCGCAAGCCGCTGTCGCCGCTCGCGGTGGCGCGCATGCCCTTGCTTCAGCAGAGCACGCGTCCTGAGGGCTGGCGCCAATGGTTCGATGCGCAGAACGTGGACGCGCCGCGTGCCCACAGCGGCCCGCGCTATGAACTGTTCTCGATGCTGGCGATCGCCGCGGCGCATGGCTTGGGCGTGGCCCTGATCCCGAGCATGCTGATCGAAGCCGAACTGGCGCGGGGCGAGCTCGTCGTCGCGTGCGACCGGCCGCTGCGTGGCGAGCGCAGCTATTTCCTGGTGATGCCCGCGACGCAGGACGAGCGGCCCGCACTGAGGCTTTTTCGCGCCTGGCTGCTCGAAGAGGCGGGTGCCGTGGCGTCGAACCGACTCGCCGGCGCACCGTAGGAGCGTCCCCACAGCACGACGCGTTCGACGATGGCATTGCCGCTTGCCCCTGCACGGCGTATCGTGTGGGCATCATGAAGGAGCACCCCATGCCTTCACGAAGAGGTCTTGGACGCGCAGAGACAGCCGGTATCCAGCAGATGCCGATGAGCGCGCTGGGCTTTCCAGAAGCGGAAGCTCCGCTGTCGGACGGCGAGATGTGCGAGCGCGCAGTGCGCGCCATCTGGCACCGGCTGGATGAGCATGAGCTCGTGGACGAGCATGTTCGGGCCGATCTGGCGGCAATCCTCGAGCCGCTGACCTCTCTCGGATTCGGGGATCGCCCGCAGCGGCTGATCAACACGCTGAGGCTGCCGGACCCCATCGATGCGGCGCAGCTCTATTGGCTCACTCGCCGGCTGCTGACGCTCGTGCCCGAACTGCAAGCCGCAGCCGCAGCGTTTTCCAAGTCACACAGCGAACCGCCGTCGCGTCTCACCTGACCCTTCAGCGGTGGTCGTGATCGCCGTTGCCATCGCCGTCGCGGTCGCCATTGCGCCGGCCGCCGTGGTCCCTGTCATCCTCACGCACTGCGACACACGCGAAGTTGGCGGCATCCTCGATGCTCCCGTGTCCCACATAGCGCGCTTGCGCAGGGTATGCGCAGATCGGCCGCGTGCGTCCCGGCCACGGCGTGTCCGCGGGCGCGGTGCCCACAAGAGAAGCCGGCCCACTTCCGTGCTCGACCCAGTTGACCAAGGCACTGAACGCGTCGAACTGCGACGTGGCATAGCCGCCGCCGCAATGATTCATTCCCGGCACGACGAACAGACGCGCAAATTGCTGTGTCGCGCGCACACCGCCAACGCGCTCCATCAAGTCCTGGTACCAACCGATGTGGTACTTCGACGAGAAGACGGGGTCCGCCTGGCCGCTGTAGACGATGAGCTTGCTGCCGCCCGAGCGGAAGCGGCGATAGTCGGTCGAGCTGGTGCCCATGAAGTCCATGGCCGACTGCGAGAAGATGCCGCTGCGAGCGTAGATCTTCGGAGCGTCGACATCCATGCTGTAGCCGAGCAGCCAAGGCATGAAAGCGTCATTGAGTCCCGGCAGGCCGGGCGCGGGACCCGCCGTCGTGACGACCGTGCCCGGATGACCGGGCGTCCCCGCCGTCTGGGAATTGGGCGGCGTGGTGAAAACGAAGGGCAGTGCCGAGCCGCCCAAGGTGGTGTTGAGCGACGTATTGCCCGGGCCAGGAAAGAGCGGCCCGATCTTCCAGATGCGCCAGCCGGCCGCAGCAATGCCCGGATCCCAGAACCAGCCAGCGTAGAGCGCTCGGCCTTTCGAGTTCCTGGCACCGCCGAAGACGTCTTTCAAGGCCGCGACCTGATTGGCCGACAACATGCCCGAGCCCTGGGGCCCCAGCGTCTGCGGGTCGAAGCGGCAGGCTTGGGGGTTCGTCACCATGCCGTCGACGAGACCGTCCTTCCCGTCGCATTCCTTCAGGATCGCGTCGCCGATCGCGCTCAACTCCGCAGGCGTGAACGAAGTGGCGAGGTCGGGATTGCCGAATGGCGTCAACGCACGCGCGGCCTTGGCGAAAGCTTGCGTGTCCCAAGCCTCCGCGACCGCGGCCTTGGGCAGATCGATGCCGGGATTGCCGGCGATGATGCCGTCGAAGATGTCGGGATAGCGCTGCGAGAACATCAAGCCCTCGCGGCCGCCTTCGGAGCAACCTTCGAAGTACGAATACCTGATCCTCTGCCGGTAGTAGGCGCGGGTGATGGCCTTGGCCGCCTGCGCCACCCGGCCAGGTCCCTCGTAGCCATAGTCGAGGCGCGCCTGCGGATCGAATCCGAATTCGGCGTTGCCGGCGATTGCCGAGATGTTCAGCGCGGCATCGTGCCCACTGTCGGTGGACACCACGGCATACCCTTGCGCGAGTTGCGGCGAATCGGCCCCACCGACGCTGCCGTCGAGCCCGCCGCCGCCCGAGTAGTAGAAGCGCTCGCTCCAGGCGGTCGGCATGCGCAGATGGAACTTGACCGCGTAGGTCTGGCCGTCGGCGCCTGTGTGCTGGCCGATGGTGCCGAGGATCTCGCAGTGCTCGGGCAAGGTCGACGTCGGCGGGTTGAGCACGGCGCTGGTGATGGTCGCGCCCTCGATGGACTGGTTGAGCAAGGCATTGCACGCGATGGGCGTTGCCGCATGACCGGATGCCGCCGCTCCGAGCAGGAGCAAGGCAAAGGGCGCCGGGAGTCGATCCTTGAGCTTCATCCACGTCTCCTGTTGTAGTGCTGGAGCAAAGCGCGCGCGGTTGTTTTTTATAACTACTTCGCCGGCTCCGCAAGCGGGCGTTGCGCATTTCCGCCGAGCGGTCGCTGGCGCACTTGGGTATGCCGTGCAATCATTGCCCTCCCCCCAGGGGGGTGGCGGGCGATCTGCAAGTGAGGTCTCGTATGAAAAGACGATGGCTGCTTCGGATGATGATTGGAATTCAACTCGGGCTCGGCACTGCGGCCGCCCCGAGGCTCGCGTATGCGCAGACCGGGCGCTCCGCGCTGGTCGAATCCGCCATTGGCTACGTGCTGGCGCAGAGTTCCGAGCATCCGTATGCGGCCGTGCTGGACTACTCGACGCGCTCCAACCAACCGCGGTTTCACGTGATCGATCGAACGAGCGGCACCGTCATTCACAGCTTCATCGTGGCGCACGGTATCGGCTCGGAGCCCGACGACATGGATGGGGTGCCCAACGTCTTCCTGGACGAGGTCGACAGCAACGCGAGCAGCCTGGGCCTTTTCAAGACGGACGAGGTGTACATGAGCCCCACGGAAGGCAACGGCCTCTCCATGCGCTTGCGCGGCCTGTCACCAACGAACAGGAACGCATACAAGCGATTGATCGTGATCCATGCGCAGTCGTACGTGGAGCCGGAAATGATCGCCGCGCTTGGAGTTGCCGGCAGGAGCGACGGATGCATGGTCTTCTCATCCGCCGATCGCGACACGGTCATCGAGCTACTGCGCGGTGGTGCGCTCATTTATGCGGTGGCTGCAATTCCGGGCAGTTCCGCGGACTAGCGTGCGTCCGGGCTGCCGCAGTTGATGTAGCGTCGCGCGCATGACTCTCGACTATCTTGACTTCGACTACAGCGAAGACACCGAAGGCATCGGCGTGTTCGATGCCATGGCCACCGTGGGCCCACGGCATATCGCAGCGGTTCGCGCCGAAATCGAGCAGGTGCTCGCCTGGGCGCACGACACTTTTCGCGGCAGCCGCGGCGCAGTCGGCGAAGGCGGGGAGTGGGACTACGACCTGCAAGGCATGCAGGAAACGAGCGTTCCGGAGTCGCTCGAATTCAACGAAGAAACGCGAGAGCTGCGTGTGCGCGCAGGCCCGCCGAGCGAGCCCCGTCACACAGTCACGATCGCGATCAGCGGCACGCCGGACTTCTGCGCGATGTTCCGCGAGCAGTTCGAACTGGCCTGATCAGCCGCGATGATCGCGCAGCACGTGCAGCCGTCGTCCCGCGCCCCAACCGCTCCAGGCCATGCCCGCGGCCACGATCACCATCAGGATCGCGGATGACTGGAAGCCGCCTGTCCAGCCGCGCAGCAGCCCTGCGATGAGCGGCCCGGTGCTGGCGAGCACATAGCCCCAACCCTGTGCCATCGCCGACAGCCGCGCCGTCACTGCCGCGTCGGGCGAGCGCATCACGATGAGGCTGAGTGCCAGTGCGAAAGCGCCGCCCTGTCCGCAGCCGAGCAGCACGGCCCAGAACCACACACCGTTGAGCGGCGCGAAGAGAAAAGCGAGCATCGCCATCAGGATGACGACTGTAATGCCGAGCGTCAGCCCGCGCTGATCGCGGCAGCGCGCCGCGATCGAGGGCGTCACGAGGCAGGTCGCCAGTTGAACGAGGATGGAAACGCCCAGCACGTAGCCGGCAGTGGCGCTGTCGAGTCCGCGCTCGCGCAGCATGGGCGCGAGCCATCCCATCACGATGTAGGCCAGCGACGACTGCAGCCCCATGAAGCAGGTGACCTGCCAGGCGAGCCGGTCGCGCCGCAAGCTGCCGACGTGCGCGCTGGCTTGGATCTGACGCGAAGGCGATGCCAGCGCCTGTGGCGCCCAGAGCAGCACCACGAGCCCGGCGGGCAGGGCCCAGAAGGCCAGCGCAGCCGTCCAGGCCCCGCCCAAAAGATGTTCCAGCGGCACCGTGAACGCGGCGGCACTCGATGCGCCCGCACACACCGCCAGTGTGTAGAAGCCGGTCATCATGGCGGCATGGCTGCTGAAGTCGCGCTTCACAAGGCCGGGCAACAGCACGTTGCCTACAGCGATGCCCGCGCCGCCCAGGGCCGACGCGAAGAACAGCATCGGCAGGCTGCCAGTGCCGCGCAGCAGCGAACCGATGCAGATGAGCAGCAGTGCGCCCAGCAGAGTACGTTCGGGGCCGAAGCGTCGCGCCAGCGCCGGCGTCGGTGCCGCGAAAACGCCCAGGCAAAGAAGCGGCAGGGTCGTGAGCATGCTGGCACCGGTGGGTGTCAAGCCCGTGTCCTTCATGACTTCCGGCAGCAACACCGAGAGGCTGCCGAACAGCGGCCGCAAATTGAAAGCGATCAGGATCACGCTCAGGCCGAGCAGCAGCTGCCGCGCGCGCGTCTGCGCCTGGGACGGAGCGCCGAAAGACGGGGGCTTGGCAACGTGAGGAGGAGCGTCGACACCGAGAAGGTCGTCCGCGCGGGAGCCGGACGCTCGGGCTGGTTGAGGCATTTGTTTGATTGGGTTTGAGACTGCGAGGCGAAAAGGACTGTAGCCGGATCATCCGAACGGCACGGCGCGCCAGGGAGTTGTCCGCGTCCGCAGACGGGGGAAGGCTGCGGCGAGCGCCCGTCGCCTCACGCCATTTCGAGTTCGCGAAAGCAAGCCAGCATCGCAGTGAGCACTGGCGCCTTGACCGGGCCCCGCCGCCAGTCGGGCGCTTCATGGTCCATGTGCATGCAAAGGTCGTCCCACGCTTCGGCAAGCGCGGCCCATTCGGCAACGCCGCGTTCGCCCACGCGGCGCGCCAATATCGGCAACGCCTGCCGCAGTGCCGGCACTTGTTCGATCAAGAGACGGCAACGCCGAAAGGCGTTCGCGTCTCGGGGAAGATCACGCTGGGTGCCCCGGTAGTGGCGCGGACGCACTCCCGTCAGAAGCATGAAGAGCGCCAGGCTTGCGGGCCCGTGTTCGCCAGCGGCCAGCCAACGGATCGAATGGAAGTCGAGACGCAGCGCGTCCCGCCCGAGCCGCGCGCGCATGCGTTCGATGGCGGCGGGGGTTTCTTGCCGGCGCAGGCGTTCGAGCGCGTCGGGAGACCCGATGACGGCGGTCGCATCCAGCATGCGCGCGACCCCGGCGTGCAACACCTCGCTGTCGTTGGCCTGCTTCAGCAGCCGAAGAAACTCCACCAGCGGCATTTGGCCGTAGACGATCCTGCACCCTTCGCGCATCAGGATTCGATAGCTTGCTTGCTGACTGGCCGAGATGGTCACTCCGCTCTATCGGCAGGAAGCGGGCCGGAGAACAGGGGCGACGACGAGTTTTTTTGACGCGGGCGAGCGCCTCAGTCGATCTCGCGCTGCCAGGCCGCGTACGCGCCGGCAACCAGCGCAACGACCGCGATCACATGAAAACCGTCGAGCGAAGCCATGAAGGTGGCCTGCTGCTCGAGCATGCGCGAAAGCGTCGCGACCGCCATGCCGTGGGCGTCGCCCAAGGCATGCCCGCCGGCCTGGAAGCCGCGCGTCAGCATGTCGAGCGACTGCATGAAGGCAGGGTTGGATGCGCTCGACGATTCGGCCAGCCTCGTGCCGTGGAGCGCCACCCGATGCTGCTGAAGCGCGATGACGCTGGCCGTCGCAAACGAGATCGCCAATTGGCGCACCAGGTTCTTCAGCCGATAGCTGTGCGCGAAGTCATCGGCTTCGAAAGATCGAAACGTGATGCCCGCCACCGGCAGCACCACGAACAGCATCATGAGTCCGCGCAGCAGCAACGGCGCCGCCAGCTGAAGGCGGCCCACCTGGGGCGACATTTGCGCGAACCAGAGGGCCGCGGTCGCCGCGATGCCGAAGCCCGGCACGATGAGCCACTTCTTGCGCGTCACGCGCGCCGAGTACTTGAGGTAGACGAACACCAGCATGCCGCTCACCAGCGACATCGCGCCCGTGAAGTAGCCGGTGTCGCCGACGGTGAAACCGAGTCCGCCCTCCATCAGCCGTGGCAGCAGATAGCTGAAGCCGGTCGACATGTAGTAGTAGACGACGTAGAGCGCGAGCCCCACCTGGAAAGTCCGTAGCCGAAGAGCTTGCAGGCGCACGAGCGGCGCCGGATGCTGCCACTGCTGGTAGGCGAACCAGCCGAGGCCCGCCACTCCTGCAATGGCCAGCCCGATCAGCGTGGGCGATCCGGAAAAGAGCTCGTAGTGAGTGCGCGTGAGCACGACCTGCAAGGCCGCCTGCGCCAGCGCGAAGACGACGTAAGCCACGTGATGCGGCTCGGTGCGCTCGTGCGGTGCGACGTCGCCCACGTCAGGCACCGTCCAGAGCGCGAGAACGCCGGCAAGCACGGCGGCCGGTGCTGTGCAGAAGAAAAGCGAACGCCATTCGAAATGCGTGACGAGGAAGGCGCCGATGACCGGAGCCAGAGCGCCGCTGAACACGATGAGCATCATGAAGGCTCGAAGCGACTTGGCACGGCGCTGCAAAGGAATGCCGATCTGGATCAGGATGCGGCAAGCTCCCAACATGGGGCCGACGAAATAGCCCTGGAAGCCGCGCGCCAGCATCAGCTGGATGGAGTTCTCGCTGAGCGCCGCACCGATGCCGCCGGCTGCGAAGGCGAACATGGCGACGGCCAGGTAGCGGCGATAGCCCACGCGCTCGACCCAGCTGTGTTGCTGAAGGATGCCGAGCACCGCGCCCAGGGTGTAGGCACTCGATGCCCATACCAGTTCGTCGGCCGACGCACTGACACCCCCCGCGATGTAGCTCGCGAAAAAGGCAAACAGCGCGTTGTCGAAATAGTCGATCCCCGTCACGAGCCCGATGACCCAGGGCGCGAGCGCAGCGACGTCCAACTCGCGGCGGGGCAATGCGACCATGGACGTGCTCAGCCGCCCGGTTTTCGCCGGGTATTGGATGCCGGTGCGGACTGCCCGCGCTTGAGCTCCTGCAGCGCCGCCTCGACCGGCTCGCCGGCGAGCCTGCGTTCCACGTAATCGATGTCGCGGCGCAATTGCGCGCGCAGTGTGGCAGCTTCCTTGAGCTCGCGCCGAACCTGGGCGATGCGCGTGTCGAGCGCTTCGAGCTGCGTGGACAGCGTCGCCTTCAGCGTCTTGAGGGAAGCATTGGAAAGCCTCGGCCGCCCGCCCTCGGCCGGGGCGTCGAAAGGCTGCTGGACCATGGCCGTGATCGCCGTGAGCGAGAAACCAAGGGACCGCAGCCGCAGCACGCGTGCGAGCTTGTCGAGGTCGGCTGACTCATAGAGCCGATAGCGGCTTTCGCTGCGCACCGGGACCACGATGCCCAGCTCTTCGTAGTACTTGAGCGTGCGAGGCGTCACGCCCAGGCGGGCTGCGGCGTCGCGGACAGTGATGGTGCCTTCTGAATCGGCCATGCTCGCGATTCTACCCAAACGTGTACGTTCACGTATAGCTTTGGGATTTTGGCGGCGCCCACCGATGGACACGCATTCCGGCCGATATGATGAGCCGGATCAACGACAAGAGGGCTTTTCGACATGCTGAATTCCTTGACCCCTTTCCTGATCACCTGGGCGATCACCGCACTTTCGCTGTGGGTGGCCAGTCACATCTTCAAAGGGATCCAATTCGAAAGCGCCTCGTCGCTCGTGATCTCGGCGCTGCTGCTCGGCTTCGCCAACGCCATCGTCCGGCCCCTGCTCATCATCCTCACCCTGCCGCTGACGCTGGTGACCTTCGGCCTCTTCATCCTCGTGATCAACGCACTGATGATCCTGCTGGTGTCGGCGCTGGTGCGCGGTTTCAAGGTGTCGGGCTTTTGGACGGCCCTTTTCGCGAGCATCTTCATCTCGCTCTTGAGCATCTGCATCGGCGCGCTGATCAGCGGCGGCACGCCCGAGACAACCATCCAGATGCCGTCCGACGGCAAGTGGCTCTGAGCCTCAGCCAGGATCAGGCCAAGAACTAAGGCGCCGGCTTCACCAGCATCAGGCTCGCGGTGTTGCCGTGCCGCAGGGTCAGCACCGGATAGGCGGTGTCCGTGACGAAGAGCAGCTGGTCGCCCTGCAGCATGCGCGCCGACACCGTATAGCGCATGCGTGGGTCGATGCGGGTGGGGTCCACGCTCAGCTCGAACGGAAACGGCACCTGCTTGCCATTGGCCCGGAATCGCTGCTCCGCAAGCACGACCGCAGGTGCATCCATGCGGGAGACGTCGAGCAACTGGACCACGATTTCCACCGAAGGGTCGAGCGCCATCCGTTCGCGATAGGCGACGGTGCCTGTCACGCGCAGCGGTTCCGTCCTGGCCGCGGGCGATTCATTCCCCCTGTTCATCGCGCTGCCGCAAGCCACCAGCAGCGCAAGCCCGGCGGCAGCACCGGCGAGACGAAGAGCCAAGCGTCTTTTCATGCCGAAGCACTCTGCGCCTGGGCGTGCCTCGCGGCGAACGCCACATACCAGTCGAGGCTCCCCGGATTGGCCATCGCCTCCCGGTTCACGACCCGTTCGAGGGGTTGGCCCAGGAGCAGCTTTTTGATCGGCAGTTCCTGCTTCTTGCCCGAAAGCGTGCGCGGAATTTCCGCGACCTGATAGATGCCATTGGGCACGAAGCGCGGCGACAGCGAAATCTTGATGGCGTTGTTGATCTTCGCGCGCATCGCATCGTCGAGCGGCACGCCGTCGCGCAGCACCACGAACAGCGGCATGTAGCTTTCGCGGCCAAGGTATTCGAGGTCGACCACCATCGAGTCGAGCACCTCCGCAAGGCCTTCGACCGCGGTGTAGATCTCGCTGGTGCCCATGCGCAGTCCCTGGCGATTGATGGTGGCGTCGCTTCGGCCGTAGATGATGCAGCCGCCGTCTTCGCCGATCTTGATCCAGTCACCATGGCGCCAGACGCCGGGGTAGGTGTCGAAGTAGCTCGACAGATAGCGCGCGTTGCCTTCGTCGCCCCAGAAGTAGAGCGGCATGGACGGAATGGGCTGGATGCACACCAGTTCGCCGACTTCGCCGATGATCGGCTGGCCGGATTCGTTCCATGCCTCGACCGCCGCGCCGAGGAAGCGGCATTGCATCTGGCCCGGCACTTCGGGCAGTTCGCGGTTGCCGCCGACGAACGCTCCGCAAAAGTCGGTGCCGCCTGAAATGTTGTACCACCACACCGCCGGTGAACCTGCCGCGAGCACTTGCGCGGTGCCCCAGCGCTGCACGTCCTCAGCCAGCGGCGATCCCGTGCTGCCGAGCGCGCGCACCCGCGAGAGATCGCCGCAATCCTTTGCGACCAGGCCACCCTTCATGCAGTTGGCGAAATACGCCGCGCCCGCGCCGAAGAAGGTCACCTTGTGCCTCGCAACGAAGCGCCACAGCACGCCCCAGTCGATCTTTTCCCGGCTGCCCGCCGGATTGCCGTCATAGATGCAGATGGTCGCGCCGAAGGCGAGCCCCGAGAGTTGCGAGTTCCACATGACCCAGCCCGTCGAGCTGTACCAGTGGTAGCGCTCGCCGAAGTTGTTGGCGCTGTAGCTCGGGCCCAAGTCGTGGTGCAGACCGCACGCGTACATGTTGACGATGATCCCGCCCTGGCCATGCACGATCGGTTTGGGCAATCCGGTGGTGCCGCTCGAATACACGATCCAGATCGGATGGTCGAAAGGCAGCCATTCGGGCTCGAAGGCGGCGGTCGCGGCATCGTCGCGCGACGTCGCGCTTGTCCACTCGGCTTCGGCCTGCATCGGAGCCGCCGCGAAAGGCGTGCGCACCAGCACCAGCTTGCGCACGCTGGGCAATGCCTCGCGCAGTTCGCGCACCACGGCACTGCGGTCCAGCGGCTTGCCGCCATAGTGGATGCCGTCGACGGCGATCAACACCTTCGGCTCGATCTGCCTGAAGCGGTCGACCACGGCGACCGTGCCCATGTCGGGCGCGCACACGCTCCACACCGCGCCGATGCTCGAACACGCCAGAAACGCGACGAGCGTCTCCGGCACGTTGGGCATGTACGCGGCAACCCGGTCACCGCGTTCGACGCCGAGCTCGCGCAGCGTCAACGCGAAAGCGGCGACTTGCCGCCGCAGTTCGGGCCACGACATCTCGCGCACTTCGCCGAGTTCGTTCTCGCTGACGATCGCCGGCATGCCCGCAGCGTGTGCTGCATCGACGTGGCGGAACACTTCGCGCGTGTAGTTCACCTGCGCGCCGGAGAACCAGCGTGTGCCGGGCATGTGCCTGTCGGCGATGACGCTGGACGCCGCCGTCGGGGAGTGCATGCCGAAGAAATCCCAGATGCTCTGCCAGAACGCCGCAAGATCGGTGACCGACCAGCGCCAGAGGGCATCGTAGGAATCGAAAGAAAGGCCGCGCTCGTCGCGTAGCCAGTTCTGATATAGGCGAATCTGGGGAATGAAGGGTGCAGGTGTTGTCGGGTTCACCCAGCGAGCCTATCGCGCGCCGGCCCGGTCCTTCAATGCGGGTAAGCACAGAGGCGCTTCGCCGAGAGCAGGGTCACACGGCTTGTTTGTGTCATCAGATCGTGGTGTACTTTTGGGTGATCTGGCAAACCCATTTTTTGAAGGAGCGGACATGTCCCTGCGCATCAACGACGTCACCCCCGATTTCACGGCAAACACCACCCAGGGGCCGATCAAGTTCCACGACTGGATCGGCGACAAATGGGCCGTCCTGTTTTCGCACCCGAAAGACTTCACACCGGTTTGCACCACCGAACTTGGTTATATGGCGAAGATCGAGCCTGAGTTCACCAAGCGCAACGCCAAGCTGATCGGCCTGAGCATCGATCCGGTCGATGCGCACGACAAATGGGCCAAGGACATCGAGGAAACGCAGGGCTATTTGCCGAAGTACCCGATGATCGGCGACACCGACCTTGCCGTGGCCAAGCTCTACAACATGCTGCCGGCCGAAGAGCCCGGAACTTCCGAAGGCCGCACCGCGGCCACCAATGCGACGGTGCGTTCGGTCTTCATCATCGGTCCGGACAAGCGCATCAAGCTGATGCTGACCTACCCGATGACCACCGGCCGCAACTTCGACGAGATCCTGCGGGTGCTCGACTCGATGCAGCTCACGGCCGCGCACAAGGTCGCGACCCCGGTGAACTGGAAGAACGGCGACGACGTGATCATCGCCGGCTCGGTGTCCGACGAAGAGGCCAAGAAGCTCTATCCGGAAGGCTGGAAGGCGCCCAAGCCCTATCTGCGCGTGGTCAAGCAGCCGGGCTGATCGGCGCGGCCGCTCACATGATCTTCGAGCAAGTCCCCACCGGGGGTTGCCAGTCCTACCTGATCGGCTGCGGCGAGACTTGTGTGGGCGCGCTCATCGACCCGGAGCTGAGCCAGATCGACCACTACTTCGCCCTGGCCAGCCGCGACGGCGTGCGGATCCGCTATCTCATCGATACGCACACGCACGCCGACCATTTTTCAGCCACCAAGGAACTGGCCCGGCGGCTCGGCGTGCCGGTCGTGATGCATCGCGCCAGCCCCGCCCCTTTCGTCGACATGCGCATCGGCGATGGCGAAATGGTGGCCGTCGGCAAGCTGCGGCTGCAGGCGCTTCACACGCCCGGGCACACGGCCGATTCGATGTGCCTGAAGGTCGACGACCGGGTGTTTACCGGTGACACGCTGCTCATCGGCGGCACCGGACGCACCGATCTGCCGAGCGGCAACCCCGAGGCGCTCCATGACAGCCTCTTCAATCGCCTTTTGCAGCTCGATGCGGCCCTCAAGGTCTACCCGGCGCACGACTACAAGGGCCGCAGCCACTCCACTATCGGCGACGAGATCGCCAGCAACCCGCGCCTGCAAAAGCGCGACCGCGCCGAGTTCGTCGAGATGATGCGCAGCCTGAATCTCACGATGCCGACACATATCACCGAAGCGCTGCGTACCAACATGAGCGGCGGCAGGACGGTCGCGAGCCTCTTGGCCGAAGCCAGCGCGGCGGTGCCGTTCATGTCGCTTGACGAACTCAAGACGCGCGTCGAAGCCGTGGAGGACGACCTGATCGTGCTCGACGTGCGGGAGCGAGATGCCTACGAGGCAGGCCATGTCCCCGGCGCACGCCTGCTTCCGCGCGGACAGCTCGAGCTTCGCGTCAACCAGGACCTGCCCGACCCTACACGCCGCATCATCACTTGCTGCGAGCTAGGCTATATCTCGACGCTTGCAGCGGCAACGCTTCGCGCGATGGGCTTCCAGCGCGCGGTCGCGCTCGACGGCGGCATGAAAGCGTGGCGCGAATCCGGCTTTCCGCTGAAGCCGGGCAAGGAACCCTGAGCGGGATGCTCGCGATCCACGATCCCGCTCGAAGGAGACGACATGACACACCGAATCCTCACGCTTCTTCTCGTCTGCGCGACGCTGACAGCGCTTGCCGCTTGCGAGCCGAAGCCGCAGACGCCGAAGGCAGCAGCAGTCTTCGGCGCTCAGAACTGAACGCCGATCCCCGCCTGGATCAGATCGCCGTCGCGGTCGTACCGGGTCGCGAAGCGATTCCACGTCAAGCGCGCCAGCCAGCGTTGGCCGAACCTGTAGCTCGCCGAGACGGAGACCAGGCCTGAAATGCGACCGTCGCCCGTGGAATCGAAAGGCGAGTGATCTTTCTGGGTGATGGCCACATAGGGGCCGATGCCGGCGGCCAGGGTGAAGCGGTCGTTGAAGAACGCGCTCGTTGCCCATAGCTGCGCCGCAGCGCCATCGCGTCGCGCCTGGATGTCGCCGTCTTCATGGATCAGGGAGGCAGTCACGTCGAGGTGCGGAGCCAGCCCGTGCCGATACTCCAGCGAAGCAGCGGGCGACGACTGCGATCGATCGCTGTTCAGGATCGATGCTCCCAGCATCGCGGTCAATTCATTGCCAGTGACGTTCGACGTCCTCTCGATGGGGCCGTCCCGCGGTCCCGGCCTGTCAGGAGCGTCCAGTTGATAACCCACGCCGAACAGCAGTGCGGTGGTGTCCGGGCCACCGCTCACCATCACGCGATTGAGCTTCATCTCCGCGATCCAGCGGTTGTCGAAGTAGTAGGCAAGCCGCAGGCTCAGAACGCCGCCCCATCCATGGGCGTTGTCATAGCTCGGGAGGTACTGGGCCGTGATCGTGTCGAAGTAGCGGTAAGGGCCGGCGCCGGCCGAGAGTTCCAGGCGGTTCTCCGCCATCGGAAGTCGCGCCCAAAGTTGCAAGGTCTGACCGTCTCGATGGTGATACGAAAGATGACCTTCGTTGAGCCACGAAAAGCTCCATGCCGCGTAGGGGCCCAAGCCTTGGCGGTAGGCGCCTTCCCATGAATACGTACGCTCGCCCGAACTCGCGAGCGGCCCCGCAAGCAGGGACAGTTCCTGGCCGCTGGCCATCGAACAGCAGGCAAAGACGCCTGCGGCACCGAGCGATCGAAGCGGCTTCACAAATGGCTTCACGCGCAACCTCGATGCCAAGCTGGCAAATGAAGATGAATAGGCCAATGCGCACAAGCATACCGGCCGCGTGTGGGTTCGAAGGCCTCTCCTCGCTTCCCTGGCCTTGTCTGCCTCGCTTTACAGGCCCTGCCCTACAGGTCCTGCTTGTTCGGGGCGGTTTTTGCCAACTCATCCATGGCCGCTTGACGTCTTGCGCGAAGCCAGTGCCTGCGCCTCAGCAGAAAGACGACGGCGCCAATCGGGGCGCCGAAGTGCACGATATAAGGCGCGGCGGGTGCGGCCTTGGAGAAGCCTGCGCCGAGCAGCGAGACGTAGACGGGCGAAAAGTCCAGCGCCCCGGTGGTCCAGTTGAACGACCACTGCATCACTCCGACGCACACGAAGATGAGCCACGCCCATTTACGCCGCGGGATCGGCGTGCGGATGCACAGGACCAGCGCCACCAGCACCAGGACCGCAATTGCCACCGTGAGCACGAAAACGACATAGTGGCCGACGCTCTTTCCGGCAAAGGTGAATCGGTTGATGTTTTCGAGCGAATCCGCCAAGGGAGTGACGTGAACGCTCGTGACGGCGAGATTGCCGTTTCGGCGTTCGAGGTTCACGTTCGCCAGGAACCAGGCGCTCGGATAGCGATATTCGAATGTGAGATCGAAACGATCGACGTCGAACGCCTTGAACGTGAAGGCACCGACAACCCTGGTTTCTGTCGGCGCTCCGGGAGGAAATTGCGCTGCAACCTGCTGGAGCTTGGCGCGCACCTGCGGATCCCTGAGCGCCGGCGCAAGCCGGCTCTCGGCGGCGTCGAAGTCCGAAGCAGCGATCTGCGAGACAAACGCCTTGGCGAACGCGGTTTCTTCCTGGGGAGCCAGTTGATCGATCGCTGCCTGTTGGGCGCAACCTGCCAGCAGCAGCAGGGCGAGGGCGCCCCACCAGAAAACGCGCAACCCTCGGCGAGACACGTTCAGCGAGCGGTCGACATCACCGTCGCGCGGCACCGCGGCCGCTCTTGCGGGGCCAGCAGTGCGCAATTGTCCAGGGCCCGCCGCTGCATGTCGCTCAGGTTGCGCTGGGGCGGTGCGTCATATCCGCGGTGGTATCCGTAGCCGGGCGCAGGCCTGTACTCCGGCGGCGGAGCGTAGTAACCCGGAGGCGGTCCGTAGTAGACGGGTGGTGGTGGCCGTTGGTAGTAGACGGGCGGAGCGGGTTGATAGTAGACCGGCGGCGGTGCGACGTAGGCAGGCTCGGCCGGGACCACATAGGCCGGCTGGGGCTGGTAATAGCTCGGGCCGCCGAACTCGACGCCGACCGACACTTCGGCACTGGCGCTGGCCGCAGCCGAAAGGGCAGCGACGGCCACGGTGGCCGACAGGGCCCATTTGACAAACGCGGTGCCAATCAATCTCAAGGGGAGTCTCCGAACAAGGGCGAAGGCCCTGTGGTGATGGATGAAACGCTCCAGCGGCAATGCCGGTGGACATGCTGACATTCTGTGACGTATCGCAAGGAATCCGATGCAGGACATTCTCGCGTACTGCGCGAGTCGTCTTCGCCCTGCTAGGGAAGGCGAAACAGGCTCGTCGCTTCCAGATCCAGCACAGGCAGTTCGCGCTGGTTGATCAACCTCCAGCGCCAGCGCAGGATGCCGAGCGTCGGGCGCTTTTCGGAACGGCGCACCTCGACGACGTCAGCGATCAGCCGCAGGCTGTCGCCGGGGCGCACCGGATTCGGCCACTTGAGATATTGAAGTCCCGGCGATGCGAAGGACTCGGACCCGACGAGTGCGGCATCGGTGACGAGGCGCATCGCGATCGCGCTGGTGTGCCAGCCGCTCGCAATCAACCCGCCGAAAGGGCCGTCGGCGGACTGCTGTGCATCGGTGTGGAACCACTGCGGGTCATAGGCCCGCGCGAACTGGATGATCTCCGCCTCCGTCACCACGTAGGGGCCGGCCTCGATGACCTGTCCGTCGTGGAACTCGGCGAATTTCATCGTCAGTAGGTCTCCAGGTGCAGCCGGCCTTCGCGCTTGAGGCTGGCGCCCAGCGTATCCCAATCAAGGCCGGCATCGGACGCCACGTCCCGCAGCGCCAGCACCACGCCTTCTTCCATGCTCTTGAGGCCGCACACATAGAAGTGGCTTTGCCCGTCCTTCAGCAGTTCGACGAGGTCGGCTGCGCGCTCGCGCATCATGTCCTGCACGTAGCGCTTGGGCTGGCCGGGCGTGCGAGAGAACGCAAAGTTGATGTCGATGAAATCCTTGGGCAGCGTTTGCAGCGGGCCAAAGTATGGAAGCTCTTGCTGAGTGCGCGCGCCGAAGAAGAGCATCAGCTTGCCGCCTTCGAACTTGCCGCTCTTGCGCAGGCGCCGGCGCCACTCGGTCATCGCGCGCATGGGCGCGCTGCCGGTGCCGGTGCAGATCATCACGATGTGCGACTTCGGATGGTTTGGCATCAGGAACGATGCGCCGAACGGACCGATGACCTGCACCTTGTCGCCGACCTTCAGATCGCAGACGTAATTGCTGCACACGCCGCGCACCGGATTACCCTGGTGGTCCTGCAGCACGCGCTTCACGGTCAGAGAGACATTGTTGTAGCCAGGCCGCTCGCCGTTGCGCGGGCTTGCAATCGAATACTGCCGTGCAAAGTGCGGCTTGCCACTGGCATCGAGACCCGGCGGGATGATCGCGATCGATTGCCCTTCGAGCACGGGGAACGGCATGGTGCCGAAATCGAGCACGATGTGGTGCGTCTGGTTTTCGTAGCCCGCTTCGGTGCAGTTGAAGTTGCCGACCACGGTCGCGGTCGTGGGGCTCTTGGGCGGAAAAAGGTTGGTGTAGGCGTGCGCCGCCGACCACGGTGGCACGGTCGCGCCATACTGCGCCGAATTGAACACCGCTTCGCCCGGTGCCGCAGGCGGCTGCGGAGAAGCGGCGGGCACCTGCACCAGCATTTGCCCGTCGCCCGCCGATGCGACGCCTTCGGCTTCGAGCTGCTCCGGCGTGAGTTCGGCTGGCAGTTCGTCCCACGTCAACTGCTCTTCGATCGAATAGGCACGCGTCACCGGCATCGTGCGCCAGTTGTCGATCGAGCCGGTCGGGCAAGGGGAGATGCAAGCCATGCAGCCATTGCACACGTCGGCACGCACCACGTAATTGCGGTCGTCATGCGTGATCGCGTTCACCGGGCAAGTCGCCTCGCAGGTGTTGCACCGAATGCAGATCTCCGGGTCGATCAGGTGCTGCTTGATGACATTCACTTCAGCCAAATCCATCTGGTTGTCTCCTTCCTTGTCACCACCGCTGCTTCCAGAAACACCGCGGAACCGGCTTTGCCGGGCCGCCGGTGTTGCCCCCGGCCAGGGGGTTGGCGTAGCGACACGAAGTGCGCGAAGCCTGGGGGCGAGCTCAGTTCAGCCGAACCTTACATATTCGAAGTCGACCGGTTGGCGGTTGATGCCCATAACGGGGGGTGCAATCCAGCCGGCGAACTTGCCGGGGTCGACCACACGGCCCATCAACGATGCCACGAAAGCGAAGTCTTCGGGCGTCGGCAACCATTCGCTCTTCTTGGCAGCCCACTCGGCTTCGTTCACGACGCGGCCTTCGGGCGACATCTTGATGCCGGCGAGGGCGCCGATCTGGCGATTGAATGCCTTGTGGGGCACGGTCAGGCGAGTCGGGATGCCGGCCTTTTCGAGAACCTTGTTCCAGCGCGCAACGCCGGCGACGGAGTCCTTGATGAAGTCGTCGCGCAGCACTTCGTTGAGCGCGTTGAGCATCGGCACGTCCTTCTCGACGAGCTGGCCGTTCTGCACTTCGAGCACCTTGTAGGTCTGGCCCTTGAGGACGTGATCATCCGTGCGCTTGCCTTCTTCGTAGCGGCCCTTGAGGCCCGAGCTGTAGAAGGTGGCAGCGTTGCTCGACTGGTCGGCGCCGAAGAGATCGATGGTCACGCTGTAGTGGAAGTTCAGGTAGCGCTGGATGGTGCCGAGATCGATGGCACCCGCGGCGCGCACCTTCTGCGGGTCATCGGTCTTGAGCTCGTTCATGACCTGCGCGGTGCGCTGCAGCACGCGCGACACGCCGCTTTCGCCGACGAACATGTGGTGCGCTTCTTCGGTGAGCATGAACTTGGTCGTGCGCGCCAGCGGATCGAAGGCGCTTTCCGCCAGCGCCGACAACTGGAACTTGCCGTCGCGATCGGTAAAGTACGTGAACATGAAGAACGCGAGCCAGTCCGGCGTCTTCTCGTTGAAGGCGCCGAGGATGCGCGGGTTGTCCTGATCGCCCGACTGGCGCTGCAACAGCGCCTCGGCTTCCTCCCGGCCGTCGCGGCCGAAGTGCTTGTGCAGCAGATAGACCATGGCCCACAGGTGCCGGCCTTCCTCGACGTTGATCTGGAACAGGTTGCGCAGGTCGTACATGCTCGGCGCGGTGAGCCCCAAGTGCCGCTGCTGCTCGACCGACGCAGGCTCGGTGTCGCCCTGCGTGACGATGATGCGGCGCAGGTTCGCGCGGTGCTCACCGGGCACGTCCTGCCAAGCCTTCTCGCCCTTGTTGTCGCCGAAGTGAATTTCGCGGTTTGGGTCGCCCGGGTTCAGGAAGATGCCCCAACGGTAGTCGCGCATCTTGACGTGGCCGAACTGCGCCCAGCCTTGCGGGTCGACGCTCACCGCCGTGCGCAGGTAGACGTCATAGTTCGTCGAACCATCGGGACCGACGTCGTCCCACCAGTTGATGAAGTTCGGCTGCCAGCCTTCGAGCGCGCGCTGCAGCGTGCGGTCCTCGCCCAGGTTGACGTTGTTGGGGATCTTCTCGCTGTAGTTGATCGTGCTCATGACGGGGGCCTTTAACGGTGGAAGGACGGTTGAAGAAGTTTTCGCGAAACACCGCGGAACCGGCTTCGCCGGGCCGCTGGTGTTGCCCCCTGGAAGGGGGTGGAGAGCGACACGAAGTGCGCGAGCCTGGGGGTCATACCCTGTTCAAATCGAAACCGGCTTTCTCGCCGGTGCCATACACCTTGAGGGCACCCTTTTCGCCCACGGCGTTGGGACGATTGAAGATCCAGTTCTGCCACGCGGTAAGCCGGCCAAAGATGCGCGTAAGCATGTTTTCCTGGCTCGCGAATCGCAGGTTGGCTTCTAGGCCGGTGAGCGCGTCGGGCGACATCGCCACACGCTCTTCGATCGCGATGCGGATTTCGTCGTTCCAGTCGATGTCGTCCGGCGCCATCGTGACCAGACCGAGCTTCAGTGCCTCGTCCGCGTCGAGCGCCTTGCCGGCTGCCGCGCGGGCGGCTTCCATCGGCGCGGTTTCTTCATAGAAGCGGCGCTGCAACCTGCTCTGGTCGTTGACCATCGGGAAGTAGCCGAAGTTGAACTCGTTGAGCGTCAGCGTCGGGGCCTTGTCGGCATCGTCGGGCAGCGCCAGCATGTAGGCACGATCGGCGGCAAAGGCGATTTCAGCGAGCGTGCCCGCGAAGCAGGAGCCCGAGTCGATCAATGCGAAGAGGCTGCGCGAAGAGACATCGAGGCGGGCCAGCGTGCGGCGCAACGCGCCGATGGTTTCGCGCACCAGCCAGTGGTCCTTGTGGGCCAGCATCGTGGCGTCGCTTGCCAACACGGCCTGGGCATCGCCTTCGGTCTTCAGCAGCCAGGTGCCGATGTCGAGCTCGTTGGTGCGCATGCAGAGGATGGCGTCGTCGAGTTGACGAGCCATCGCGAGCGGCCACCAGTTGACACCGGCCGCTTCGATGCCTGCGATGTCAGTCGGCTGCGCGCTCTTGGGTGCCTTGACGGTGAAGGTGGCTGTGCGGCGGGCACGATCGATCTCGACGGTGACGTGCTCGTAGCGCAGGCTGTCGGGACCGTCTTCGCGCTCCACGCGGGTGAGGCTCACGCCCTTGCCATTCGCCGGGCGGTCGCTGGCTTCGGCGAGTTTGGCGGCACGTTCTTGCACGGCAGTGCCGAATTGCGCGGGCTTGGCAATTGCATCGACCAGACGCCATTCGACGGCACGCTGGCCACGCACGCCTTCGACGCTGGTGCAGAAGATGTCCGCGAGGTCATGGCGCACGTGGCGCTTGTCGGTCACGCGGGTCAGGCCGCCAGTGCCTGGCAGTACGCCGAGCAGCGGCACTTCGGGAAGCGAGACCGAAGAAGAGCGGTCGTCGACCAGGATGATTTCATCGCAGGCCAGGGCGAGTTCGTAGCCGCCGCCGGCGCAGGCGCCGTTCACCGCTGCGATGAACTTGAGCCCGGAGTGCTTGGACGAGTCCTCGATTCCGTTGCGCGTCTCGTTCGTGAACTTGCAGAAGTTCACCTTCCAGGCGTGACTCGACACGCCCAGCATGAAGATGTTGGCGCCGGAACAGAAGATCCGGTCCTTGGCGCTGGTGACGATGACTGAGCGCACCTCGGGATGCTCGAAGCGCACCCGGTTCAGGGCGTCGTGGAGCTCGATGTCCACGCCCAGGTCGTAGCTGTTGAGCTTGAGCTTGTAGCCGGGACGAATGCCGCCGTCTTCCGCGATGTCGAGCGACAGGCGGGCCACGCTGCCCTCGACGCTCAATTTCCAGTGACGGTACTGCGTGGGATCGGTGCGGTAATCCACGCGGGCGGGGTGGGCAGCGGTTTCAGCCATGACGGTCTCCTTGGGATCTTGCAGATGGGACATCTTGAACAATAGTGCATTTGCCTATCGCCATGACATGCATCATGCTGCATGTTTTCACGCCAGTCAACCTTGGAATGAATTTATTACAGCGGGGGGCGCCGGACTCAGCCTTCGCGGCTGATCGACTCTCGGACGGTGTCGCGCAGCAAGTGGAAACTCTCGGCCAGGCCGTGCCCGGTGGTGTCCACGCTCAGGTCCGCCTTCGAATAGAAAGCCGCGCGGCCACTCAGGATGCGCCGCAGGTCGTCCATGGCCTCCTTGCTCGCCGCCATCGGCCGGGTGTCGCCCTGCGCGGCGACGCGGCCCATGTGCTCTTCGGGGGCGGCCTGCAGCCACACTGTCGTGCAGTGCGCCAATAGCTGGTTGAAGGTGGCGGGGTCGGAGACGATGCCGCCGGGCGTGGCGATCACCACTTCGCTGTAGATCTGGACCGCTTCTTCGAGAGCACGCCGTTCGTAGCGGCGGTACGCATTGGTGCCGTAGAGATCGTGGATTTCGCGAACGCTGCAGCCGGCGATCTTCTCGATTTCGCGACTCAGCTCGATGAACGGCACATCCAGATCATCAGCAAGCATCTGCCCCAGCGTGGATTTGCCCGCCCCGCGCAATCCGACGAGCGCGATGCGCCGGTGCCGCGCCGGATCACCAGCGGCGGTGCCCAGCAGTTCGCCGAGGGCAATGCGGGCGCGTCGCAGGTCGGCTTCACTGCGGTGCTCGAGCAGTTCGCGGATCAACAGCCATTCGGGCGAGGTCGTCGTCACGTCGCCGACCAACTCGGCCAGCGAGCATTGCAGCGCGCTGGACACCTGCTGCAGCACCAGGATGGAAGCGTTTCCGATGCCGTATTCCAGATTGGCCAAGTGGCGCTCGGACACGTCGGCCGCCTGCGCGACGGCCTTGCGGGTCAGGCCGCGGCGTGCGCGCAGGTTGCGCACTCTTTCGCCCAGCGCGACCAGCAGCGGGTTCTTCGCGTCCTCCTCTTGCAGAGGCGCATCGGATGGCGCGGTCAACACCACGTCGTCAGCTCGCTCGTTCATGACTCTCTTTCGCTGTTCTGGTGGATCGCACTCGGGGTTAACACCCATTCATGCACTATATTGCTTGACACCTTGAGGTCCGGTGCTTATGGTTCATCTACAGGCAAGATACTGCACGCAGCCGATTGCCGCAAGTTTGTTCCCACGCACAAAGAACGCCAATGTCCAAACAAGCCTTTCACCAGCTCGTCGCCGACGTGGCGACACAGATCGCCGGCCGGCCGCTCGATCAAGATCTCGATCTCTGGCTCAACACCCATCATGGCGCTGGCAGTCCCACTTATGAGGGCCTGAAGCAGGCCTGCATCGGCGGCGTGGAGGAAGGCTGGCTGTGCGAGCGCGAGGGTGGCGGCATCCGTTACGGACGTGTGTTCAAGGCCGAAGACGCACTGAACCGGTTCTCGGTCGATGTCGTCGACATGCGCGACATTGCCGGGCCACATCACACGCATCCCAATGGCGAGATCGACTTGATCATGCCGCTCGAGGGCGACGCGACTTTCGACGGGCGCCCGGCAGGCTGGTGCGTCTATCCGGCCGGCAGCGCGCATCGCCCCACCGTGGCGCTAGGCCGTGCGCTGGTTCTCTATCTTTTGCCCGAAGGGCAAATTCAATTCAGCCAATGACCGAACTTCTTTCCAACTACGTGGGTGGTCGCTGGCAGGCCGGCAGCGGTGCGGGCACGCGGCTGTTCGATCCGGTGCTCGGCACCGAACTCGCGCGCGTCGACGCAAGCGGGCTCGACCTGGCCGATGCTTTCCGCTTTGCACGTGAAACCGGTGGCGCTGCGTTGCGCGCCCTGACCTATCGCGAGCGCGCAGGCTTGCTCGCTGGCATCGTGAAGGTGCTGCTGGCCCACCGCGACAGCTATTACGAAATCGCCACCGCGAACTCCGGCACGGTGAAGAATGATTCGGCGGTCGACATCGACGGCGCCATTTTCACGCTCGGCCAATACGCCAAGTGGGGCGATGCGCTCGGCGACGTGCGCGCGCTTCGCGACGGTGAGGCGGTCAAGCTGGGCAAGGAACCGCTGTTCCAGTCCCAGCATCTGCAAGTGCCGACGCACGGGGTCGCACTGTTCATCAATGCATTCAACTTCCCGTCGTGGGGCTTGTGGGAAAAGGCCGCGCCCGCGCTCCTGTCCGGCGTGCCTGTGATCGTCAAGCCCGCCACTTCCACCGCCTGGCTGACGCAGCGCATGGTGCGTGACGTGGTCGAGGCCGGCGTGCTGCCGGTGGGCGCCTTGTCGATCATTTGCGGCAGCTCCGCCGGGCTGATGGACCAGCTCCAGGGATTCGACGTGGTGTCGTTCACAGGCTCCGCGGAGACGGGCGCCGTCATTCGTTCGCACCCTGCAGTCGCCCAGCGCTCGGCACGCGTCAATATCGAAGCCGACAGCCTCAACTCCGCCCTGCTGATGCCGGATGCGGCTCCAGGCTCCGAGGCATTCAACCTGCTGGTGCGCGAAGTGGTTCGAGAGATGACGGTCAAGGCCGGCCAGAAGTGCACGGCGATTCGCCGCATCCTCGTGCCGGCGGCGCTCTATGACGCCGCGGCCGAAGCCATCAGTGCCAAGCTGGCTGGCATCACGGTGGGCAATCCCCGCAACGAGGCGGTGCGAATGGGTTCGCTGGTCAACCGCGCGCAGCTCGATGCCGTGCGCGAAGGCTTGGAATCGTTGAAGACGCAAGCCAGCGTTCTGCACGACGGCACGCAGAAGGCGCTGGTCGATGCCGACCCCGCGGTCGCCGCCTGTATCGGCCCGGTGCTGCTGGGCGCGCGCGATGCGGACGCGGCCGACCGCGTGCATGAGGTCGAAGTGTTCGGCCCCGTCGCCACGCTGCTGGCCTATCGCGATCTCGATCACGCCATTGCGCTCGCCCATCGCGGCCAAGGCTCGCTCGTGACTTCGATGTACGGCGCTGACGATGCGGCGCTGGGGCAGGCTGCGGTGCAGCTTGCAACCAGCCATGGCCGCGTTCACGTCATCACGCCCGAAGTGGCGCAGGCGCAGACCGGCCACGGCAACGTCATGCCGATGTCCCTGCACGGCGGCCCCGGCCGCGCGGGCGGTGGAGCGGAGCTCGGCGGCCTGCGCGCGCTGGATTTCTATCACCGGCGCAGCGCGGTGCAGGCCAGCCCCGGCGTGCTGGCGCAGCTCGGGCTTCAGTAGCGCGCAGCCGGCATCTCGAATCACGACGAACCCGAGGAGACAAAGATGAGCCTGCCCGACACATTCAATTTCGCCGAGCACCTGTTCGCGGTCAATCGCGAGCGTGCGCAGAAGACCGCCTATGTCGACGATCGGGGCGCGCTTGGCTATGGCCAGCTCGAGGACCGGGCCCGCCGGCTCGCCGCCGCACTGCTCGCAGAGGGCGTGCGGCGCGAAGACCGCGTGCTGCTGTTGATGCTCGACACCAGCGACTGGCCGGTGAGCTTTCTCGGATGTCTCTATGCCGGCATCGTGCCAGTCGCTGTCAACACGCTGCTCACCGCCGACGACTACGCCTACATGCTGGCAAACAGCGGCGCCACGGCGGCGCTCGTGTCTGGCGCGCTGCTGCCCGTGCTGCAAGAAGCGATGGGCAAGGCACCGAACGAAGTCCGCACGTTGTTCGTGTCGCAGCCCGAAGGCCCCTTGACCGCCGGCACACACAACTTCGATTCGGCCATTGCGGCGCGCGAGCCGTTGACTGCGCCTGCCGCGACGTCGCCGCGCGACCACGCCTTTTGGCTCTATTCCTCGGGCTCGACCGGCAAGCCGAAGGGCACCGTGCATACGCACGGGAGCCCCTGGTGGACAGCAGAGCTTTACGGCAAGCCCGTGCTGGGCCTGACGGAAAACGACGTGTGCTTCTCGGCCGCGAAGATGTACTTCGCCTACGGTCTTGGCAATGCGCTGACCTTTCCGCTGTCGGTCGGGGCGACGGTGCTGCTGATGGCCGAGCGGCCGACGCCCGACGCGACCTTCAAGCGCTGGACAGGCGCGCACAAGCCCACCGTCTTCTTCGGCGCGCCGACCGGCTTCGCGGGCATGCTCGCGTCCCCTCGCCTTCCGCCGCGCGAGGCCGTCGCACTGCGCATGTGCTCCTCAGCGGGCGAGGCGCTGCCGGGCGAGATCGCACAGCGCTTCAAGCAGCACTTCGGCTGCGAGATCGTCGACGGCATTGGGTCGACGGAGATGCTGCATATCTTCATCTCCAACCGGCCCGGCGACATTCGCTACGGCACGACCGGCAAGCCCGTCGAAGGCTATGCCATCGAGTTGCGCGGCGAAGACGGAAAACCCGTTGGCGTTGGCGAAGTCGGCGACCTCTATATCAAGGGCCCGAGCACGGCCGTCATGTACTGGGGCAACCCGGAGAAGAGCGCCGAGACTTTCCGCGAAGGCTGGACCAAGAGCGGTGACAAGTATTCGCGTGACGCCGACGGCTACTACACCTACGCGGGGCGCAGCGACGACATGCTGAAGGTCAGCGGCATCTACGTCTCGCCCTTCGAGGTCGAGGCCACGCTCATGCAGCACCCCGCGGTTCTGGAGGCCGCGGTGATCGGCAAGGAAGACGCCGACGGGCTGACCAAAACCAAGGCCTACGTGGTGTGCAAGGACGGCCAATCGGTGTCCGAAGACGAGCTGAAGGCGTTCGTCAAGGAACGCCTCGCGCCGTACAAATACCCGCGCTTCATCGAGTTTGTCGACGAGTTGCCGAAGACCGCGACCGGAAAGATCCAGCGGTTCCGCCTCCGCGAGCGGGAGCAGCAGGCGTGATACCCGAATCCCGATTCGCCGCCATCCAGTGGCGGGGAAAACACGTGCGCATCGAATACGTGCGCATCGCACCTGAACGGACCCATGCGCCACTGCTCGTCTTCCTGCACGAGGGGCTCGGCTCGGTATCGATGTGGAAGGATTTCCCCGAGCGGCTGTGTGAGGCCGGCGGATTTCGCGGCCTTGTGTTTTCGCGCCCCGGCTACGGCCGTTCCACGCCGCGCGATGCCGATGAAGTGTGGGACGTCGACTTCATGCATCGCCAGGCACACGAGGTGCTGCCGGCCTTCTTCGACGCCATCGGCCTCCACGAAAGCCCTTGGCTCTTCGGGCATAGCGACGGCGGATCGATCTCTCTTCTGTACGCTGCGCGCTTCCCTGATCGCGTCGCGGGACTGGTCGTCCTGGCGCCGCACATCTTCGTGGAGGACGTGACCGTCGCCAACATCGAACTCGCCCGGCAGGCCTATCTGGAGACCGACCTGCCGAAGAAGCTGGGCCGCTATCACGATGAAGTGGACTCGGCCTTCTGGGGCTGGAACCACATCTGGCTCCATCCGCCCTTCCGTCAGTGGAACATCGAAGCGGAGCTGGACGGCATTCGTTGCCCGGTTCTTGCTATCCAGGGGATCGACGACGAATACGGGACGCTCCGCCAGATTCGCGGGATTGCCGAACGCGTGCCGCAAACAAGGCTTGTGGAGGTGCCGGACTGCGGGCATTCCCCGCATCGCGATCAACCCGAAACGGCGATAGTTGCGACCGTTTCTTTCGTGAATGAACACTCGGGAAACGCAGGGAAAACGCTTGATTGAGGGATAAATAGTTTAGCTATAAAGTATTGTCGCCTCGCGCATCGGCGGACGCACCCTGGAAAACGGACCGGCAGGTCGCAACCCACTGAATTTTCAACAAGGAGTCATCCATGAGCACCCGCATCGCACGCACCACGCTGACAGCCCTCGCGCTGGCCTGTATCGCCACGCTCGGACACGCCCAACAAGGCAAGCTGAAGGTGGGCATGATGCTTCCGTACAGCGGCACGTACGCGGCGCTCGGCGTGGCGATCGAGAACGGCTTCAAGCTGCGCATCGAAGAACAGGGCGGCAAGCTCGGCGGCCGCGAGATCGAGTTCGTGAAGGTCGACGACGAATCCGATCCCGCCAAAGCGACGGACAACGTCAACAAGCTCATCAAGCGCGACAACGTCGATGTCATCATCGGCACCGTGCATTCCGGTGTCGCCATGGCGATGGCCAAGGCCGCCAAGGAAAGCGGCACCGTGCTGATCGTGCCCAATGCCGGCGCCGATGCCGTGACCGGCCCGATGTGCGCGCAGAACATCTTCCGCAGCTCGTTCTCCAATTGGCAGCCCGCCTATGCCATGGGCGACGTCGCCGGCAAGCAGGGCAAGAAGAAGGCCATGACCATCACCTGGAAGTACGCGGCGGGCGACGAGTCCGTGGCGGGATTCAAGGAAGGCTTCGAGAAGGCCGGCGGCAAGGTCGAAAAGCAACTCACGGTTCCCTTCCCGAATGTGGAGTTCCAGGCGCTCCTGACCGAGATCGCGGCAGCCAAGCCGGACGTGGTGTATGCCTTCTTCGCGGGCGGCGGCGCGGTCAAGTTCGTCAAGGACTACGCTGCGGCCGGTCTCAACAAGACCATCCCGCTCGTCGGCCCCGGCTTCCTGACCGACGGCACGCTCGAAGCGCAGGGCGAAGCCGCACAAGGCATGCAGACCACCCTGCACTATGCAGACGGCCTGAACACGCCGCGCGACACCAGCTTCCGCACCGCCTATGCCAAGTCGTTCAAGCTGCAGCCCGACGTCTACGCGGTGCAAGGCTATGACGCGGCCCAGATGCTGGCGGTCGGCCTCAATGCCGTGAAGGGCGACATCTCGAAGAAGGCCGAATTCGCGGCCGCCATCGAAAAGGCCAAGATCGACAGCCCACGCGGCACCTTCACGATGAACAAGGCGCACAACCCCGTGCAGGACATCTACCTGCGCAAGGTCGAAGGCCACGAGAACAAGCTGGTCAACATTGCCGTGAAGAACCTGGCCGACCCGGCCCGCGGTTGCAAGCTTTGACTCGCCCCCAGGCTTCGCGCGCTTCGTGTCGCTTCGCCTACCCTACCGGGGGCGACGCCAGCGGCCCGGCAAAGCCGGTTCCGCGGCGTCTCCCGGATGGGCGCTGACCCTCAACGTACTTAACCTAGAACTGCGACGTGGACTTCGGTACCTTTCTTGTTCAGTGCTTGAACTCCGTGCAGTACGGGTTGTTGCTGTTCCTCGTTGCTTCCGGCTTGACGCTGATCTTCGGCATCATGGGCGTGATCAATCTCGCCCACGGAAGCTTCTACATGCTTGGCGCCTACATGGCGTTCGCGCTGTCGCCGCTCTTTGGTGACCAGTTCATCGTGATGCTCGTGGCGGGCGTGGTGCTCGCCGCGGTGTTCGGCTACGCGCTGGAGTGGGCCTTCTTCAGCTACCTGTACCAGCGCGATCACCTGCAGCAGGTGCTGATGACCTACGGCCTGATCCTCGTCTTCGAGGAGCTGCGCTCGCTGCTGGTGGGCAACGACGTCCATGGCGTGAAGGCGCCACCATGGCTGGACGGAAGCTTTGCCCTGGGCGATCTCATGAGCTATCCCTGGTATCGGCTCTTTGCTTCCGCAGCGTGCGTGTTGCTGGCGGTCGGCCTGTACTTTGTGGTCAACCGCACGCGGCTGGGAATGATGATCCGTGCCGGCGCGAGCAACCGCGACATGGTGCGCGGGCTCGGCATTGACATCCGCAGGCTCTACCGGATCGTGTTCGCAGCCGGCGTCGCCTTGGCTGCACTGGCCGGCATGATCGCTGCACCCATGTCGTCCGTCTATCCAGGCATGGGCGCGAGCGTGTTGATCATCTGCTTCGTGGTGGTGGTGATCGGCGGCATCGGCTCGATCACCGGCGCACTGGTCGCCTCACTGCTGGTGGGCTTCGTCGACACCTTCGGCAAGGTGTTCTTCGCCGAGCTGAGCGGCATGGGTGTGTATGTGCTGATGGCGATGGTGCTCATCTGGCGCCCCGAAGGACTCATGGGGAAAAGGCTCTGAGCATGCAACGCGCTTCCTTCTTTCTGCCGCTTGCCTGCGCCATCGCATTGGCCTTGCTCGGCCCCAGCCTGAGCCCCTATGTCTCGGACTTCATCGTGAAAGTGATGATCCTTTCGATCTTCGCCCTGAGCCTCGAACTGCTGGTGGGCATGACCGGACTCGTGAGCCTTGGCCACGCGGCGTTCTACGGCATTGGCGCTTACGCGACGGTGCTCGGCTCGGGGAAGGACGGCGGCTCTATTGCCTTCCTGCTCCCACTCGCGATGGGCTCCGCCGCCGCCTACGCACTCGTCGTCGGTGCACTGAGCCTGCGCACGCGCGGCGTGTACTTCATCATGGTGACGCTGGCCTTCGCACAGATGGCCTTCTTCGTGTTTCACGACACGGCCTTTGGAGGCGGCAGCGACGGCATTTACATGTACATCCGCCCTGCCCTCGGCGCGCTCGACATGGACAACGGCCGCGTCCAGTTCTATGTCGTGCTGGCGGCGCTCATCGGCACCTACGGCTTTCTCGCGCTGGTCCGGCGTTCGCGCTTCGGTGCAGCGTTGGCCGGTATTCGCGTCAACGAGCAGCGCATGCGCGCCGCGGGTTTTCCGGTGTATGGCTACAAGCTCGCGGCCTTTGTCATCGCGGGTGCGCTGGCGGGCTTGGCAGGCTTCCTGGTGGCCGCGCGCGACGGCGTCGTCAACCCTGAACTGCTGGCTTGGCACAACTCGGGCGAGGTGCTGCTGATGATCATCCTGGGCGGTCTCGGCCATCTGCGCGGCGCGGTGATCGGCGCGATCGCTTTCACCCTGCTGAAGGAACTGTTGTCGACGCAAGCGCTGGTTGGCCCGCTCGCGGATCACTGGCAGTTGACGCTGGGCCTTGCCATCATCGCCTTCGTCGCGCTGCTGCCCAAGGGCATCATCGGCATCGCGTCGCGGCTCTCGCCGGCACCTTCGCCAAGAGGTGCGCCATGAGCGCGGAGGCCCGCATGAGCACGAGCACCTTGCTCGCAGTCGAAACACTGACTCGCCGCTTCGGCGGACTGGTGGCCGTCAACGCCGTGACGCTCGACTTGCGCCGAGGCGAAGTGCATGCAGTGATCGGCACCAATGGCGCCGGCAAGTCCACGCTGATCAACATGCTCTCGGGTGAGATCAGCGCATCGGATGGCCGCATTTCGCTCGACGGCGAGGACATCACGGGACGCGCGCAATTCCGCCGCGCGCTTGCGGGCGTGGGCAGAAGCTATCAGCGCACCACGATTTTTCCGGAGTTCACGGTCCTGGAGAACTGCCGCCTCGCCGCGCAAGCCGCAACGCCGCGGCCATGGGCGATCTGGCAGTCGTCGCGGCAGTGCGCCGACAGCAACGCGGCCGCGCGCGAGTCGCTGTCCGCCGCCGGCCTCGATGCCGTCGCCGAACGCATCGCCGGCACGTTGAGCCACGGTGCCAAGCGGCAACTCGAAGTCGCGATGTGCCTGGCCACCAAACCGCGCGTGCTGCTGCTTGACGAGCCGCTCGCGGGCATGGGCGCCGAAGAAACCGAGCGCATGCTGGGTCTGCTGACCAAGCTCAAGACTTCGCATGCGATCCTTCTCGTCGAGCACGATATGGATGCCGTCTTCCGCATCGCGGATCGAATCACGGTGATGGTCAACGGGACCGTCATTGCGACGGGCGACCCCGCATCGATCCGGCAGAACCCGGACGTGCGCACAGCCTACCTCGGCGAGGACCACTGAGATGCTTCAAGTCGAAGGCCTCAATACCTATTACGGCGACAGCCACATCCTGCGCGGCGTCGATGTCGAAATTCCTGCCGCCACTTCAGTCGGGCTGCTCGGCCGCAACGGCATGGGCAAGACCACGCTCATCCGCTCACTGATGGGCTATGTGCGTCCGGCCTCGGGACACGTGCGTCTCGACGGGCAGGAAGTCACGGCATGGCCGCCGGAAAAAATGGCGCGCCGCGGCATCGGCTACGTGCCCGAAGGCCGCGGCATCTTCCCCAATCTTTCCGTGCGTGAAAACCTCGTGATGAGCGCGCGCCCCGGCATCGACGGCAGGCGCGACTGGACCTTCGACCGTGTGATGGCGACCTTCCCGCGGCTGACGGAGCGGCTCTCGCACGGTGGCCAGCAGTTGTCCGGCGGCGAACAGCAGATGCTTTCGATTGGCCGCGCGCTGATGACGAATCCGCGCCTGATGATCCTTGACGAAGCAACCGAGGGCCTCGCGCCGCTGATCGTGACCGAGATCTGGCGCGTGATCAGCGACATCCGCGCCACCGGTATCGCGACACTGATCGTCGACCGCGATTGGCGCAAGGTTCTGTCGCACACCGAGCGGGCCGTCGTGATGGAAAAGGGCCGCATCGTGCGGCATGGCGCGTCGGCCGAGCTGCTGGTTTCGCCGGCGGTGCTCGAGGAATTGCTTGGCGTGTAGGCGCCGTCGCGAAGTACTCCGCCGCAGAGGCGAGTTCGGGAGACAAGACAATGACGATGCGCGATTTCTTCAACGACGAAACCCAGCTCGCGCCACCGCGCACGGTGCGCATCGATTTCGACGACGGCTCTTTCGCGCTGCGCTCGCCCGTCGCGCTCAAGCCTTACGCACGGTGCATCGGCGAATGGCTCGAGCGCTGGGCGCGCGAGACGCCGGATGCGCTTGCCCTGGCGGAACGCGATGACAGCGGCGAAGGCTGGCGCACTCTCGACTACCGCGGCTTGCGCCGTGCCGTCGGCGCCGTCGCGCAAGGCCTGCTGCATCTGGGCGTGCCGAAGGGCCGGCCTGTGGTGATCCTGTCGGACAACGCCATCGATCACGCGGTGCTGATGCTTGCCACGATGCACATCGGCCGCACCGCATGTTCCCTGTCCAGCGCCTATTCGCGCATGGCCAAGGACCCGACGCGGCTGCACGGCATTCTGCGTGCGCTGGATCCCGCGCTGATCTACGCGTCCGATGCGAAGGTGTACGGCCCGGCGTTGGCTGGCTGCGGGGTCGATGCGGTCACGGTGTTCAGCCGCCACGCCGACACGCACTCGGGCGCGCAAGCCTTCGAGCGCCTGATGCAGACCGTCGAGACGCCCGCCGTCATGCAGGCTTTCGAGGCCATCGTGCCGGACGACCACGCCAAGTACCTGCTGACCTCCGGCTCAACGGGCCGGCCCAAGATCGTGATCAACACGCACCGGATGCTGTGCGCCAACCAGCAGATGATGGCGCAGACCTGGCGTTTCCTCGAAAAGGAAAAGCCGGTGCTCGTCGACTGGCTGCCCTGGAGCCACACCTTCGGCGCGAACCACAACCTGAACATGGTGCTGTGCCACGGCGGCACGCTCTATATCGACGAGGGGCGGCCTGCGCCGGGGTTGATCGAGAAGACGCTGCGCAATCTGCGCGAGGTTCGGCCGACGCTGCTCTTCAACGTGCCGCGCGGCTTCGACATGCTGCTGCCATTCCTGGAAGCCGACGAGGCGCTGGCGGCCGAAGTACTGTCACGACTGAGGCTGGCGTTCTACGCGGCCGCCGGGCTGGCGCCATCGACATGGAAACGGCTCGAAGCGGTGGCGCAGCGCGCGCGGCCTTCGCGTCCGCTGTGGCTCACGACATCATGGGGCGCGACCGAGACTTCACCCGCCATCACCTCGGCGCACTGGCAGCTGGACGGCGCCGGATGCATCGGTGCGCCGCTGCCCGGGCTCGAGTTGAAGTTCGTGCCCAACGGAGACAAGCTGGAGATGCGCGTCAAAGGCGTATCGGTGTTCCCCGGCTACCGCAACGCACCACGCGAAAGCGCCGAAGCCTTTGACGAAGAGGGCTACTACCGCATCGGCGACGCCGGTTACCTCGCGGATGCGCAACGGCCCGAGCGCGGCGTGATGTTCCACGGGCGCGTGGCGGAGGACTTCAAGTTGTCCAGCGGGACCTGGGTGTCGGTCGGCACGCTGCGCGTCGACCTGATCTCGCGCCTCGCCCCCTTGGCGCAGGACATCGTGATCACCGGCCATGACCGCGCCGAGGTCGGCATGCTGGTGTTTGCCAGTCCACAGGCTGCGGCGCGACCACGCGAGGACTTGCACGCCGCGCTGCACCGGGTGATGCGCGAGTTGCAAGAGGCAGGCGCCGGCTCGTCCCAATGCCCAGTCCGCGCGCTGGTGCTCGACGCACCGCCGGACATCGACGCCGGAGAGATCACCGACAAGGGCTACATCAATCAGCGTGCCGTGCTTTCCCGGCGCGCCGCGGAAGTCGATCGCCTGCACGGTGAGGCGCCCGATCCTCACGTCGTGCGCGTGAACTGAGGGCGCGATTCGTCAGTGCAACGCAAGGCGGCTGGCTAGAATCCGCGCGATTGCCAGCATGAGGATTGGAATTGAGAAGGTGGCTTTTGTTGCTCAGCCTCGTAGGTTGCGGCGCCCAGGCAGAGAACCAATGGTTCACCGTGACCGGCAATCCGGTTGACGCGTCGGTCGACACCGTGCAGGTGAATCCCGTCGCCACGAAAGCCGAAGGCAATCTGCGGACCATGACCGTGCGCGTCAGCCGCAAGGAGCAACGCTTCAACTGGGAAAAGACGCCTTACCGTTCGTACGAGTCGAGCGTGCTGTTCGACTGCCGCGCCCGCAAGGCCAACTACATCTCCGCCACGTTCTATGCGGCGCCGCTTTGGCAAGGCCCGGCCGGCAAGACGATCAACTACGGGAACAGCCCGCCTCCGATGCTGTTCCGCGATGCCGACCCCAACCCGACGAATCGCATCATCCGGGCAGCCTGCCAGGTCACGGCAGGCTAGCCGGCGGTAAGCCGCAAAACAAGTGGCCGAAAAAAAACGGCCCGCACGAGGCGGGCCGAACGATCCCTCTTTGCAGAAGATCCCTGGAGAACCAGCCTCTTTATCGGCCGCGCCGCTGAAAAGTTGAGGACAGGGGATGGGAAGTGTGCGCGTGCTCACGAGGCACCGTATCCTATCGACCCCAAAACCACTGAACTCTTCTTTCTCTCTCATGATGAAGACAAAACTGTTTGCGCTGGCGGCTGTTGCCGCGCTTGGATCGGGCAGTGCCCTTGCGCAAAAGGCTGGCGACTGGCAAGTCGGCGCCGGCTGGTTCCATCTCTCCCCCCAGGACTCCAGCGAGCCGCTGACCTTCACCTCGCCGGTCCACACCGTCGTACCCGGCTCCGGCGCCAGCGTGAGCAATTCAGACACGCTGGGCCTCAACGCCACCTACTTCGTCGATAGCCACTGGGCCGTCGAAGGCGTGCTTGGCATCCCGCCGAAATTCAAGCTCGATGGCGTCGGCACGCTGGGCCCAATCGGCGAACTCGGCGAAGCGCGGCAGTGGAGCCCCACCCTGCTCGCCAAGTACTACTTCAACGAAGGCGAAGCCAAGTTTCGACCGTACGTCGGCCTCGGCGCCACTTACGTCTGGTACAGCGACGTGAGCCTTACGCCCGGGCTCCAGGGCGCCCTGGCCAATCGCATCGGCATCCCGGCAGCCGCGTCGTCGACCACGGCCAAGATCGACAGCAAGTTTGCGCCGGTGTTCAACGTGGGCGCCGCCTATCAGTTCGATGCGCATTGGGGCGTGTCCTTCTCGGTGTCCTACATTCCGCTGCGCACCAAGGCCAATCTGACGACGACGGCGCTCGGTGTGCCCGTTGCAACGAGCGAATCGAGCCTGAAGCTCAATCCGATCGTTCCGTACCTCGCGCTGACGTACAAGTTCTAAGCACCGCAGCGCCGGTCCCCTCAAGTTCTTCGGTTTCCAGCCGATATGCGTTGGCGCACTCCTTCGCATCTTCTGGAATCACGATCATGTTCTTGAGCAATATCTCCATTGGCAGGCGCCTGGCCTTTGTGCTGGGTGCCATCCTCGCCCTCTTTCTCGCAAGCAGCGTCTTTGCCGTACTGAAGCTGCGTGAACTTGGCGTGGAGATTGACGGCATGGTCAATGACAGCGTCAAGACCGAGCGCGCCGGTTCCGACTGGCTGCGCCACACGACCTCGGGCGTGCAGCGGGCGGCCGCCATTGCCAAGAGCAGCGATTCGAGCTTGATCGCCTATTTCGCGCCGGCGACCGCGGCTTCGATCAAGGAAACCAACGAGCTGCAGAAATTCATCGAAGGCCAGATGAACAAGCCCGAAGAGCGCGAGCTCTTCGAGAAAGTCGGCGAGCTGCGCAAAGCCTATCTCGCCGCGCGCGAAGAGGTCAGCAAGCTCAAGCTGGCTGGCGATCTCGAAGGCGCCGACAAGGTGTTCACCTCGCGCTTCGAGCCAACCTCGGTCAACTATCTCGCGGGCGTGCAGCGCATGGTGGACATGCAACGCGCAGAGTTGGATGCGGCGGCGCAGCGCGGCCAGAACCTCCGCGCGCAGACGAGCACGCTGCTGACCGTCTGCACGGCGATGTCTCTCGCGCTGGGCAGCTTGCTGGCCTGGCTTCTCGCACGCAGCATCACGCGTCCGCTGCGAAAGGCCGAGACAATGGCGCAGGCCATTGCCGCGATGGACCTGACGGACACAGCGCAAAGCAGCTATGCCAACGACGAGACCGGACGGCTGCTGCGCGCCATCGATGCGATGCGCTCGGCGCTGCACACATCACTGCATCAAGTTCAGGACGTGGTGGTGAACGTCTCCACAGCCAGCACACAGATCGCCACGGGCAACCAGGACTTGTCCTCGCGCACCGAAGAGCAGGCGAGCTCGCTGGAGCAGACCGCCGCTTCGATGGAAGAGCTCACCTCGACCGTCAAGCAGAACGCCGACAACGCGCGCCAAGCCAATCAGCTTGCGGTGTCCGCTTCCGAAGTGGCGGTCAAGGGCGGCAGTGTCGTGAACCAGGTGGTCGACACGATGGGCTCCATCAATGCATCGTCGCGCAAGATCGTCGACATCATTGGCGTCATCGACGGCATCGCCTTCCAGACCAACATCCTTGCCTTGAATGCAGCAGTCGAAGCCGCCCGCGCTGGCGAGCAAGGCCGCGGCTTTGCCGTCGTGGCCTCCGAAGTGCGCAGCCTGGCCCAACGCTCAGCCGCCGCAGCCAAGGAAATCAAGACGCTCATCGGCGACTCGGTAGAAAAAGTCGAGGAAGGCAGCAAGCAGGTGGCCGAAGCCGGCAAGACCATGGAAGAGATCGTCGACAGCGTCAAGCGCGTGACGGACATCATGGGCGAGATCACTGCCGCGAGCCAGGAGCAGACCTCGGGCATCGAGCAGATCAACCAGGCTATCACGCAGATGGACCAGGTCACGCAGCAGAACGCGGCGCTGGTCGAAGAAGCATCGGCAGCAGCGCAATCGCTGCAGGAGCAGGCCGGCAGTCTCTCGCACGTCGTGAGTGTGTTCCGTCTCGCTGATGGGCGGAAAGCGCAACAGACGCCGCCCGCGCGAACCGCGCCTGCACCTTCCGCAAGCGGCAAGGCCAAGTCGGCTGCGAAGCCGGCGCCCCAGGCGTCCACTCCCGTCGCGCTCGCATCGGGCGGTGATTGGGAATCTTTCTGAACGCTTGAAAGCGACAGGGGTCAAGCGTCCCGGGTCTCTAGACCTCCGGGCCGGACCCAGGATCGGACTGCTCCTCGCGAAAGCGCTTTTCGGCCGCGGTCAAATGCGTTGTCAACACGTGCGAGATCACGTTGATGCCGAGGCCGGCGAACAACGCTGGAAGCAGGTAAAGCGCAACGCGGAGTTCCGAGATGAAGAGCACGTCGTCAGCGAGTGACGGCGTCGCAGCCGCTGTCGTGGCCAGTCGCTGGAGCAAGTACACGTCCACCCCGGCGATGGCGACCAGCGAGAACCCGAGCACGAGCACAGTCATTCGCGAGATGGCCTGCTTGGCAATCAGGACCGCATAGATGCAGAACGGCAGCACCACGGAGACAGCCACCATCACCCAGAACCTTGCTTCCGTGAAGACCGAATAGCTGACGTGCATGGCTGGACACCTCGTAGGGCTGCGTGATCTAGCGAAAGCGGCGAGCTTGGCATCAAGCTGCTCCGGGATTGTCTAGCCAGCGTAAAGAAAATTGAACGACGCGATCACCTGGGCTTCGGCGCGGGCGCGCCAGGGCTGCGCTTCCTGGCTTCTTCGTCGCCCAGGAGCTTGTCCATCTGCTGGCCGATGCGAGCACCGATCGCAGTGCCCACGCCGGGCAGCACCGCGGTCCCGACCGCGGCACCTGTGAGCGCCGCGCCGGTCAGCGAAACGACAGGCGCGTCGAGCGTGCCACCGAGCTTGAGGGGCACGCCAAGCACTCCGTCGACGACGTCGATCGCTGCTTCCCCGTCCAGCCGGCGATTGACCACGGTCGCGCTGCCGCTGGCTTTGAGGACACCGGAGCGTGCCTTCAATCCGATGTAGTGGAGGATCACGCCGTCGTCCGAATTCTGCGTGTCCAGTGTGCCGCTTAGCGAGTCGAGGGGCGTCTGGCCGCCGCGCGCGGAATTGCCGGTCACGGCCTTCGTCAGATCGAAGCCCATGAGAGTGGCGGGCGCCACCGTGAATCGCGTGCGCGTATGCAATCGCCTGAAAAGTTCGCCCACGTCGTCGCCTTCCGAATCGATGTCGGTCTGCCCCTGAATGCGGCCGTCGACAACACCATGGCGGCCGAAACTACGGACCAGCAAACGCACATCCACATTCTTTGGCGTCAGTTGCGCCATAAGCCGCAGGCGACCTTTGTCATCGATTTGAAGTTCGCTGGTGCCGTTCCACGTGCCGTCTGCCACGTCGATCAATGTGCGCCAGCGGTCCTCTTTGCCTTCACGCTCGATGCGCAGGCGGGCGGGCGGCGTGATGCCCGACCTCTGGATCTCGCCTGAGCGCGGCCGCCAGTTCTGATCGAAGCGAAGGTCGAGATCGTAGGTAAGCGCAATGTCGCGGCGGTCGATCCATGTCACATCGCGCATGCGCACGCGTTCGACGGGGACGTCGGCGAGCTTCCATGCGCCCGCCAGAACGATCGGGCCGTTCTCGCCTTTCCATCGCCCGCGGAAATCGCGCACCGACGCCCTGGGCAGCGTCGCCCCGTCGATCTCGATCAGCGCGATGGACACCTGTCGATGCCAGAGCGAAGACAGCCTCGGCCGCACAACAAGTCGCCGGACGGTGATCGGCCGTGCCTGGACCGTGGCGACATCCTCCAGCACGATCACCGGCGACGGCCGCAATGCCCAGTGGGCTGATCCGACCCGCAAGCTGATCCCAGAGGCTTTCTCGAAGCGCGATGCAACTTCAGCGGCGAAGGCTTCGTCGCTCGGCAGGAGTTGGCGGATCCACAGGGCCGCCCCGAGAAGCAGCAGTACCGCCAAGGCAACGGAAAAAGCCATCCAACGGCGAGCCTGCGTCATGATGCGAGCTTCGCCGGTCCGGGTGGTCGGCGCTGTCAGCCGTGAGCGCGTCGTTTTCAGCGGTAATCGCTATAGTTTTGGCCAACTCAACTGGAGACATGTTCAATGCGCATCTGGAAAAAAGATATCTCGATCGAAGAACTGACCCGAAGCCACGTGGACACGACTGTCGCCAACCTCGGCATCGAATTCATGGAAGTCGGGGACGATTTCATCCGTGCGCGCGTGCCGGTGGACAAACGCACCGTACAGCCCTACGGCATCCTGCACGGCGGTGTGTCGGTAGTGCTGGCTGAAACGCTCGGATCGTGCGGCGCCCATTATTCGGCGCCCGAGGGCCACCGCGCAGTGGGACTGGACATCAATGCGAACCATCTCAAGTCGGCCTCCAGCGGCTGGGTGACCGGCACGGCGCGCCCGGTGCATCGCGGCCGCACGACGCAGGTGTGGCAGATCGACTTGACCAACGAAGACGGCGAACTGACCTGCGTCTCCCGCATCACGATGGCGGTGCTGGCGCCGCGCGGTGGCTGACGCACCCTGCTTCCGGTTCCACAAGATTTTGACAACAACAACGAGGAGCGAAAACCATGAGCGATACGGATTCCTACCTTCCCCGGTGGCGCAAAGTCTCGGCTTCCGCGGGCAGCATCGTCGCGCCCGACGAGCGGCTGGCATGGCCGCAGACCACCGCAATGGGCGTTCAGCATGTGATTGCAATGTTCGGCTCGACCGTGCTGGCGCCAATCCTGATGGGCTTCAACCCCAACATCGCAATTCTGATGAGCGGCATCGGGACGCTGTTGTTCTTCTTCATCACCCGCGGACGAGTGCCGAGCTATCTTGGATCGAGCTTCGCCTTCATCGGGGTGGTGATCGCCGCCAGCGGCTATTCGGGATCAGGGCCCAACACCAACTTGGGCGTCGCACTCGGCGGCATCATCGTCTGCGGCCTGGTCTATGTGCTGATCGGCATCCTGGTTGCATTCACCAATGAGCGGCGCACCCGCCGCGCTCCCGTGCGCGGCCTCGAAGGCATCGAGGTGGAGGAAGTCGAGCAGGACGTCGCGGTGCATTGGATCGAGCGGATGATGCCGCCGGTGGTCACCGGCGCAGTGGTCGCCGTGATCGGGCTCAATCTGGCGAGCGTGCCGATCAAGAACATGGCGCCCACCGGCTTCGACACCTGGATGCAGGCGTTGACCTTCCTCTGCGTGGGCCTGATCGCGGTCTACACGCGCGGCATGATCCAGCGGCTGTTGATCCTCATGGGCTTGATTGCCGCGAGCGTGATCTATGCGGTGCTGACGAATGGCTTGGGCCTGGGCAAACCCATCGACCTCGGTCCGCTGGCAGCGGCGCCATGGTTCGGCATGCCGACCTTCTCGTCGCCGGTGTTCCAGGTCAACGCGATACTGCTGATCGCGCCGGTGGCGGTCATCCTCGTGGCCGAGAACCTCGGCCATCTGAAGGCAGTCGGCGCGATGACCGGACGCGATCTCAACCCATACCTCGGGCGCGCGTTCATCGGCGACGGCATCGCGACCATGGTGAGCGGCGCTGTCGGCGGCACCGGCGTGACGACCTACGCCGAGAACATCGGCGTGATGGCTGCAACCAAGATCTACTCGACCGCCATCTTCGTCGTGGCAGCGCTGATCGCGCTAGTGCTGGGCTTCAGCCCGAAATTCGGTGCGCTGGTGCAGGCGATCCCGCTTTCGGTCATGGGCGGCGTGAGCATCGTAGTGTTCGGCCTCATTGCCGTGTCGGGCGCGAAGATCTGGGTCGACAACCGGGTCGACTTCTCGCAGAACAAGAACTTGATCGTGGCCGCAATCACGCTGGTCCTCGGCACAGGCGACTTCACGCTCAAGTTCGGCCAGTTCGCGCTCGGCGGCATCGGCACCGCGACCTTCGGTGCGATCCTGCTCTATGCACTGCTGGCGCGAACCCGCGACTGAGAAGAGAACGAAAAACGGGACTCCAAAGGAAATGCAACGTCGTGAAAGAGATGTTGTGCCGCGTCATAGAGACCGCAGAGTTTCACGGCGCGGAAGCCACTCCCGTTAGACTCCAACGCTTTTCGAACCTACGTTTTCCATGGCCGATGCTTCCGCCGCGCGCACCAAGGCGGTATTCGAATTCAAGAGCGCCACGCTGCCGCTGATCGCCGTCATTCTCAAGACGGTTGATCTCGATGTACTGGCGGAAGCGCTCGACGCCCAATTGGCGGACTCGCCCGACTTCTTCGAACAGGAGCCGGTGGTCATCGACCTCTCGCAACTCCAGGAAGACCAGTCTGAAGCCGACATCGATTTCGCGGCGCTGCGTGAGCTGCTGGCGCGGCATCAGACACAGCCCGTCGCGGTGCGTGGCGGCAGCAATGCCCAGAACATCGCCGCGCGGGCGGCGGGACTGTCGATCACCGCGATGCCGGCCACACCTGCTCCACGTGCGCCTGCACCGCCGGCCGAGCCGCCAAGCGAAGCTCCGCAGATCGTTCGCGAGGTACCGGTGCCGGCCAACGGCACGCTCGTCATCGACAAGCCCTTGCGTTCGGGCCAGCAGGTGTACGCGCGAGGCGGCGACGTGATCGTGACCGCCGTGGTGAGCTTCGGCGCCGAAGTCATCGCTGACGGCAACGTGCACGTCTACGCGCCGTTGCGCGGCAAGGCGATCGCCGGAGCACGCGGAGACACGGGAGCACGCATCTTCACGACCTGCATGGAGGCGCAGCTGGTGGCCATCGCCGGCATCTACCGCACGGCCGAAGTCGCACTGCCGGACGAGATCGCCGGCAAGACGGCGCAGATCTCGCTGGATGGCAAAAAGATCGTGATGAATCCGATCCTCTGATCCGGCTTCGAAAAGCAGAACAACCCAAACGAACAAAGAAGGAATGGCAATGGCCAAAATTGTGGTGGTGACCTCGGGCAAAGGCGGCGTTGGCAAGACGACCACGAGCGCGAGCTTTGCATCGGGGCTCGCCCTCGCGGGCAAGAAGACGGCCGTGATCGACTTCGACGTCGGGCTGCGGAACCTGGACTTGATCATGGGTTGCGAGCGCCGGGTGGTGTTCGACCTGATCAACGTGATCCAGGGCGAAGCCAACCTGAGTCAGGCGCTCATCAAGGACAAGCATTCCGACAACCTGTACGTGCTGGCCGCTTCGCAAACCCGCGACAAGGACGCACTCACACAGGAAGGCGTCGAGAAGATCCTGAAGGAGCTCGCCGACCAAGGCTTCGACTACATCGTGTGCGACTCTCCCGCGGGCATCGAGGTCGGCGCGCTGATGGCCATGCACTTTGCCGACGAGGCACTTGTCGTGACCAACCCCGAAGTCTCTTCGGTGCGCGACTCCGATCGCATCCTGGGAATGCTGAGCTCCAAGACCAAGCGCGCCAAGGAAGGCGGCGAGCCCATCAAGGAGCACCTGCTGATCACGCGCTACAACCCCAATCGGGTGGCAGGCGGCCAAATGCTGTCGCTGGAAGACATCCAGGACATCCTGCGCATCAAGCTCATCGGCGTGATTCCCGAATCAGAGAGCGTGCTGCAGGCTTCCAACCAGGGCGTGCCTGCCATCCACGACAAGGAAACCGACGTGGCCCAGGCCTACAGCGACGTGGTGGCACGCTTCCTCGGTGAGGAAAAGCCGATGCGCTTCATCGACGCCGAGAAGCCCGGCTTCTTCAAACGAATCTTCGGAACGAGGTAGCCATGTCACTTTTTTCCTTTCTGCTGGGCGAAAAGAAGAAGACGGCAAGCGTCGCCAAGGAACGGCTGCAGATCATCCTCGCGCACGAGCGCAGCAGCTTGGGCGGAAAGCGCCCCGACTACCTGCCCGAGTTGCAGCGCGAACTGATTGCCGTGATCTCGAAGTACGTGTCGATCAAGGCCGAGGACATCAAGGTTCACCTCGAAAAGCAGGACGACCTCGAGGTGCTCGAGGTCAAGATCGAGCTGCCGGACGCCGCACTCGCGGCGCGCTGAACGCGGATTGTGCGGAGTCGCACGGCTTCGCCGCGCGGCGAAATCGTCATGCGGGGCTTCCATCGGACGGCACTGTGGGCGTATCGTGCTGACTCCAACATCAACCTGGAGACACCGCACCATGGCAACCAGCAAAACGAGCGCCACCGCCGCGAAAAAGGCGAGCTCCCCGCGGGGCGCGGCCGCTGAAGACATTCAGGACGCCTTCATCAAGCCGCTCAAGGGCATGGCCGATCGCCTTCAGAACCTGCCTCTGGCAGGTGCCGCCGGCGCCATCGTCGAAGGCGGGCGCAAGGATCTGCAGGCCCTCATGCAGGCCAACGAGAAGTCCTACCAGGGACTGCAAGCGGTGGTGCAACGCCAGACGGAAATGCTCAAGACATCGATCCAGGAGTGGCAAGGCACGGTGAAAGGCATGTCGGCCGGCGACCCACGCGAGAACATCGCCAAGCTCGATGCAATGGGAAAGGCAGCTTTCAAGCAAGCCCTGGATGACATCCGCGAGCTGTCGGAGATGGCGGCCAAGTCGCAGGCGGAGGCCTTCGATGTCGTCCGCAAGCGCATCAGCGACAACGTCGACGAAGTCAGCAAGCTTTTGCGCGTGCGCAAGTAGCGCGCCGTGAGCCCCGGCGGCTCAGTGTTTCTCCTGCGCGAAAACGAGAAATAGGTCCGCGACGTCGGCAGCAAGAGGCGTACATTGGTGCGGTTTACCTTTGCGATCCGACTACCTACGTATCAGCCATGGCATCGATTTCTCAGACGCGCGCATCTTCCAAGGCGGCCAGCGAGGCCGCCGACCGTGAACGGTTGCGGCAGGCACTGCCCGCCACCGTCGATCACCTCCAAAATCATCAGGCCGGCCTGATCGACGGCGACGACATCGATGCCTATGTGAAACTGAACTGGCTCGAGTGGCACGGTGGCGGACTTCGGCTCACCATCACGGGCCGCAATGTCTGCGCACAGATGGCGCCATCGGCCAGCTGATCAGGACTCGACTTTGCGGGGTTGCCCGGAAAGGCGATTACCGCGGTGCCACTCGGCGTAAGGCTGCAAGTACCCACGGCCAATGAACTGCGGCTGCTGGTGGACTTGCCGATGCTCGCCGTCCGCGGCCGGTGAATGGCCGGTCTGCGGCGGCGCTTGCTCACTGCGGGTGCGCTGGTCGGGGGTCACCGGGCGCTGATGATCTCTCGCAAAAGCGCCTCCGGCCATGGTCATCGCCAGGACGCAGACAACGGCAGTCAAGCTTTTCGACTTGCTCATCTGGAACTCCCTCCATATTGAAGTGGCGCACAGTGTGGGCCGGACATGTATGCGTCGGATGAAGCAAAGGTAACTTCTGGTTCATGTCGGCCCTGCCCCGTCGTCGGCGGCTGCGCGCGCCATGCGCTCGCTCTTCCAGTACACATCGTCGCCGCCGTCCACACGATTCAGCACGCGCGCCAGCACGAACAGCAGGTCGCTCAGCCGATTCAGGTAACGCCGCAGCGTATCGTTGATCTCGCTCTGCGCGCCAAGGGATACGACCGCTCGCTCCGCGCGGCGCGCTACCGTTCGGCACACGTGCGCGAGAGAAGCGGCGCGAGTGCCCGCCGGCAGGATGAATTCGGCCAGCCTGGGCAAAGTGGCGTTGTGATCCGCGAGTGCGTTGTCGATCTGCAGCAGCGCCTCTTCCTTGAGCAGCGTGAATCCCGGCATGGACAATTCGCCGCCGAGGTTGAAAAGCTGATGCTGCACGTCGACCAGCAGGTCGCGCACCCTGGCGGGCATCGGCTCACAGAGCAGCACGCCAATGTGCGAATTGAGTTCGTCGACGTCGCCCATCGCCTGAACACGCAGGTGATCCTTTGGGACGCGTGTGTTGTCGCCCAGGCCGGTGGTGCCGTCGTCGCCAGTGCGCGTCGCAATTTGTGTGAGTCGGTTGCCCATGGGTGCCCTGTATCTTCCGGGTGATTCGTAGAATGGTAGACCCTTCAGGAGACAGCCGATGAACGCCCCCACCGCCCTTTCGCATCTGACGCCGGAGATTGCGCTGCGAGAGGTACCCGACGCACTGCTCCAGGCTCTGAAGGCGCGCTTCGGCGATCAATGCTCCACCGCACTTGCAGTGCGCACGCAACACGGACGCGACGAATCGTCTTTCGACGCGCCTCCTCCTTCGGCGGTGGTCTTTGCCGAGAGCACGCAGGACGTGGCCGATGCGGTCAAGCTGGCAAGCGACTTCAGCGTGCCGGTGATTCCCTTCGGCGTCGGTTCGTCGCTCGAGGGGCACTTGCTGGCCGTGCAGGGTGGTATCAGCATCGACGTGAGCCGCATGAACCGCGTGCTGTCGATCAACGCCGACGATCTGACCGTGACCGTGCAGCCTGGCGTGACGCGCAAACAGCTCAATGAAGAAGTCAAGAGCACGGGGCTGTTCTTCCCGATCGATCCGGGCGCGGACGCCTCGATCGGCGGCATGGCGGCGACGCGGGCCAGCGGTACAAACGCCGTTCGCTATGGCACCATGCGCGAGAACGTCCTGGGGCTCGAAGTCGTTACGGCGAGCGGCGAGGTGATCCGCACGGGCACGCGCGCCAAGAAATCTTCGGCCGGCTACGACCTCACGCGTCTGCTGGTCGGCAGCGAAGGCACGCTCGGTGTCATCACCGAAGTCACCCTGCGCATCTATCCCTTGCCCGAAGCCGTATCGGCTGCCATTTGCTCATTCCCGAGCATCGAGGCGGCTGTGCGCACCACCATCGAAATCATCCAGCTGGGCGTTCCGATCGCACGCGTGGAACTGATCGACGTGAATACAGTGCGGATGGTCAATGCCTACGCCAAGCTCAACCTGCGCGAAGAACCCATGTTGCTGATGGAGTTCCATGGGTCGCCGGGCGGGGTGAAGGAGCAGGCTGAAACCGTGCAGGAACTGGCGAGCGGCCACGGCGGAAACGCCTTCGAGTGGGCCAGCACACCCGAAGAGCGCACACGGCTCTGGACTGCGCGCCACAACAGCTATTTCGCGGCGGTGCAGTCGCGCCCGGGTTGCCGCGTGATTTCGACCGACACCTGCGTGCCTATATCGCGCTTGGCCGATTGCCTGCTGGAGTCTGTCGCGGAAGCTGACGCGAGCGGCATTCCCTATTTCCTCGTCGGCCATGTTGGCGACGGCAATTTCCACTTTGGCTATCTTCTGGACCCCAACGCACCGGAAGAGCGCGTAACAGCGGAGAAGCTGAATCACTCCTTGGTGTCCCGGGCCTTGGCGCTCGAAGGAACCTGTACCGGCGAACACGGGGTCGGCCTGCACAAGATGGGCTTCCTGGTGACGGAAGCCGGTGCCGGAGCGATCGACATGATGCGGACGATCAAGCGCGCACTTGACCCGAAAAACATCATGAACCCCGGGAAGATCTTCAGCCTCTGAGGTTCACCTGCGGCTGGGGACCTTGGTTTATCCAGTGACCCGGTTATCTGACACCTTGTCAGGCCGTCTGGCGGATGCGCTCGATGAGCCCGTTGAGTGCGTCCAGCGAGCCGAAGTGGATCGCCAATTCGCCGCTCTCCTCAATCCGGCCGTTGCGCTTGCTCCGCTTCTTGATGCGAACCTCGACCTCGGCGGCGAGCAGGTCCGCAAGCTCCTCCTCCACACGGAGCAAGTCGCGCGATTTCTCCGCGGCGCCGCGCTTTGATGAAGGCGTGAGGCTGAACTCGGCCGCTAGTTTCTTGACCAGCGCCTCGGTCTCTCGCACCGACATTTTCTTGGCTGCAATCTGATTGGCAGCGGTGATCTGCGTCGCCTTTTCGAGCGAGAGCAGCGCACGTGCATGGCCCATGTCGATGTCGCCCGCCATCAGCATTGCCTGAGCCGGTTCCGCAAGATTCAGCAGGCGCAACAGGTTGCTGGCCGCACTGCGCGAGCGCCCGACAGCCTGCGCCGCAGATTCGTGAGTAAGCCCAAACTCAACGACCAGACGGTGCAGGCCTTGGGCTTCCTCCAGGGGATTCAAGTCTTCGCGCTGGATGTTCTCGATCAGTGACATGGCCGCAGCAGCCTCATCGGGCACATCGCGCACCAGCACAGGCACACTGACGAGCCCGGCCAGGCTTGCGGCCCTGAAGCGCCGCTCACCCGCGATGATTTCGAACTCGGCCTTCTTGGCGAGGGCAAGCTCCGGTTCAAGCCGACGAACCAGAATGGGCTGCATGATCCCTTGCGCCTTGATGCTCTCGGCCAACTCGTAGAGCGCGCCCTCGTCCATCCTGGTACGTGGCTGGTACACGCCGGGAACCATCTGATCGAGATTGAGCGTCGTCGGGCTTGGCGGCGCCGAGTCGTCGGAGCTTGCCTGATCGGCTCCGTTGAAAGTCGGCCCGAGAAGGGCTTCGAGTCCTCGGCCCAGGCCCTTGAGTTTTTTGGTCGCCATGGATATCAGTTTTCTTTCAGGAGGTCGGTCAGCAGCTTGCGGCCTTCGAGCCAGTCGCCCAAGCCGGATTCGCTATTGATGTGGCCGCGGGCACCCAGATTGACGTAGTCGGCACCCCAGTCTTCGGCCATTTGGCGGGAGCGTTCGGCGGTGCAGTACGGGTCATTCGTGGCTGCAATCATCAGGGAACGAAACGGCAACGGGCGCCGCATGATGGGCGCCCAGCCGGGAATCATTTGCCGCAGGTCGTCGCGCTCCAGATCACCGGGGGCGACAAGCAGTGCGCCATGCACCTTGCTCGAATGGCTTGAATGAGCCGCCCATGCGGCCACAAGGATGCATCCCAAGCTGTGCGCGACCAACGCCACCGGCCCCGGCGACGCCAGCACCTCTTCCTCGAGCCGAGCCGACCAGTCGCCGCGCAGCGGGCGCATCCAGTCATGCTGATCGACCCGCTGGTCACCGTGAATGGCTTCCCAGCGGCTTTGCCAATGCGCGGGGTCGCTGTTCTGCCAGCCGGGCAGCAACAGGATTTTCGGCGTCTTCATCGATGCAAGATGCGTTCTCGGCGACGGCTCAGATGCCATCGGGGGCATGCACCGTGACCTCCGGTGCATCCATGGGCACGGGTGCGGGTGACGCTGTCTCGGTCGCCATTGCGCTCGCCGGTGGCATCTTGACGACCAATTCTTGCGCAAAGGCAATGAACGCCTGGCTGCCCTTGGCAGGCGGGTCGAAAACCACGCCCGGCAAGCCGTAGCTCGGAGCTTCGGCGAGCCGAACGTTGCGGGGAATGACCGTGTCGAAAACCTTGTCGCCGAAATGCGCCTTCAATTGCTCGCTGACCTGTTGCTGAAGCGTGATACGCGGGTCGAACATCACGCGCAGCAAGCCGATGATCTGCAGGTTCTTGTTGAGGTTGGCGTGCACTTGCTTGATGGTATTGACCAGATCAGTCAGACCTTCGAGCGCGAAATACTCGCACTGCATCGGCACGATGACACCATGCGCGGCGCACAAGCCGTTAAGGGTCAGCAAGCTGAGACTTGGCGGGCAATCGATCAGAATGAAGTCGTACTCCGCGCCCACTGCGGCCAGCGCCGTCCGCAAACGCTTCTCGCGACGGTCGAGCGCCACCATTTCGACCTCAGCGCCGGCCAGCTCGCGGTTTGCGCCCAGGACGTCGTAACCGCACTTCTCAGCCTTCACTCGGGCTTCTGCCACGGAGGCAGACTCCAGGAGCACGTCGTACACCGTCGTCTCGAGCTGACGCTTGTCGATGCCAGAACCCATGGTCGCGTTGCCCTGCGGGTCCAAGTCGATCATGAGCACACGCTGCCCTACGTTGGCGAGGCCGGCGGCAAGATTGACGGTTGTCGTCGTCTTTCCGACCCCACCCTTTTGATTTGCAATGCAGAAGATCTTGGCCATGTCTTAGCCGCCGTGCCCGAGGACATGGCCAGATGCAGGAGTGCGCGGCGGAAGGTTTTGCATACTTATTTGGAAACCGCAAGCCTGACGCCGAACGCGATCAGGAAAACACCGGCGAGCTTGCCTAGGACCCCCGAAATGCGCGGATTGGCCCGCATCCGTTCTGCAAGGAAATGGGTCAAGAGCGTTGCCGTGGCCCCGTACAAAAAGGTGAGCGCTGCGATCGTCAACGCCATAACGGCGAAGGTGGTGATGCCCTGATGACGTGCCGGATCGACGAACAGGGGGAAAAACGCCATATAGAAGACGATGGCCTTGGGGTTGAGCAGCGTGATCATCATCCCTTGGCGCAGGTAGTGCGACGGACGGATGTTGAGAATAGGAGCAGCGCCAGGCCTTGCGCGCAGCATCTTGAAGCCGAGCCACGCCAGATAGACGGCGCCCAACCACTGCACGCCCCGAAACGCCGCAGGATATGCGGTCAGCAGCGTTGCGACGCCGGCAACGGCCGCCCACATCAGCACCTGATCTCCCGCAATCACGCCTAACGTGGCGGCCAATCCGCCACGGATGCCGCCTTTGCTCGTCGACGTGATCAGCGCCAGATTTCCGGGACCGGGGAGCGCCAGAAAAAGAACAATGGCGGCGACGAACGCGCCGTAATCAGCGATGCCGAACATGCAAATTGCTCAAAAAGGGAAGCGTCGAGTCTAAGCGAGGTCGACGCGACAGATGCGGCTCAGGAAACGAGTTTTCGCATCCAGACGATGCATCGCTCGGCATCGAGCCCTGGAACGTTCAGTTGTTCCACGTGAAACGCTTCGGTCTGCGGGGGAAGTTGGACGATTTCGTCCGCAGGCACCCTGCCCTTCATGGCCAGCCAAACGCCGTCAGGCGCCAGCAGGTGTATCGAACCTGAGACGAAATCGACTAGCGAGGCGAACGCGCGAGAACTGATCACCTCGTAAGCGCCCGTCATGGACTCGACGCGCGCATGGAGGCCGCGAAGGTTACGAAGACCAAGCTCAGAGGCGGCTTGCTGGACAAAAGCGGCCTTCTTGGCGACAGCATCCACACAGGTTACGTGCACGTCCGGTCGCATGACGGCGATCACGACGCCGGGCAGGCCCGCACCCGCGCCGACATCCAGGAGCTTCGCAGGGCCGCTGTGCTCTCGTCCGAGTGGCCCGACGGCCGCCAAGCTGTCGAGCAAATGATGCGTGAGAACCGAATCCGCATCACGCAGTGCGGTCAGGTTGTAGACCTTGTTCCATTTCAGTATGAGGGCGCCGTAAGCCAGCAACTGCTCGGTCTGCCGATCGGTCAGCGCGATCCCGAGAGAAAGCGCTCCTTCACGCAGTCTTTCCTCCTGAACCATTCCGGTCATTCGGCAACCGGCGATTTTGACGCGAGGCCAACCGTGAATGCCCGATGGCCGCCTTTGCGGAGATGAATCATAAGAAGCGAGATCGCGGCCGGAGTCACCCCTGATATCCGGGATGCCATGCCCAACGTCTCAGGGCGGTGCTTGGCGAGCTTCTGTCGCACTTCGATGCTCAACGCCTTGACCTGACCATAGTCGAGATCACTCGGCAGCCGGAGATTCTCGAAATGGGCGGCGCGCTCGACTTCATCGTGCTGACGGGTGATGTAACCCGAGTACTTGGCGGCAATCTCGATTTGCTCGACCTCCGTCTCTCCGAGCGGCGCACTCGACCGGTACTTGCCGCCGTCGAGAGACATCAGAGACTCGTAGCTCACATTCGGGCGGCGGAGGAGCTCACCAAGATTGTGTTCGTGGTCGATGGCCTTCCCCAGCACGCGCTCGGATTCGGCTTCTGGCAAGTTCCGAGGATTGACCCATATCGAGCGCAGGCGCTCTGTTTCACGTGAAACAAGGTCGCGCTTCCGCGAAAAAGCGTCCCAACGCGCATCGTCCACGAGGCCGAGCTTGCGTCCAGCGTCGGTCAAGCGCATGTCGGCGTTGTCTTCACGCAGTTGCAGCCTGAATTCCGCACGACTGGTGAACATGCGATACGGCTCAGTGACGCCCTTTGTGATCAGGTCGTCGACCAAGACGCCGAGGTAAGCCTCGTCCCGCCGAGGAAGCCAAGCCTCTTCGTCGCGGCATTGCAATGCAGCGTTGATGCCGGCAAACAGCCCCTGAGCGGCGGCCTCCTCATACCCTGTCGTCCCATTGATCTGGCCCGCGAAGAACAAACCGCGGATTGCGCGCGTCTCGAAGTTGCTCTTGAGCTCACGCGGGTCGAAATAGTCGTATTCGATGGCGTAGCCGGGCCGAAGGATGTGCGCGTTTTCCAATCCAGCCATCGACCGAACCAGCTGGTACTGCACGTCAAAAGGCAGGCTGGTCGAAATTCCGTTCGGGTAATACTCGTTCGTGGTCAGCCCTTCCGGCTCGAGGAAGATTTGATGGCTTTCCTTGTCCGCGAATCGGTTGATCTTGTCTTCGACGCTCGGGCAGTAACGCGGGCCGACCCCATCGATCTTGCCGGTGAACATTGGGCTGCGGTCGAAGCCAGAGCGGATGATCTCGTGGGTGCGCGCGTTGGTGTTCGTGATCCAGCACGGCATTTGCTGCGGGTGCATGTCAGCACGACCCATGAAGCTGAAAACCGGCATAGGTCCCGCACCGCCCGGCATGCCGTCGCCCGGCTGCTCGGTGCATTTTGAAAAATCGATGGTGCGTCCGTCTAATCGCGGAGGCGTGCCCGTCTTCAAGCGGCCTTGGGGCAGTTTCAGCTCCTTGAGACGCGCCGACAAGCTGATCGCCGGCGGATCGCCCGCCCGCCCCGCCTGGTAGTTGTCGAGGCCGACGTGAATACGCCCGTCGAGAAAGGTCCCTGCGGTGAGAACCACGGTCCGCGCCCGGAACGCGATGCCGACCTGTGTGATGGCGCCCACGACACGGTCGCCTTCGATCATCAAGTCATCCACGGCCTGTTGGAACAGCGAAAGGTTCGGCTGGTTTTCCAGGCGGCGACGAATCGCGGCCTTGTAGAGCACGCGATCGGCCTGTGCGCGTGTCGCGCGCACTGCCGGGCCTTTGCTCGAATTGAGCACGCGGAATTGGATACCGCCCTCGTCCGTGGCAATTGCCATGGCGCCGCCGAGCGCATCCACCTCTTTGACCAGATGACCCTTGCCGATGCCACCAATCGACGGGTTGCAGCTCATCTGCCCCAGCGTCTCGATATTGTGGGAGAGCAAGAGCGTGCGGGCGCCCATTCTGGCGGATGCGAGCGCCGCTTCGGTGCCCGCGTGACCGCCGCCGACGACGATCACATCGAATTCTTCGGGATAAAGCATGAGAGTGAGGGCGCACTGACGCGTGCGCTGCGCAAAGGGGCGCTGATTTTAATCTCCGGCGCCTGTTTGTGCCGGTCAGGGCCAAATCCGCCCAGACCGTCCTCGTTCCAATCCCGGGCCAGCATTGGCCCCCAAGCTATCAAATCGATAGCAGTTGCTTTGGATTCACGGGGATCGGTCCACAGCGTTCTTCACTGCGCCGACACCCAGCGCAGCGAGCACCAGGAACACCACGGCAAGTATCAGGAACAGCCCAAACAGGATCTTTGCGATACCGGCAGCCCCTGCCGCCACGCCGCCGAAGCCCAGCGCGCCGGCGATCAGCGAAATCACGGCGAAAACAATGGCGTACTTCAACATGTACAGGCTCCTCGCGATGACTTCATCGCAGTGCCGCGAGCTTAGAAACCCGCGAAATGTGCACTCATAGTCGCCGCCCGCGAGAAGCCGTAGGACAAAAACGCCGAGGCCTCGAACTCGCTAGCATCAGCCTCTTCCACCAGAATACGTTCCTCATTCATTGGAGTTTTTGCATGAAGCTGTACTACTCGCCGGGCGCCTGCTCGCTGTCTCCCCACATCGCGCTGCGTGAAGCTGGCCTCGCTTTCGAGCCCGTGCTCGCCAGTACGAAGAGCCACAAGCTGCAAGATGGAACCGACTACTACGGCATCAATCCGCTGGGCTATGTCCCGCTGCTCGAGCTCGATGACGGTACGCGTCTTCGCGAAGGCCCGGCCATCGTGCAGTACGTCGCGGATCTTGCCCCGGCAAAGAACCTCGCTCCAGCCAACGGCACCCTCTCGCGCTATCGCCTGCAGGAATGGCTCACCTTCATCGGGACTGAGATCCACAAGGGCTTCTCGCCGCTCTTCAATCCCAACATGCCTGAAGAAGCCAAGACGATTTCCAAGACCAAGCTAAAGTCGCGCTACGAGTGGCTCGATGCTCAGCTCGCAAGCAAGGACTACCTCATGGGCGAGCACTTCACCGTCGCCGACGGCTATCTGTTCACCGTGACCAATTGGGCGCAGCCCACCGGGGTCGACATTTCCTCATACGCGAATGTGAAGGCGTGGCATGCACGCGTGGGCGCTCGCCCGGCAGTCCAGGAAGCGATGAAAGCCGAAGGTCTGCTCAAGTAAATTTCGAGCAGGAAGAATGGCGCGGGTTTGATTCAGGACGTCAAGGGCTTCTGCCTCGACGCGAGGATCGCACCGGCCCAAAGTGCTGCGGCCGAGGCCACGAGGCCTCGGGCCAGCCCACCCGGACCATCCGAGATCCACCCGGTGACCGTCGGCCCGACGATCTGCCCCAGCGCGAAGGCGATCGTGAATGCACTGATACCCGTTGCCCACTGCGAAGCCGGCAAGTTGTGCCTGACCAAGGCTGTCGTCGAAGCAACCACCGACAAAAACACCCCACCGAACAACAGCCCCGATGCCATGGTCATCGGCCAAGCAGAGCTCAGCACCGGCAGCAGGGTGGCAACCCCGAGCAGCGCGTTGAGCAGCGCTTGCGGTCCGCCGCCGCGAGAGCGGTCCAACAGCCCGGCCCAAATTCGTGACGACGCCATGCAGGCCAGCCCGAGCAAGGCGTAGAACAAGGTGATGTCGCCTGGCCTCGCGCCCTGCTCGCGCAACAACGCGATCACGAAGGTCATGTAGCCGATGTATCCGGCCCCGAAAAGCGTGTAGCCGGCGAGTGCCCAACCGAAGCGCCGCACCGGCGCAGCTGCGACAGATGACCCGGCGTGCGGCGAGTTGGGCGCCCTTTGCGCATTTTTTGCATGCATCTGTCCCGGCATTGCACGCATTGCGGAAGCCAAGACCGCGGTCGCCGCAAAGCTGGCGGCTGCCAGCGCCCACCATGCCCAGGCCCAGCCGTGCGGAGCCCCCTTTGCACCTTGCAGAACAGCCGGCACGAGGAGCGCGGAGAGCGTGATTCCGGCACCCGTACCGCCGTAGTACAGCCCCAGCAGAAAACCTGCACGAGAAGGCTGCAGTGTGCCCAGACGCGCGGCGAGCAATCCCCCGGCAACGAAGACCCAGGCGCTCGCAAGGCCTGCCAGCAACCGCTGCAGCAGCAACGCGGCCGCTGAAGTGAAGAACCCACTGGCGACCATGAAGAGGCTCGCCCACAGCGCGCCGCCCACGAGCAGGCGCACGGGTCCGAAGCGCCGTAGCAGCGCGGGCGTCATTAACGCGCCGAGCAGGTATCCCGCAGCATTGGCCGTGTTCATGCTGCCGGCCAGCGTATAGCTCCAGCCGAGGTCTTCGCGCATCGGCGGCAGCAGCAGGCCGTATGAAAAACGCGTGATCCCAAGTGAAACAGCGGCGCCCAACGAGAGTGCCAGCGCGAGCCGCAGTACTTGTGCGGGGGTGGTCAGAAGCGGGGCGTCGTGAACGATCATGGATGCGCGGTCATTCTGCGGCACTGCATAGCAGCAATGCGACAACCCCGCGACAGCGAAGGGAGACGCCGAGGGTTTACCCTCCGTTTCGCCTCCACAACAACCATCAAGATCAAAAATGTCCTCCCTCTTCGATCCCGTGCAAGCTGGCGACCTCCAGCTCAGCAATCGCATTGTCATGGCGCCGCTGACGCGCAACCGTGCGCCCGATGCGGTGCCGCGCGACATCACCGCCACCTACTATGCACAGCGGGCCAGCGCCGGCCTGCTGATCACAGAGGCCACCGCGATCAGCCATCAAGGCCAGGGATACGCGGATGTGCCCGGACTCTACGGCACAGAGCAGCTCGACGGCTGGAAGCGCGTTACCCAGGCCGTGCATGCAGAGGGCGGCAAGATCGTCGTGCAGTTGTGGCACGTCGGGCGCGTCTCGCACACCGAGCTTCAGCCGGAGGGAGGCAAGCCGGTTGCGCCGTCGGCCATTGCGGCCAAGACCAAGACCGTGCTGATCAAGGACGGCGTGCCGACTTTCGTCGATACCTCCGAGCCTCGGGCGCTCGACGTCGGTGAGCTGCCCGGCATCGTGCATGACTACGCCGTCGCCGCACGCAACGCCATCGAAACGGCTGGCTTCGACGGCGTGGAGATTCATGGCGCCAACGGGTATTTGCTCGACCAGTTCCTCAAGAGCGGCAGCAACAAGCGCACGGACGACTACGGCGGCAGCATTCAGAACCGTGCGCGGCTTTTGCTCGAAGTGACGCGCGCCGTGGCGGACGCCGTTGGCGGCGGCAAGACCGGCATCCGCTTGTCGCCCGTCACGCCGGCCAACGACGTGCATGACGACAACCCGCAGCCGCTTTTCGACTATGTCGTTCGACATCTCGCGCCACTGAATCTCGCCTACATCCACGTGATCGAAGGCGCCACCGGTGGCCCGCGCGAACTCGCCGACCGTCCCTTCGACTACGAAGCTCTCAAGGCCGCCTACCGCCAGGCTGGCGGCAAGGGCGCGTGGATGGTGAACAACGGCTATGACAAGCCGCTCGCGGAAGAAGCACTCAAGGAGGGCGACGACCTGGTCGCCTTCGGGAAGCCCTTCATCTCCAACCCCGATCTGGTTCGCCGTCTGCGCGAAGGCGCACCGCTGAATGCGTGGGACAAGAATACGTTCTACGGCGGCGGCGAAGAGGGGTATATCGACTATCCGGTGATGTAGCTCGCCCCCAGGCTTGCCCACTTCGTGTGGCCGCCAACCCCCTGCCGGGGGCAACCCCGGTGGCCCGGCGGAGCCGGTTCCACGGGGTTTCTGGAGGGGCACCGCAGTCTTTGGGGTGGGTGCGCCGGCTTCAGGATGGGGGGAACGCGAGGCTTACGCGGAGGCCGCCTTCGGGGGACGCTTTGGCGAAGGTGAGTTCGGCGCCCAGCAACCTTGCGTAGCGAGCGACGATCGCCAAGCCGAGGCCGGCGCCTTGGCCGAGCTTTTGGCCGGCGGGGCCTTGCGCCCAGCGGCGCAAGAGGTCGCTCTGGGTTTCCGGCGGGATGCCGGGGCCGTCGTCGACGACGCTCATCGTGTGGCCAACGAGTTCGATGGTGATCGTGCGGCCACCGTAGCGCAGTGCGTTGTCGATCAGGTTATCGAGCGTTCCTTCGACCAACGCGGCATTCGCCAGCACGGTCACGGGTTCGTCGAGACCCTGCGCGCCGAGGTCAACGCCCTTGGAATCCGCGCGCGCGAGGTGCCGCAGCACCGCTTGCTGGATCAGCTCGTCCAGCCTCAATGGCTGGCGCTGGAGTCCGGTGCGGCTTTCGTCGGCCAGCGCGAGCGCAAGCAATTGGTCCACGAGATGGCTGGCCCGCGCCTGGCTGGCAGCGATGTTCTGCAACTGCTCCCGCCAGACGTCCGGCGCCTGCTGGGCAAGGCCGTATTCGGCCAAGGCGCGTATTCCTGCCAGAGGCGTACGCAGTTCATGCGCGACATTGCCGGCAAACTCACGCTGAGCCGACGCGCTCTGCGCAAGCCGATCGAGCAGCGCATTGAGGGTGTCGCCCAACTGCTCGAGTTCGCGTGAGCTTCGGGCGACCGGCACGGGGGCAAGATCGTGAGCATCCCGCTTCTCCAGGGTCTGCCGCAGTTCCCCGAGTGGACGAAGCTCGCGTCCGATGCCGCGCCAGAGCCAAGTGGCCAGTGCCGCCAGAAGCACGAACTGCGGCGCGAGCGAATAGACCAGCAGCCGCTCGACCAGCACTGTTCGCGCCTGCGTGGTCTGCGCGATGACCACGCGATACGCGTCCGGCGCCTCGTGGTTCAGCACCACGGCGCGCAATGCCTGGCCGTGATACAGCACATGCGAGAAACGATATCGCGCGCCCGCCTCCGGCGCAGGCGCCTGCAGCCCTTCATGGCCCGCCAGCAGTGACCCATCGGGCCGCAGCACGGCAAAGAACACCGCTTCGGACTGATCGAAAAGCACACTCGTCACCTCACGCGGCGAGAGCAACAACTCCATGCCGCGCTCGCCCGCCTGCACGTTGGCGGACACGGAATAGGCATCGTCGAGCATCGCCCGGTCGAAAGCCTGCTCGGTGAAATAGCTCGCCACATAGAGCGCGACTGCTGTCCCGACCAGCCACGTCAGTGCCAGCGGGAACAGCACGCGCTGCAGCACGCGCGCGGTCAACGATGGCGCCGCCGAGTTGCGCGGCGGCGTTCCGGTCACGCGTCGGCTTCCAGCAGATAGCCGATGCCGCGCAGGGTGCGAATGACGGCCCCGCTGCCGACCAATTTCTTGCGCAAGCGGGAAATGAATGCTTCGAGCGCGTTGTCGCCCAACGATTCATCGAAGGTCGAGAGCTTGTCGGACAGCTCTCGCTTGCTGATCGTGCGGCCGGGCGGGCTCATCAACTCCCATAGCACTTCGAATTCGCGGGCGGGCAGGTCGAGCGGCATGCTGCCGACACCGAAGCGCCGTGCTCGCCGGTCGAGGCGCAGGTGTCCGAGGATCGCAATGTCTTCCGTGCCCTGCGCTCGCCGGACGAGCGCGCGCAACCGCGCCTCGACTTCCGCGAGATCGAAGGGCTTGCCCAAATAGTCGTCCGCGCCCGCATCGAGCCCGGCGATCCGTTCCTCTGTGCGATTGCGCGCGGTAAGAACCAGCACCGGCGTCCGGTCGCCCCGGGCTCGCGCATGGCGCAATGCCGTCAATCCGCTCGCAAGCCCGCTGGTCGGGCTGACCGTTGCAGGCAAATTGAGATCCAGCAGCACGGCATCGAAAGTCTGCACTCGCCAGAGGTGATCTGCCTCCTCTACGCTTGCCGCCACGTCGACACGGTGACCCGCATCACCAAGGCTGCGCAGCATCACGCCGCGCAGGACCGCATCGTCTTCGACCAAGAGGATTCGCATCGGGATTGAGAGATGAAAAGGTACGTCTTTTTACAGCATGGAAGAGGCGGAGCGCCGCGAAGACCGGTAGGCTGGGCGCGTCACGTCCCCTCGCTGGACATTGACATCGTGAGAAGGTTCACACTCCCATTTCACTCAACTCGAAGGAGCAACCACGATGAGCCAGAAGATCCAGGTCACGGGCATGAGCTGCGGACATTGCGCAAACTTGGTGCAAAACGCCGTGCAGACCATCGACCCCAAGGCACAGGTCACGGTCGACCTCGAAACAGGTCATGTCGACGTGGTCAGCCAGCATCCGAGGGAAGACATCATCGTGGCGATCGAGAACGCCGGCTACAAGGCTCAATAACGCGGGCGCTGGCGCCGGCCTCGGCCACGCCCTGGATGCTCAATCCGTAGGAATCCGGATCCGAAGCTGGCGCCGCGAAGGATCGGGCGCCGTTTCCGCAGAGAGGGGCGCGATGATTGCGGGAAACACCAGCGCCCGCGCCAACCCAGGCGAGCGACGCTGAAAACCTTCCAGCCCCGTCAACACTTTGTCGATCAGCGTGAGCCGCTTGGCCAGCGCCTGGGCCGCGCGCTCGGAATTCTTGGTCGCCTCGACCGCCACGACCTCATCCTGAAAGCCCTTCCAGTTCGATGGATCCAGCATGTTCGTGCAGGTCGAGATCGACGTCGACAACGCCCTCGCCGCATGCCACCAGCGCGCCGGCACGAAGATCATGTCTCCCGGCTTGAGCACCGTGCGATACAGCGTTGCCTTGGCCAGCAGCGGAAAGCGCACGCGATCCTGCATCACCGGGTCGTCGACCATCGATTGGTTCGGCAATGCCGAACGCGGATAGAGGTACTGGCTGTCTTCGGGTGGAAAGACCACGAATTCCTTCTCGCCGTAGATCTGGACGATGCCAGCGTGAGAGTTCTCGCCATCGAAATGCATGACCGGAAACTTGCTCCCGACCCCGCCCACCAGCAGCTTGAGGTAGCCGTCCGGACGGCGCCACTTTTCCGGCATTAGCGGGCTGGCATAGCGCCGCGGAAATGAAAACTTGATCTGCGGCCGCACGTCCGGCAGCAATTCCGGCAGCACCTCATGCAGGAACGATCGGTACATGTACGGACCCGGATTCTCGGCACTGGACGCAAGAACCTCGTCGATGAATTGATCGAAAGGCATATCCCGCCCGTAGCCGATCGCCACCGGCTGGCCGCCGAATCGCTTCTTGAAGTTCTCGGGCGTCCAGGTGCGCATGGCGGCCCAGCCTTTGCCGACGTTCGAAATCACGACCGGCCGGTTGCCATGCATGTAGCGCGCGAGGAAATCGTCGTAGCTCAGCTTGTCGCCGTCGACGCGTTCGATGGGAAGCCAGGGGGCCGGCGTGCGCGCCTCGCTTTCAATCGCGATTCCCCCGTCAAGGATATTTTGCATTTGCATACAAAGATACTACAAGGAAGCCCTTGGCTTGCCTAGCAACCATTGGTCGATGTCCAAAGGAACAGCTGCCGCCGGTCGCTACCATCGGCTCCCATGCTCCCCAACCCGCGCATCCTCCTCGTCGAAGACGAATCCGCCATTGCTGACACCGTGCAGTACGTGCTGCGCACCGATGGCTTCGTGCCGCTCTGGTGCCCGACGGCGCAGGAGGCTATCGCGCAGTTCACGGCCGATCCGCCCGCGCTTGCAATTCTTGACGTCGGTCTCCCGGACATGAACGGGTTCGAGCTCTTCAAGCGGCTGCAAGCGCTGCCCGGCGGCGCGCAGGTGCCCATGCTGTTTCTTACGGCGCGAAGCGATGAGATCGATCGCGTCGTGGGTCTGGAGCTCGGCGCGGACGACTACATCGCCAAGCCGTTTTCGCCGCGCGAACTGGTGGCACGCGTACGAACCATCCTTCGGCGCAGCGCACGCACCGGTCAAGCCCCGATCGCGCCTGTGCCCTCATCGTCGCCCTCGCCCTCGTCTTCGCCGGCATCGCCTTCGCCAACAATGCCTTTCGCACTCGACGCCGAACGCATGCAGATCCGCTACTACGGGCGCCTTCTCGAACTCTCGCGCTACGAATATGGGCTGCTGCGCCTGATGGTGCAGCGCCCCGGCCGCGTCTTCACGCGCGACGAATTGCTGCGGCTGGTGTGGGACGAATCGAGCGAAAGCTACGACCGCACGGTCGATGCGCACATCAAGACGCTGCGCGCCAAGCTCAAGGCGATCGCGCCGGACATCGAGCCGATCCGCACCTTGCGCGGCACGGGCTATGCGCTGAACGAAGAACTGCCTCAGAGCACGTGACAGGGTGAGCCGAAGAACACGCATCTTCGTCGGCATCCTGCTGATCTACACAGCGGGCATCGCATTCCTGCTCTATCGGGTGGTTGCCGACATCGATCCGCGCTACCGCGAATCAGCGGAGGAATCGCTGGTCGAGACATCTCAACTCATGGCGAGCCTGATCGAGCAGGACGTCATCGCCGGCGCCATCAACACCTCGCGGCTCGAGCCGTTGTTCCGATCGGTCTATGCCCGTCAGTTCTCGGCGCAAATCTACAACCTGCACAAGCGCCACGTCGAGCTCCGCGTCTACGTGACTGACCGCAATGGTCATGTGCTCTTCGACTCGCTGGGCCGCAGCACCGGGGCGGACTACTCGCAATGGGCCGACGTCAGCCGCTCGCTCGCCGGCACCTACGGCGCGCGCACTTCGCGCGACATCGAAGGCGATCCGATGACCTCCGTGATGTATGTGGGCGCGCCCATTCGCTGGAACGACGAGATCGTCGGCGTGGTCACCGTGGGCAAGCCGGTGCGCAGCTTCGGCCAGTTCGTGCAAGACGCTCGCGCGCGCACGCTAGGTGTCGGCGTGGGCTCGGCCTTTGCGCTGCTGGTGCTCGCGATCATCGTGTCGGTGTGGCTGGTGCGGCCATTCGGATTGATCTCGGACTATCTCGGCTGGCTGCGCAACCAGCGCAGCCCGACCCTCTCGCGGATGATCCGCCGCGCCGTAGATACCTTGCGCAGCGGCGTCGGCGAGATGCGGGATGCGCTCACCGGCCGCAACTATGTCGCCGACTACGTGCAGACCTTCACGCACGAGATCAAGAGCCCTCTGTCGGCGATCCGCGGCGCGGCGGAGCTGATCCAGGAACCGTCGATGCCGCAAGCCGTGCGCGAACGCTTTCTCGCCAACATCACGAGCGAAACGCAGCGCATCCAGGAGATCGTCGACCGCATGATGGAGCTCACGGCCCTGGAGGCGCGGCGCGCGCTGGAGCGCAGCGAACCGGTCGCGCTCGCGCCGCTTCTTCGTGAGGTCGGCGCGGGCGCGCAAGCCGCGGCCTCGGCGCGCGATATTCATGTGAACGTCGCCATCCACAACGAAGCCAGCGTCGAGGGCGACCCCTTTCTCCTGCGCCGCGCGATCAGCAATCTGCTGGACAACGCCATCGATTTTTCGCCTCCAGGCGCCGAGGTTCTTCTCGCGCTGGAGACAGGCGGCCGCAGAGCCCGAATCATGGTGCGCGATCGCGGACAAGGCATTCCGGACTACGCGAAAGACAAGGTGTTCGAGAAGTTCTATTCGCTCGCACGGCCGCACAACCGCAAGAAGAGCACCGGGCTCGGGCTCGCATTCGTCAAGGAAATTGCCACGCTGCACCGCGGCCGGGTCGAGCTCGCCAATGCGCCGCGCGGCGGCGCGCTGGCGACGCTCACACTGCCGCTGCTTTCACATCACTGACCAACCAGCGCCAGATAGGCCTTGCGCGTGCCGGGACTCACCGAGTCGATGAGCTGCTGGTAGGAGGTCTTGTGCCGAGCCAGCATGCGCGCGGACGCCACGCTCTTCGATTTGCAATACCAGTGGCAGGTGTGTTGCATCAGGAAGAGCTCGGCCGACATGGTGAAGGCCTTGGCCTTCGAGCTGCGGTGCGCCTCATTGCGCATCACGTCCGCGATGCCGCGTGCGTGGATCGCGAATGCCTTTCGCAGATCGAAGGTCAGGGCCGGAAAGAACTGGTGCGCGTAGGGAATGGCAAGGGGCAGCTTGCTCACGCGCGTCTCGCTTGCGTCGATGTTGGCAAACTCGGCCGCAAAGCTGTCGAACTGCGCGGACAGCTTCTGCTCGGTGCTGTCCAGAAGGGCCCATATCTGGGCGCGACGTTCCACGTCGTCTTCGCCGAGGCACCGCAGATAGCCTTCGGTGAGGTTCTCCATCAGCTTTTCGATCTGGTAGTGGCCCAGATGGCTGCCCAGCAATGCGATGCGGCGGCGCTGATCGACTGACTTGAGAATGGAGGCGCCGACGACGATGAAGGTCGCCAGGATCAGAATTTCCATGACTGCGTGAGAAGAGAGGGATGTGGAGTGTAGATACCTCCGCAAGCCCCCTCGTCTTGGGGCGCTACCTGAACAGATCGAGGATGCGGTTGCGCTCTTCGGGCGCCGCCGGCGGGCTCACCGGCACCCCGGCCAGTTCCTCCGCCGTCGGAGCGGGCGCCTGGACCTGGGTGTCGACGCCCAGGCTCGCGATGCCGCGGCCCGGCGCGTAGTCATCGAAATACCATTCGCCTTCGACGTTGACCACGCCCGCAGGCGCGCGCGGCTCGCTCACCGGAACGCCTTGCAGCGCGGTCTGCATGAAGCCGACCCAGATCGGCAAGCTCAGGCTGCCGCCGGTTTCACCTCGAACGCCCAGCTGACGGGGCGTGTCGTAGCCCACCCATGCAATGCCGACCATCGTCGGCTGGAAGCCCGCAAACCAAGTGTCGAAGGAATCGTTGGTCGTGCCAGTCTTGCCAAAGAGGTCGTTGCGCTTAAGCGCCTGGTGGGCCTTCGTCGCGGTGCCGCCATTGACGACGCTCTGCAGCAGCGATCCCATCACGAAGGCGTTGCGCGCTGGGATCGCGCGCTTGTCTTCCCCAAGCACCGGAGGCTCGGTCTCCAGCAACACCTTGCCGCGGAGATCGGTGACGCGCGTCACAAGATAGGGATTGACGCGATAGCCGCCGTTGGCGAACACCGAATACGCAGCCGCCATCTGCATGGGCGTGACGGACCCGGCACCCAGTCCCATCGGCAGATTCGCCGGCTGCCTCTCGCGGTCGAAGCCGAAGCGCGTGATCCAATCCTGCGCGTAGTCGACGCCAATCGACTGCAGCACGCGGAGCGTGACGAGGTTCTTCGACTCTTGCAGCGCACGGCGCAGCGTGATCGGCCCTTCGTAAGTGCCCTCGAAGTTCTTCGGCTCCCAGGCTTGTCCACCCGGGCCCGCTTCGAAATACAGGGGCGCATCGTTGACGACGGTGCTCGGCGTGAAACCCTTTTCGAGCGCCGCGGAATAGATGAAGGGCTTGAAGCTGGAGCCCGGCTGGCGCCATGCCTGAGTGACGTGGTTGAACTTGCTCTTGCCATAGTCGAAGCCGCCGACCATGGCCTTGATCTCACCGGAGCGCGGATCGAGTGCAACGAATGCGCCTTCGACCTCCGGCAGCTGGGTGATCTCCCAGCCGCCCTTCGCAGTCTTTGCCACGCGGATCACCGCACCCCGCCGGATCTTGATCGCGGCAGCCGCCTTGTCCGACAGACCCGACTGCGCAGGCCTCAAGCCTTCGCCCGTGATCTGCAGCGTCTCTCCGTTCGCGCGGACGGCCTTGACCTCCTTCGCGTTGGCCTGGAGAACCACGGCCGCGAGCACGTCGCCGTTGTCCGAATGGTCGGCGAGCGCGTCGTCGACAGCGTCATCGAGATCCTTGGGATCGTCCGGAAGCTCCGCAAAAGCCTCAGGGCCGCGATAGGGCTGGCGGCGCTCGTAATCCATGATGCCGCGGCGCAGCGACCGGTAGGCCGCCGCCTGGTCAGCGGCGACGATCGACGTGTAGACGTTGAGGCCGCTCGTGTAGATGCTGTCGCCGTACTGCGCATGCATCATCTGCCGCACCATCTCGGCGGCGTGCTCCGCGTGCAGGCGGTTCGGGTCGGCAGCATCGCGCAGATGCAGTTCTTCCGACTTGGCTTGCGCCGCTTGCTCGGCGGTGATGAAGCCGGTTTCCTGCATGCGGTCGATGACGTAGAGCTGCCGCGCACGCGCACGGCGCGGATTGGTCACCGGATTGTTCGTGCCCGGCGCCTTGGGCAGCCCCGCCAGCATCGCGGCCTCGGCGATCGTGACGTCCTTCAGCGGTTTGCCGAAGTAGGTATCGGCAGCGGCCGCGAATCCGTAGGCGCGATTGCCCAGGTAGATCTGGTTCAGGTAGATCTCCAGGATCTGGTCCTTGCTCAGCTCGCGCTCCAGTTGCATGGCCAGCAGGATCTCGTAGGTCTTGCGGCTCAGCGTGCGCTCCGAACTCAGGTAGACATTGCGCGCCACCTGCATTGTGATGGTCGAAGCGCCCTGCTGCCTTCCGCCCTTCAGGCTCGCGACCGCCGCACGCAGGAAGCCCTTGTAGTCCACACCGCCATGGTCATAGAAGCGCGCGTCCTCGACCGCCAGGACGGCGTCTTTCATGACCTGGGGAATATCCGCGAAAGGCGTGAGATTGCGGCGCTCCTCGCCGAATTCGCCGATGAGGCTGCCTTCGGACGAAAACACTCGCAGCGGCAGCTTGGGTCGGTAATCGGAAAGCTCCGAAATATTGGGCAGCTTGGGATAGATCAGGACCGCCGCGATGCCCGCGGTGATCAGAAGCACGAGCGCGCCGGCCGCGACGATGGTGCCGCCCCACAAGGCGATGCGCCGAAGCCGGGTCGACCGCTGGGCGGGCCCGCTGGAAGGTGATGTTTTGGACATGACAAGAAGCGTCGACGGAGGGGAAAAGCTCGGGGAGTCCGTTGCGGAACCGCACTTTGCTATCGAATAGATAGCAGCAGATGGCGGCATGGCGCTGTCGACCCGCAGTAGGAGCGCTCAGACAATTCTCAAGTTCCCCACCGAAATTGCATAAGAAGCGAGGTCCTCATACTCGCCCATGGAACTGAAGCCCATATGAAGTCCCCGCTCGCCGGGACTTCATACAGGCTTCACACAAGGCCGCTGGCTTCAAACAGGCTTCCAACTGTCTTCTCGCCCGCCCACGACATTGGCTCCCGTGCACTGTTGCACGACGCCCTTCCGAGGGACAAGGACCACGTCATGGACGCCACTACACCCCGCCCCGGCCGCTGGCTCTGGCTCGGCACATTCGGCCTCGCGGCTGCTTGCTTCTTCATGCTCGTGGCGCAGCCCGCAGAGGCCCAGGAAGGGCCCGCGCCGCGCCTCAAGACCGAAAGCCCGTACTTCTTCGTCAAAAGCGACGATCCCGAGGTCGATCGCCTGCCGCTCAAGGGCACCGAAGTCGATGTGAAGATTTCGGGCGTGATCGCCGACGTCACGGTCACGCAAACCTATCGCAACGAAGGCCTCCGCCCCATCGAGGCGAAATACGTGTTCCCTGGTTCGACCAAGGCGGTGGTCAGCGGGCTCAACGTGCGGCTTGCCGATCGCCTGATCACGGCGCAGATCCGCGAGAAGGCACAGGCACGCATCGACTACGACAACGCCAGGAAAGAAGGCAAGACGGCCGCGTTGCTCGAACAGCATCTGCCCAATGTCTTCCAGATGAACGTCGCCAACATCCTGCCGGGCGATGACGTGAAGGTCGAACTGCGCTACACGGAACTGCTGGTTCCCCAGGGCGGCAACTACCAGTTCGTGTTTCCGACGGTCGTGGGGCCGCGGTACAACAGCCCGCAATCTGAAAACGCGCAAGCCCGATGGGTCGGGCAGCCGGTCTTGCGTGCGGGCGTTGCAAGCGGCACCGCATTCAAGCTCAAGGTCGCGCTCGACACTCCGCTCGGCATCAAGGAGATCCGCTCGCTGACGCACGAGATCGAAGTCAGCCGCCGCGACAACGACTCTCATGCCGACATTGCGCTGACCCGATCCGCCGAACCCGCAGACAACCGCGACTTCGTGCTCGACTATCGCCTGGCGGGCGAGAAGATCGAATCGGGCCTCATGCTCTACAAGGGCCAGGGCGAGAACGCGGAGAACTTCTTCCTCGCCATGGTCGAGCCGCCGAAGTCCGTTGCCGCCAGCGCCATCACGCCCCGCGACTACATCTTCGTGGTCGACATCTCGGGCTCGATGCACGGCTTTCCGCTGAACACGGCCAAGGTCGTGCTGGAGCGCCTGATCGGCGGGCTGCGGCCGAGCGACACCTTCAACGTGCTGCTGTTCTCGGGCAGCAACCGGATGCTGTCGCCGCATTCGGTGCCCGCCACGCGCGCCAACATCGATCAGGCGCTCTCCACCATCGGCAACTACAGCGGCGGCGGCAGCACGGAGCTGATTCCGGCACTGAAGCGCGCCTATGCCGAACCCAAGGCAAAGGACGTGTCGCGCACGATCGTGGTCGTGACCGATGGCTACGTCACGGTCGAGCGCGAGGCTTTCGAGCTGGTCCGCAAGAACCTCTCCAATGCCAATGTGTTCGCCTTCGGCATTGGCTCGTCCGTCAATCGGCACCTCATGGAAGGCATTGCACGTGCAGGCATGGGCGAGCCCTTCATCATCACCGACCCCCTTCAGGCGCCTGAACAGGCCACCCGCTTCCGCCGCATGATCGAGTCACCGGTGCTCACCAGCGTCAAGGCTCGGTTCGAAGGACTCGACGTTTATGACGTGGAGCCGGCCGCGCTGCCCGACGTGCTGGGCGAGCGTCCGGTGATCGTGTTCGGCAAGTGGCGCGGCGAGCCCAAAGGCCGCCTCGTGATCGAAGGCCGGAGCGCCAGCGGCCCCTATCGCCAGGAACTGGAGGTCGATCCCCACGCACCGCGCGGCACCGCCGCCTTGCGCAGCCTCTGGGCCCGTCATCGCGTCGCGAGCCTGAGCGATCAGGAAGCGCTGGAAGGCGGCGACGAGTTCCGCCAGCGCATCACCGATCTGGGCCTGCGCTACAGCCTTCTCACGCAATACACGAGCTTCATCGCTGTCGACGAAGTGGTGCGCAACGCAGCACCGCAGAACAACGTCGGCGTCGACCAGCCGTCGCCGCTGCCCAAGGGCGTCAGCGAAATGGCGGTCGGGCAAAGCCTGGGCGCCGAAGTGCCGAGCACACCCGAACCCGAGGTGTTCGGCGCCGTCGCGGTGGTGCTGTCGATGCTGGCGATGCTGCGCCGTCGCGCACGCCGCAACGACACGCGTCGATTCACTTCGTGAATGCGGGGAGGAACGACGCCATGACGCTCGCAGGCCTTGCACAAACCCATCCGCGTGTCATCGACTGGGGCATCCAGCTCGATCGCGCGCCCGCCGCCGGCTTGCTGGCTTTGCAAGCCGCCGCCCTCGCGCCACACTGGATCTGGATGGCCCAGCGGCTGCGCGACGGATCGGACGATCCGCTCGGATTGCTGGCACTCGCAGCGCTGGCCGTACTGACCTGGAAATTGCGGCGCGAGCTTCGGACTTCGCCCCGGCTTGGTTGGCTCTCGGCGGCCACGCTCGGCACGTTGGCAGCCACCCTTCTGCGTACCGGTGCAGGGGCGTTGCCATCGATTCCGCCGCTTGCAGCCGGTCTTGTCGCGGTGCTCTCGGTGGCGTGCGCGATGCTGGCCTTTCTGCCAAAGCGCGTGCCGGCACTGCCTGTCGCAGCCCTCGCTGTGCTTGCACTGCCGCTCTTGTCCTCGCTTCAGTTCTATGCGGGCTATCCCCTGCGCGTGCTCGTCGCCGAGGCCTGCCGCTGGATGCTGGCATCCGGATTCGACGTGATGCGTGAAGGCAGCAGCCTGTGGATCGACGGGCAATTGGTGATCGTCGACGCCCCGTGCTCCGGCGTGCAGATGGTCTGGCTTGGCTACTTCACCGCGTGCGTGGTGGCGTTGTGGGCCGGGCGCGACGATCGAGGTTTTCTCGCGCGCTTGCCAGCGGTCGGCCTGCTGGTGCTGGCCGGCAACATCATTCGCAATGGCGTGCTGATGGCCCTCGAAGCAACGGGACATTCGCCGGCGCCCTGGGCGCACGAGCTGTTCGGCCTGGCCATCCTTGCGCCGGTCTGCGGCGGCATCGCGTGGGTCATGGGTCGTACCGTTTTCACATCCCCCGGAGGCCGCAGTGTCCATCACGTTCCTTGACCGCTGGTTCGCCAATCGATTCGTGAACCGGATCGCTCACAAGTCACTCTTCGCGGCCGCGATGCTGTTGTGCGTGGTCTGGTCCGCTGCCACGGCCTTGCACCCACGCATGGAGCCCGGTTCCCGCGCCGCCTTCCAGGAGTGGCCAGCCGAATGGGACGGCGAACCGCTGCGGCCCCTGGCCCTCGGCGAAGTGGAGCAGCGATTCGCCGCCCACTTTCCGGGCGCCATTGCCCGGCTGACCGATGGCCGGCAAGTCCTGGTCATGCGACGCGTCGACAAGCCGACCCGCATGCTCCACCCTGCCGCCGATTGCTATCGTGCGCTCGGCTACGGCATCGCACAGGCGCGGCTGGAGCGAGACGTCCATGGCCGACTGTGGCGTTGTTTCGTCGCCGAGCGCAGCGGCATACAGAAATTGCACGTCTGCGAGCGCATCGTCGATGCCGGCGGCAACGCTTTCGCCGACACTTCAGCCTGGTACTGGGCGGCAGCCAGTGGCCGTTCGAACGGGCCCTGGCAAGCTGTGACCCTGGCCAGACCGATCGAGTGAGAGAGATTTGCTCAAAAAAGCGCTGCTTTATTTTTTCTTCGCGACCCTGGCCCTGGTGCTGACCGCCGCGGTCGCCGCGTTCCTGATCGTGAGACTGGCGCTGGCCCCCGGCCCCGACGAGTGGCCAGCCCGTGTCCAGGCCGGCCCGCTGTCTTTCGATGTCGGCGTGCCGACAGCCATCCGGCTGGCGACTTCGTCATGGTTCGCGCCCTGGATTGCCGGCCGGACGCTCGACACCAGCTTCGGCCCTGTCGCTTTTGGCTGGAACGAGCCTACGGGCACGCTTGAACTGCAATGCGCCCCCTGCAGCGCGACGGTGCCCGCGCTGGGCAGCGCACCCATTCGGTTCGAGCGCCTGAAGGCCACCGTGCGGCGCGACGCGGGCACGCTCAGCGGCATTCTCGAAGCCTCGCCTTCCGATCCAACCTCGACCGTCACCGAGGCGAAGGGCAACCAGACGCTCCACGCACGATGGGATGGACGCCTGTCGCAGAAGGCCCTGCTCCTCAACATTAACGTGCCGGAAGCACCGATCGCCAGCTGGTACGCCATCCTGGCACCTGATTTGGCCGAGCTGCGGCGGGCACGCATCGGCGGCACGCTGGGCCTGCATGCCCAAGTCGCCCTCCCGGCGGGTACGTTCTCGTTGCAGCCGCAGATCAGCCAGTTCACCGTCGACGGATTGGGGACCGAGGCGATCGCCAACGCACGCACCGTTTGCGGCGCACCAAGCCGGCTCACGAGCGAAAGCTGGCTCGCCCGCGCCGTCATCGCGGCTGAAGATCAACGCTTTTTCATGCATCCCGGCTACGACCTCACCGAACTGGCCGCCTCACTGGAAATCAACCAGAAAGCGTCCAAAGTCGCTCGGGGCGGCAGCACGCTGACCCAGCAACTGGCCAAATTCCTCGTTACCGGCGGACAGCAAAACGCCGACCGCAAGCTGCGCGAGTTGCTCTACGCGGTCGAAATGGAGCAGACGCTGGGCAAGGCGCGCATCCTCCAGCTGTACCTCGACAACGCACCGTGGGGCGCCCAGATCTGCGGCGCGGAAACCGCGGCACGCACCTATTTCAAGCGCTCTGCGCGCAATCTCGAACCGGCGCAGGCGGTGTGGCTGGCTGCCATGCTGAACAACCCGGCCGCCGCCGTGCGCAAGTGGCAGCAGGAAGGCAACATCAATCTCGATCGCGCAAAGTGGGTGGCGGACGGCGTACGCGGCATCACCAAGCCTCAACGCGACGCGCTGCTGAGCAAAGTCGCCGCAGCCCGCTTCGCACCACCCTGACGTGGCTGGGATCGCTGGCACATGTCTTGCGATGACACGCATCAATGGATGCTGTCACCGCCCCTCCGCCCGCAGCCGTTGAGATCGTCGCGCTGACCAAGCGCTACGTCGCCGGTGCACCGCCCGCCGTCGACCAGATCGACCTGCGCATCGCCAGCGGCAGCTACTGCTGCCTGCTGGGCCCATCGGGTTGCGGCAAGAGCACGACGCTGCGAATGGTCGCGGGTCACGAGTCAGTATCGGGCGGAGACATCTTGCTGGACAACCGCAACATCACCAACCTGCCCGCCGCAGCGCGGGGCACGGCGATGATGTTCCAGAGCTTCGCGCTCTTTCCACATCTCTCGGCGCTCGACAACGTCGCCTTCAGCCTCAAGATGAAAGGCGTGTCCAAGAGCGAGCGCCACAAGCGCGCCAGGAACCTGCTGGAGCGCGTCGCGATGGGCCAGCTCGCAGAACGCAAGCCGGGAGAGCTCTCGGGCGGACAACAGCAACGGGTCGCTTTGGCGCGCGCGTTGATCACCGAGCCGCGCGTCTTGCTGCTCGACGAGCCGCTTTCCGCACTCGACCCCTTCCTGCGGATCCAGATGCGCGCCGAGTTGCGCCGCTGGCAGAAGGAGCTGGGCCTCACCTTCATTCACGTCACCCATTCGCAGGAAGAAGCGATGGCGCTGGCGGACACGATGGTCGTCATGAACCACGGGTTGATCGAACAGGTCGGTCCGCCGCATCAGGTCTACAACCATCCATCCAGCGAATTCGTCGCGCGCTTCATGGGCGGCCACAACGTCTTCGCCGTGCATGACGGACTCATCGCGGTGCGCAACGATCACATGCAGATCGCGCCGGCGACCGGCGCCGCAGGAGAGACTGGCTTGCCGGCGCACGTCACCGATGTGGAATACCAAGGCACCTACGTGCTGCTCGGACTGCGGCTCACGGGCGTGCGGCCCGAGCAAAGCAGCGTCTCGGTGCTGCTGTCCGAAAAGGCCTTCGTCAGCCGCACCTTCGAAGTCGGCGAAAGCGTGCGCCTGAGCTGGTCAGAGGCCGACGCCCGCCCGCTCGGCGCCGGCGCCACGCGCCCTGTCAAACCTGGCAACGGCGCACCGATTCCGCTGCGCGAACCCCTCGCCGCGCTGGCCGCAATGGCCGCCTGACAAGCCGCAAGAAGCCCGGGTCGCAGCCGCCGTCCTCCTCAGTTTCCTCACCACCGCCTCTTCGGAGACCACCATGTCCAAAAAAATCGAAACACCCTCCACCGGCGTGCAGCGCCGCACGCTGCTGCAAGGCACAGCGGGCATCCTCGCGAGCGGCGTCTTCCCCGCCATCCATGCACAGGAAAAGAGCGTGCTGCGCTATCTCGGTACCGCGGTCAACCAGGACAAGGCGATCGCGGACAAATTCAAGGCCGACACAGGCATCGAAATCCAGTACGTGGCAGTCACCACGGACGACGTCACCAAGCGCGCGGTGACCGCGCCCAACAGCTTCGACCTGATCGATACGGAGTACTTCTCGCTCAAGAAGATCGTGCCCACGGGCAACCTCAAGGGCATCGACACTCAGCGCGTGAAGAATGCCGACAAGATCACCACGCTCTTCACAAAGGGCGAAGTCGCTGGCAAGAAGGTCGGCAGCCAAGGCACCGCGCCCATCAAGGTGATCTACCTGGAAGGCGAGAAAAGCAAGGCATTCGCGGCGTCGCCGACGCGGTTCATGTCGCTCATTCCGACCACCTACAACGCCGACACGCTTGGCATCCGGCCCGATCTGATCAAGCGGCCGATCGGCTCTTGGGCCGAGCTGCTCAATCCCGAGTTCAAGGGCAAGTCGGCGATCCTGAACATCCCGTCGATCGGCATCATGGACGCGGCGATGGTGGTGGAGTCCAAGGGCATCCACAAGTACGCGGACAAAGGCAACATGACGAAGGCCGAGATCGATCTCACGATCAAGACGCTGATCGAAGCCAAGAAGGCGGGGCAATTTCGTGCGCTGTGGAAGGACTTCAACGAGTCGGTGAACCTCATGTCGTCGGGCGAAGTCGTGATCCAGTCGATGTGGTCGCCTGCGGTCACCGCCGTGCGAAGCAAAGGCATCGACTGCACCTTCCAGCCGCTGAAGGAAGGCTACCGCGCCTGGGCCTCCGGCTTCGGCCTGCCGGCAACGTTGTCGGGCAGGAAGCTCGACGGTGCGTATGAATTCATCAACTGGTTCCTCGATGGCTGGGCGGGTGCCTACCTCAATCGCCAGGGCTACTACAGCGCTGTCCTGGACACCGCAAAGGCCAAGATGGAGCCATACGAGTGGGCCTATTGGATGGAAGGCAAGCCTGCGGCGCAGGACATCAAGAGCCCGCAAGGCGACGTCATCGCCAAGGCCGGTGCGGTGCGCGACGGCGGCAGCTACGAAGAGCGCATGGGCGCAATTGCCTGCTGGAACGCCGTGATGGACGAGAACGAGTACATGGTGAGGAAGTGGAACGAATTCGTGGCGGCATGAAGCTCGCCCCCCAGGTTGGCTCACTCCGTGTAGCCGCCCACCCCCCTGCCGGGGGGCGACACCAGCGGCCCGGCAAAGCCGGTTCCGCGGTGTCTCACGAACAGGCTTCGTGCGGCTCGCCTCGAGAAATCAACTTTGCTTCTTCGTCATGAGCACTCTTGTTGCGGCCGGCGATGCCGCGCCATCGGCCGCCCGCCCGCTTAACGCGTGGTGGCAGGCGGCGCCGTTCGCGCTGGTGTTCGTGTTGTTCTTCCTGATTCCTCTGTCGCTGATCGCGATGGTCAGCCTGTGGAACTTCAACGAGTACGAACTCATCCCGGCGCTGTCGGCGCGCAACTACCTGAGCATCTTCGAAGGGTGCTCGCACCTCACGGACAACGGTGACCTGTGCGTCACGCTGTCCACCTACATCAGCACGATCAAGTTCTGCCTGCTGGTTTGGGCGATCACCCTGTTGATCGGTTTCGCGGTTGCCTACTTCCTGGCTTTTCATGTGCGTTCGCCGGGCATGCAGACGCTGCTTTTCGTCCTGTGCACGGTGCCGTTCTGGACTTCGAACGTGATTCGCATGATCTCGTGGGTGCCGCTCCTGGGCCGCAATGGACTGGTTAACCAGGGCCTCATGGGCATCGGGCTGATCGACTCGCCTGTCGAATGGTTGCTGTTCTCGGACTTCTCGGTGGTGCTCGCCTTCGTGCACCTGTACACGATGTTCATGATCGTGCCGATCTTCAATTCGATGATGCGCATCGACCCCTTCCTGCTCGAAGCAGCCAGCGACTCCGGCGCGTCCGGCTGGCAGACGCTGTGGAACGTGATCGTGCCGCTCTCGCGCACGGGCATCCTGATCGGCTCGATCTTCGTCATCACGATCGTGATGGGTGACTTCGTGACGATCGGCGTGATGGGCGGACAGCAGATCGCATCAGTGGGCAAGATCATCCAGGTGCAGACCTCGTACCTGCAGTTTCCGCTGGCGGCCGCGAACGCGATGATCCTTTTGGCGGTGGTGCTCATGATCATCTGGGGCCTCACGCGGCTCGTCGACATCCGCAAGGAACTATGAGCATGCGGATCGGCGAACAACGCTCGGCGGGCTTCCGGCCTCTGGCTTTTGTCTTCTCGGTCTTCGTGCTGTTTCTCTACGGGCCGATGATCACGATCTTCGTGCTCAGCTTCCAGGGGCCCGAGGGCGGCCTCACGTTTCCGCTGCGCGGTGTTTCGCTGCACTGGTTCTACAAGCTGGCCGAAGGGCTTGGCACGGTGGACATCGGCGCTGCATTCCGGCGCTCGCTGATGCTGGGCACCGTCGTGATGCTGTTCACTGTGGTGCTGTCGGTGCTGGCGGGCCTTGCCTTCCGCAAGAGCCTCAAGGGCGGCAACGCGCTTTTCTTCATCACCGTGGCGAGCCTGATCATGCCGTCGATCATCGTGTCGCTTGGCATCGGGCTGCAGTTCCGCCTGCTTGATGCGGGGATCAAAGGTGCGCTGACTGCGCTCGATGCGACCGGCACGCTCGAGAACTACGGCACTGCATTGGGCCTGCTCACCTCAGCCCTCGGCGCGCATCTCACGTGGACGCTTCCGTTCGGGCTCCTGATCATGTTTGCCGTGTTCAACCGCTTCAATCCTGCATACGAAGAAGCGGCTCGCGACCTCGGAGCAACGCCCTGGCAGACCTTTTGCCACGTCGTGCTGCCCCTGATCGGGCCGTCCGTCGTGGGGATCGGCATGTTCGGCTTCACGCTGAGCTGGGACGAGATCGCGCGCACCTCGCAGGCGATCGGCGACGTCAATACCTTGCCGCTCGAACTCCAGGGCCTCACATCGACGGTGACGACGCCTTCCATCTATGCGCTCGGCACGGTGACCACTGTCGTGTCCTTTGCTGTCATGGGGCTTGCCCTGGGTGCCGCAGCGCTTCTGCGAAGACGGGCGACGCGTCCCTGCTGATGGCTCGTCTGCTCATCATCAATCCCAACACCTCCGCTTCGGTGAGCCAGTTGCTCGAGCGCCATGTGCGCGCCCAGGCCGGAGATGCGCTTGAAGTGCACACGATCACCGCCCGCTTTGGCGCACCGTACATCGCCAACGAGGCCGGCTACGCGGTTGCGCAGCACGCCACGCTCGATGCCTGGGCGGTCGCGCATGCGCACGGCGAGCGCCCCGACGCCGTGCTGATCGGCTGCTTCGGAGATCCGGGTCTGTTCGCGATGCGCGACGGTGCGGGGGTGCCCGTCAGCGGGCTCGCGGAGGCCGCCTTCACGTCCGCCGCAAAGTACGGCCGCTTCGCCGTCGTGACCGGCGGCGAGCCGTGGCGCCCGATGCTCGAACGGCTGGCGTGGTCGCTCGGATATTCGCCATCGCTCGCGGGTATCCACACCTTGGCACCGACCGGAGCACAACTCGCGGCCGACCCGATCGCCGCCCACGCACTGCTTGCCGAAGCCTGCCGCGACGCGGCCCTGCGCTTCGATGCGCGAGCGGTCATCCTGGGCGGCGCGGGCCTTGCCGGCATGGCCGCCGAAATCGCCCCTGCGGTGCCCGTCCCTGTCATCGACAGCGTGCATGCCGGTGCCGACTGGGCGGTGCTCGCGACCCAGGCGGCTCCCGCATCGGGCGCCACTCGGACGGGCTTCGGCATCGCCTGGCAAAGCGTCTCCTGGGAACTCGAAGCGCTCGGCTGAGGCGCCCCCACCCCTAGCGCGGTCGTCCCGACCGTGCCACCATGCTTGGATGACCACACCCACTCCAAGCCACGCCCACAGCGCGCACGCGGTCGAACCGATCGCCCTGGCCCAACCCCGTGGCGTCGACCAGATCGTTGCCGGCGTGTCCACCAGCGACGGAGATGGCGTCAAGCTCACCCGCGTGCTGCACCAGACGCTGCAGCAGCGGCTCGATCCCTACCTGATGCTCGACGCCTTCGGCAGTGACAACCCCGGGGACTACATCGGCGGCTTTCCGAGCCACCCGCACCGTGGCTTTGAAACCGTGACCTACATGATCTCGGGGCGCATGCGTCATCGGGACAGCCATGGCCACGAAGGGCTGCTGTCCAACGGCGGCGTGCAATGGATGACGGCCGGCCGCGGCCTCGTACACAGCGAGCTGCCGGAACAGGAAGAAGGCCTCATGGAGGGCTTTCAGCTGTGGCTCAACCTGCCGGCCAAGGACAAGATGCGCGAGCCCTGGTATCGCGACATCCAGAGCCATGAGATTCCGGAATTCGTCACGCCGGCAGGCGTTCGGGTGCGTGTCATTGCTGGCGAAAGCCACGGCGTCGCCGGCGCGATGCAGCGTGAACATACCGAGCCGGTCTACCTCGACATCGCGCTGCCACCCGGTGCCGAATTTGCGCAGCCACTGCCGGACCACTACAACGCGTTGATCTACGTGTTTCGCGAGTCGATCTACATCGGAAGCAGCGAGATCCCGACCAAGCGCATGGCGATACTTGCGAACGACCCGGGCAGCGATGGCGTCGTGCTCCGCGCCCCCGCCTCCAATCACAGCATTGCGCGAGCGCTCCTGATCGCAGGCAATCCGCTGCACGAGCCGATAGCCCAATACGGGCCCTTCGTCATGAACACCCGAGAGCAAGTGACGCAGGCCGTGCATGATTTCCAGAACGGAAAGTTCAGCTGAAGCGGAGGCTGAAACCAAGGCCGAAGGCGGCGCGAGCGTTCATCTATCTTTACGCCCGCTAACCCGACCCTCACCGTCGCGAAACACGGGCTCGCCACACTTCCCTTCACCTGCTGCCCATCGGCGGCGGGCTTCTTCGAAAGGAAGCACTCTCATGATCTCGTCTCGCAAAAGCCTTCTCTGTGCCGGTCTGCTGGCAGTCTCGTTCGCCTCGACTGGCGCCTTTGCGCAAGCGACCCCAACGCCGGCGGCGCCTGCTCCAGCAGCGGTCGCACCGCAGCCTGGTGCGAATCCTTCGCACACACGGCCGGACCGCGCGCAGCGCTTCGAGCAGATGCAGCAGCGCCACGCGCAGCATCTCGCAGAGCTGAAGGAAAAGCTCAAGCTCGCGCCTGCGCAGGAAAGCGCGTGGAGCACGTTCACTGCCGCGCAGCAGCCGCCGGCGCCCCCTTCAGGCCAGCCCCGCATGGACCGCGCCGAGTTTGCCAAGCTGACCACGCCGCAACGGCTTGACCTGATGCAATCGCGCCAGGCCGAACGCACCGCCAGGTTTGCCAAACGGGCCGAGGCCACGCGGACTTTCTATGCTGGACTGACGCCCGATCAGCAGAAGACCTTCGATGCCGAGTCGATGCGGCGCTTCGGCCCTGGCGATCGGGGTGAACATGGCGAACACGGCGGCCGTCGCCATCCAACGGCGCCAGCCAGCAAGAGCTGAGCCTCGTCAGCGGATCCCGAAGCCCGCGGCGGAAGTGCCGCGGGCTTTTTCATTTTTGGTTCGCCGGACCTCGAGCCTATTGGGGCGTGCCAGTCTTGGTCGTCGGATTGGTCGGCACGTCAGGCCGCTCACCCTTTTGGCCAAACTGCGGCTTGGCTTTGCGCCCCGACTGGCTCACTTCCGCGCGCGACATCTCGCCCGTCGGCTGCGCAACGGCATTGGGTTGGTTGTTCACGGTCGTTGATGCTTCGCCCTTGGGCACCTGGTTGTTGGCGTTGTTTCGGTTGTGCGCACGCGCCTCTGCCTTCACCGCCTCGCGTGAAGCCGGCTGCGTGCCGTCGGGCCGCTGGGTAGGATTGCCGACGCCCGCCGGAGTCTTCGTACTCGCCTGGCCGGCCACCGCAGGGTCGGGCTGCGCCGGCTGCGAGGTCATCTGCGCGGACGCAATGCCCGCCAGGCCGAGAAGTCCGGCCAAAACGGTGCTCGTGAACAGTGCTTGCTTCATGATGGCTCCTGTCTTGTCTCTCATGGAATGGAATCCACCGTAGGAGGGGTGCCTGCTGCGACATGTGAGGAGCGGCACGCCGTGCCTGTAGGAGCACGCCCATGAGCCGCGCAGGCTGGCAAAGAACGTGGTGCGTTCCTACACTTGCCGAACTTTGGCCAGCTTACAAACTTCAACTGTGAAGCCCTCGTCCCACACGGCGGCTGTGATGCCCTTGCCGACCTCGCTCAAAGTCATGACCGTGAACACCCACAAGGGCTTCACGGCCCTGAATCGCAAGTTCATCCTTCCGGAGCTCAGGGAAGCGGTTCGTACAGTGGGCGCGGACGTCGTGTTTCTCCAGGAAGTGCTCGGCACGCACTCGCGCCATTCGCGCAAGATCGACAACTGGCCGGAGGCGCCGCATTACGAGTTCCTCGCGGACACGATGTGGCCCCAGTTCGCCTATGGCCGGAACGCCGTCTACCCCAAGGGGCACCACGGCAACGCGGTGCTCTCGAAGTTCCCGATCGTGCACCACCGAAACCACGACGTGTCGATCACCGGACCCGAGAAGCGAGGACTGCTGCATTGCGTATTGCGGCTGCCCGCGAGGCCCGTCGACGTGCATGTGATCTGCGCGCACCTCGGGCTGGCTGAAAGCCATCGGCAGGAGCAGCTCGACCTGCTCTGCCATATCGTGCGCGACGAGGTGCCGGCCGACGCGCCCTTGATCGTTGCGGGCGATTTCAATGACTGGCGCGGCAAGGCGCATCGCATCCTCGAAGTGGGCGCCGCGTTGCGGGAGGTGTTCGTGCTCGCGAACGGCAACGCCGCGAGGACCTTTCCGGCGCGGTTTCCGGTGTTGCCGCTGGACCGCATCTACGTGCGCAACGCGGCGGTGCATGCGCCGGTGGTGCTGCCCCGAAGGCCCTGGTCGCATCTTTCGGACCATGCGCCGCTCGTCGCGGAGATCCAGCTGTGAGCGCGGCCGGCAGTCAGCGCTGGATCGGCGGCAACCAAGTCGAGTTGCTCGAGAACGGCGAGACATTTTTCCCGCGTGTGTTCGACGCCATCCGAAGCGCGCGCCAGGAGGTCATCGTCGAAACTTTCATCCTGTTCGAGGACAAGGTGGGCAAGGCGCTCCACGCCGCCATGCGCGCGGCTGCCCAAAGAGGTGTGAAGGTCGACCTCATGGTCGACGGCTTCGGTTCGCCGGACCTTTCGCCTGAGTTCATCGAAGGGCTGACCTCCGCCGGCGTCAAGGTGCGTGTGTTCGATCCCGGCAGGCGCCTGTTCGGGCAACGGCTCAACGTCTTCCGCCGCATGCATCGGAAGATCGTGGTCATCGACGGATCGATCGCCTTTGTCGGCGGCATCAATTTCGCGGCCGATCATCTGCTCGATTACGGCCCCAAGGGCAAGCAGGACTACGCAGTGGCACTCGCAGGTCCGATCGTGGCCGAGATCCATCGCTTCGTGCTGCATGCCATTGCCGTAGGCGGCAAGGGACCCAGCTGGTTCAGGCGGCGCCTGAAGTCCTCTAGTCGAATCCGCCCCGAGCCGCAGGGCGAAGCCGAAGTGCAGTTCGTGACGCGAGACAATCGCCGCCATACCGACGACATCGAACGCCGCTATCGGGCCGCGATCCGGAGTGCGCGGCAACGCATCGTGATTGCCAATGCCTATTTCTTCCCCGGCTACACCTTGATCAAGGAAATGCGACGTGCGGCGCGGCGCGGGGTGGACGTGCGGCTGATCTTGCAGGGCAACCCGGACATGCCTTTCGTGAAGACAGCCGCGAGCATGCTCTATCACCATCTCCTGCACGCCGGCGTTCGCATCTATGAGTATTGCGAGCGGCCGTTGCACGGCAAGGTTGCTCTCGTCGACGAGCAGTGGAGCACAGTCGGATCGAGCAACCTCGACCCGCTCAGCCTGTCGCTGAACCTGGAGGCCAACGCGATCGTGCGCGACCGGGCATTCAATCAGGTGCTGTGGGACCGTCTCGACTCGCTGATGCAGCATGGCTGCAAACAGATTCATGCGGCCGACCTGACGGAATGGAGCGCCTGGCGGCTGGTGCGCAGCTTCTTCATCTTCCATCTCTTGCGCTGGTATCCGGCGTTGATCGGCATGTTGCCGCGACATGCGCCGCTGCTGAAGCCGCTTGAAGGCTCACAGCCACGCGGCTCGGGCGCGACGCGAACGGATGCAGCGTGATGGCCTCCACACCGGCGACGGGCGCCGTGGCGCCCCCAGGAGGCCCTGCCTCGCAAGGATGGCACCGCACTAGACGAATCGCAGCATGGGTCTTCTTTGCGCTGGTGCTGTTCCTGATCTTCCGGCAGGCGCGCACCATCGATTGGCGCGGAGTGCTCGCGTCGGTGCGCGAGATTCCGCTGCCGCTGCTGCTCGCGGCCGCGGCGCTGGCCGTGTGCAGCCACTTGCTCTACAGCACCTATGACTTGCTCGGCCGTCGGATGACGGGCCACCGGCTGCGCACCAGCTCGGTGATGGGTATCACCTTCATCAGCTATGCATTCAACCTGAACCTGGGCGCACTGGTCGGCGGGATCGCCTTCAGGTATCGCCTCTATTCACGGCTCGGCCTGGACAACAACACGATCACCCGCGTGCTCGCCTTCAGCATGTTGACCAACTGGTTCGGCTATTTCGCGGTCGCTGGAGCGGCTTTCTGCTTCTGGCCCATGCCGCTGCCTCCCGAATGGAAGATCGGCGACGAGGGCCTGCGGATTCTTGGCGCTTTGCTGATTCTGGCGGGGCTCGCCTACCTGATCCTTTGCGCCATTGCGCGCGAACACACCTGGCGCATACACGGCCACGAGATCGACACGCCGCCGCTGCGCATTGCGCTGCTCCAACTCGTGATTTCATCCGCCAACTGGTCGCTGATCGGGGGCGTGATCTGGTTCCTGCTCGAGCAACGACTGCCCTACCCAACCGTGCTCGGCGTGTTTCTGGTTGCGGCCGTGGCGGGAGTCATCACGCACATCCCGGGCGGGCTGGGGGTGCTGGAGGCCGTCTTCATCGCGCTGCTGTCGCACCGGCTCTCGCAAGACCAGCTGCTCGGGGCGTTGCTGGCTTATCGCGCGCTCTACTATCTTCTCCCGCTGATCGTGGCCTGCGTGGTCTACATCGCGACCGAAGTGCACACGAGGCGCCTGCGGCGCCGATTGGCAACAGCCAGGTAGCGCCGGATCGGCGGTCGCGAGATGGGCGGCCCCTCGCCAGTGAAGCCAGCGCATCCTTCGCCGTTTTACGCCTCACCGCCTACAGGAGCGTCCAGAAGCGAGACCTAACTTGACGGCATGTCGCTTCATTCCGTCACCCTGGCGAGCCAGACCGACCTGGACGGATTCCGCCGAGAAGCCCGGGTGTTGCTCGCAACGCTTGTTCCGCCAGAGGAAGTCGAGTGGACCGCGCCGCAGGGGGTCGCCATCACCCCTTCATGTGCGGCGGCAAATGGCGAAAAACGGCATTCCGCCGACAGGCCGCACGGGGGCGTCAATCTCTTCCTGCCTCGCTCGTTCATGTCTCTGTGCGATGTCGTCATCCTGCACAGCGACCCCGGTCGTTTCGACCTCCTGTACCGCTTGCTGTGGCGGCTCGTGCACGAACCCGGCCTGCGCCGCAGCCCCTTGGACAGCGATCGCGTGCGCGCGGTGCACATGGCGCAGGCTGTGCGGCGCGATATCCAGCGGACAAAGGCGCTCATCCGCTTCAGGCCTGTCGATTCAGGTGTAGAAGGCGCCCCGCTGCACATCGCGTGGTTGGAGCCCGATCACTACATCGTCGAGGCGATCGCACCCTTCTTTGCGCGCCGGTTCGCCCAGATGAACTGGGCCCTCCTCACCCCGACCTGCAGTGTCCGATGGAATCGCGAGGCTCTGGAGTTCGGGCCGGGAGTCGACAAGGCCGACGAAGGCCTGTGGCTCACGCGCTATAGGCAAGCTTTTGAAAGCGCTCGATCCACGCGCGGATGCAATGAGCCGCCTGAACTCAGAACCGATACAGGTAGCGCACCCGCACAAAGTTCTCGCCTGGGTTCGGCTCTTTGATGCCCCCATTGGAAAAATGCTGGATCCGCAGCGAGAGTTCGTGCTCCCGCGCCGCTCCAAAACTGCGCCCCACGCTCAGTTGCTCGGTGAACTGGAAGGCAGTGGTGAACTGGCGGTCAGGCGTGCGATAGAGGCTGTCCGTCACTGTGCCGCCCAAGCCTGCTTCGACAAACCAGGGGGATTGGCCTTCGCCGAATCTGTAGCGGAAGTTGCCGATCCCGCCGATTTGCGCATAGTTCTTCTTGTCCGCGCCATTGGGCGGTTCTGGTGCACGCCAGGCGCTCAGGAAGAAGTCCCAATAAAAGGTCATGACGCCGCCCCACATCGCTCGTGGCGCCATCAGCGCCGGAACGACCAAGCCAGCAGTCAGGGAGTCGGTGTTATTGGAGCCACTGGGTGTGCGGCCGAAATCGATGTAGGCGCCCTTCATCTCGTCCGAGGAAGCTGCCGCAGCACCCAGAGAGAGGAAAACGGATCCCGCGAACAAAACCGTTCTGAAAACGGCAGGTAAGTGATGCATTCTTCTAATTCCACGAGGATGAAAATCGACGAAGATCGTAAGGTTTTCGAGCCCGATCTGCTGGCCACCACGGCAGGCACGCGAGTAGGACACCATCCTTAATTGAATGTTGCAGCGCAGCAAAAGAGACATGGAAGGTCTATAGTCCAGTGGACTCCAAGCACACAACGTTCCATGACACGCAGCATCTCCTCCCCGCGCTTCTTCAACCCGCTCATGCTGTGGGCTGATGTCGCCGTCAAGACGACAGAAATGCTCGTGTGCTCCCGGTCAGTCATTCAGATGCGCACCGAGCGCATCGCCCGCGCGGGGCTGACCCCCACGGACGAGGACCTTGTCGAATTCCAGCTCATGAGCCACGAAAAGCTGGCGGCAGTGAGCGAAGCCGGTGCCGCGATGGCCAACCAGCTTCACACCACACAGTTCGCGCTCACCAACCGCGCAGTCCGTCACTGGCTCGGCAGCGGCGTGGCTCTTTTCTCGCTGTCCATGAGCGTGACCGCGGCAGAGGCCCTGACGCACGCCGAGGCGCTCGGAAGTGCGGCGGCCGGATCGGCGGCAGCCATCACACAGTTGAGCAGCGCAGGCGCGCGCATCGTGCAGCGCGGGCTCAAGCCGATCCACACGAAGGCGACCTCCAACGCTCGCCGCCTTGCCGACGCTATCTCCGCGTGAGGCTCAGGACGCCACCACGAGGCGCAGCAACGTGATCTCCGAAGGCGCTCCGAAGCGCTTGGGCGGCCCCCAATAGCCGGTGCCGCGGCTCGTGTAGACCCACATTTCGTGCAGCTTGTGCAGGCCGGCCGTGAAAGGCTGCTGCAGCGGAACGAACAGATTCCACGGAAAGAACTGCCCGCCGTGCGTGTGCCCGGAAAGCTGGAGGTGATAGCCCGCCTCGGCTGCGGCTAGCGCAGTGCGAGGCTGGTGCGCGAGCAGTACTCGCGTATGAACCAGAGGAGGCGCGTCCAGCAATGCGCCTTGCGGATCGCTCGTATGTGCGATATCGAAATGCGCTCCGGTGTAGTCCGTCACGCCAGCGACGACAAGCGCGCTTTCGAGCACTTCTTCGTCGGTCTGCGCGCCGCTCACGTTGCGCGTCTGCAGCACCACGTGCTCGTTCAGCAGCACGCGCAGGCCCAGCCGGCGAAGCTCGTCGACCCATGCATGAACGCCGGCGTAGTACTCATGGTTGCCGGTAACCACGAATGTGCCATGCCTCGCGCGCAGTCCCTCGAGGGGCGCGATGTGCTCCCGCAGCTCGGACACGGTTCCATCGACCAAGTCGCCCGTGATTGCGATCATGTCTGCGCTCAACCCATTGACCGCGTCGACGATGCGCTGGATGTAGCTTCGCTTGATGGTCGGACCGACGTGGATGTCGCTGAGCTGCGCAATCGTGAAACCGGCCAGCGCCGAAGGCAGATCGCGAATCGGCACGTCCACACGCACCACGCTGGCCGTACGGCGAGCATTGAAAAAGCCTATCAGCGAAGTCGCTGTGGCAAGTACGGGCACCGCGATGGCGCTCAGTTCCTTCCAGTGCGGCCAATCGACTGCCCACCCGCCGGCCAGCGTCGCAAGCCAACCCAGAAGCAAGCCCGCATCGCGCACGATCGTGAGCACGAACATGGATGAAAACCAGCCCATGCTCAGAAGTCCGATCCATTTCCAGCCATCGGCGAACTGCCGGCGTTTCGAGCGCATGCCGATGAAAGGAAGGGGCATGGTCGCCGCAGAGACAACCAGCACTGCCAGGAGCATTGGCCAGCCGAATCCGTGGCCGGCCAGCGAAGGCAGCAGCCGTAGCCCGATGTAGACGTGCAGCAGCGTGGTGAGGAGGATCAAAGGTCGAAGCGGCATGAGCGCCTGGCAGGACGGGCAAACCCGGACCCCCCATGTGCGAGCAGGAAGCTGCACATTCAAGGTGTGTGCCAGTGGTCGGCCGATATTAATATCGACCGAATATCCGCGCGCGAGCGACTGCGCGTGGGCAACCAGCGAACGTCAGGAGTGCGCTGCGATGCTCGTGCCGGCAGGCCACACGAAAGTCGTACGCGACGAGCTGCCCGGCAGGATGTCCACCTGCTGCTTCAGCGTCTGGCCGCCCAGGGTCGCCTCAACTTCGTAGTGCCCAGGATCAAGGCGCGCCACCATGAAAGGGCCATCGGCAACAACTCGGCTCAGCACCGTCTCGCCGGATGCATTGCGCACCGTCACCACGACCTCAGCGGCAAAGTCCGCGCGCTTTCCGTCCTTGACGGCGAACTCGAAGGTCGCCGGCCATCGAGGCGCGACGGTTTCCATCAACTCGGCCTCGTCGCTCCCCACGCCGCCGCTCATGTACTCGACGCCGTTCATCATGTGGATCGGGGGGTTGTAGACCGCATGTGCCGCCATTGCACCGAAAAGCGACACGCTACCGACGGCCACTGTGAACAGGGTGGCGGCGGGTCGCCAAACACGCATAGTTCTCATCGCGATGTCCTTCTTGTTGCCCAAATGAATGTGAAGCCAGCTTCACGCCATCACTATCTGCAACAACTCTTAGGAGAACCTGAACTGCAAGCGCGTTTTTTTGCGCCGCCTGCAGCGGAATCCGACTCAGTCGCCCGTGCTGGCGGAAGCCTGATGTTCGGGCCGAGGCAATCCCATCTCGGAAGCGAAATCCACGTTCGAGGGCCACGTAAACACAGCTTTCGATCCCAGTCCGTTGAAGACGATCAGCGGCTGGGTGAGCGTCACGCCGCCCATCGTCGCATCGATCTCGTAGGCACCTGGATTCAGCCGTGCGACCATGATGGGAGATCCGGTTGAAACCGTCATCACCTCCCTGCTGGAATACCGCTCCCGCACGACGATGCTCACGTCGGACGGAAACCGGACTCCGGGGGCTGATCGCGCGATACCGAACTCCAGAGCGGCGGCCCAGCGCGGCGCAACCGTCTTCATGAACGACGCTTCATCACTGCTTCTGCCGCCACACATGTATTCGATGCCGTGCGCCACCTTGATCGGTGGATTCGTCAGCGCGTGCGCGGAGGTGAAAGCACCGAAGATGAGCGCGGCCGCGAGGGGCCGGCAAAAACGGTTCGGGATCATTGCTGTGCTGTCCTCTTGCTCAAAATGGCGTGAAACCGCCGGAGATTTTGCTTAGCAAGAGTCGGGCTAGGAATAGCGTTTACACGCAGTTTGCGGTTCCCAGCCCGCAGTTGGTTACCGCAACGACAGCCGAAACTCAAACGTCGATATTGGCCGCCCGAAGCGCGTTCTGCTCAATAAATTCGCGGCGCGGCTCGACCTCGTCGCCCATCAGCATCGTGAACACGCGATCCGCCTCGATGGCGTCGTCGATCTGAACGCGCAGCAAGCGCCGCACGTTCGGATCCATGGTCGTTTCCCACAACTGCTCGGGATTCATCTCGCCGAGTCCCTTGTAGCGCTGGCGTGCGGTTGCGTTCTCGGCCTGGCCGATCAGCCAGCGCATTGCTTCGCGGAAGTCGCCGACCTTTTCTTCCTTGGCTCGGTCGCCTTCGCCGCGCTTGACGACAGCGCCCTCGCCCAGGAGATCACGGAATGTCTTGGCGGCCTCCGCGAGTGCCGCGTAATCCGCACCATGCACAAAATCCTGGGTCAGCACGCTGCTCTTGATATTGCCGTGATGGCGGCGGCTGATACGCAAAAGCGGTTTGTCCGTTCGCGCGTCAAATTCGCTCGAAACGTCCGCCGGTGCACCGGTGGTGTTGAGTTCGCGCAGCTTGTTCTGGAGCGCGACGGCCGACGCCTCGGCACTGGCTGTCGTGTCGAGGTCGAGCGACACCCCGTCGGCAATCGCGCGCAATGCTGCGGCGTCCAGGAAGACACCGAGCCTTGCGATCACGGCTTCCGCCAATTGATGCTTGCGCGCGAGTTCAGCCAAGGTGTCGCCGCTCAGCGTCGTCGGCTTGTCGCCGCCGGTCATCACGCTGGCGTCCTTCAGCGCCACCTTGAGCAAGAAGGCATCGAGCGCGGGCGCATCCTTCAGGTATTGCTCTTCCTTGCCGACCTTCACCTTGTAAAGCGGCGGCTGGGCGATATAGATGTGGCCGCGCTCGACCAATTCCGGCATCTGCCGGTAGAAGAAGGTCAATAGGAGCGTGCGGATGTGGGCGCCGTCCACGTCGGCATCGGTCATGATGATGATGCGGTGATAGCGCAGCTTGGCCACGTTGAAGTCGTCGGCACCGCCGCCTGAAGTCGTCGCACCTGCGCGACCGATGCCGGTGCCGAGCGCCGTGATCATCGTCAAGATTTCGTTGCTCGTCAGGAGCTTTTCGTAGCGCGCTTTTTCGACGTTCAGGATCTTGCCGCGCAGCGGCAGGATGGCCTGGAATTTCCGGTCGCGACCCTGCTTGGCCGATCCGCCCGCGGAGTCACCCTCCACCAGGTAGACCTCGCACAGAGCCGGATCCTTCTCCTGGCAATCCGCCAACTTGCCGGGCAGGCCCATTCCGTCGAGCACGCCCTTCCGGCGCGTCATCTCGCGCGCCTTGCGCGCGGCTTCGCGCGCTCGCGCCGCTTCGACGATCTTGCCGCAGATGATCTTGGCGTCGCCGGGCCGCTCCTGGAGATAGTCGGACAGCAAGCGGCCGACGATGTCTTCGACTGGCGCACGCACTTCGCTCGACACCAGCTTGTCCTTGGTCTGGCTCGAAAACTTGGGCTCCGGCACTTTTACGCTCAACACGCAGCAAAGGCCTTCGCGCATGTCGTCGCCGGTCACTTCGACCTTGGCCTTCTTGGCCAGCTCGTTTTCTTCGATGTATTTATTGATCACCCGCGTCATCGCCGCACGCAAGCCGGTGAGGTGAGTGCCGCCATCACGCTGCGGGATGTTGTTGGTGAAGCAGAGAACCTGCTCGTTGTAGCCGCTGTTCCACTGCATCGCGACTTCGACGCCGATGTGCGTTCCGGGGATGCCGCCATACGTATCCGCCGGCTTTTCTCCCGACGCATAGAAGACGTTCGGATGCAAAACCGTCTTGCCCTTGTTGATGAACTCGACAAAGCCCTTGACCCCACCGGCACCGGAAAAATCGTCTTGCTTGCCCGTGCGTTCATCGATGAGCCGGATCCGAACACCGTTGTTGAGGAAGCTGAGTTCACGAAGGCGCTTGCTCAGGATCTCGTAATGGAAATCCGCGTTTTCCTTGAAGATTTCCGTGTCAGGCAGAAAGTGCACTTCAGTGCCGCGCTTTTCGGTTTCGCCCGTCACCTTCATCGGCGAGACTTCGAAGCCGTTCACCGTCTCCAGGATGCGGTTCTGCACGAAACCCTGGCTGAATTCGAGCGTGTGAACCTTGCCTTCGCGCCGAACGGTGAGGCGCAGCATTTTGCTGAGCGCGTTCACGCAACTCACGCCCACTCCGTGGAGGCCGCCCGAAACCTTGTAGCTGTTCTGATTGAACTTGCCGCCGGCATGCAGTTCAGTAAGCGCGATCTCCGCCGCCGAGCGCTTGGGCTCGTGCTTGTCGTCCATCTTCACGCCCGTGGGAATGCCGCGGCCGTTGTCTGTCACTGACACCGAATTGTCGGTGTGGATGGTGACAACGATGTCGTCGCAGTAGCCCGCGAGCGCCTCGTCGATCGAGTTGTCCACGACTTCGAACACCAGGTGGTGCAGACCCGTACCGTCCGACGTGTCCCCGATGTACATACCCGGACGTTTGCGAACTGCCTCCAGACCTTCGAGGATTGTGATGGAACCTTCGCCATAGGACGTGTCGGCCGACGGCGGCGTCACCTCGATCGGAATCGCGTTGTCGATCTCAGGGGTGTAGACCGGCTCGGTGTGCGGCACTTCCAGCTTGTTCTCTTCGCTCATCAGAATCTTTCTCATCGGCAGCCCCGGAGCTACCGTCATTTCGGGAAACACCGCGGGACCGGCTTTGCCGGGCCCGCTGGTGTTGCCCCCTGCAAGGGGGTTGGCGGCCACTCGAAGTGGGCAAGCCTGGGGGTGTGCTAAATCCTCATCGGCATGACGACGTACTTGAAGGAGGCGTTCTCAGGGATGGTCATCAGCACAGAACTGTTTGAGTCGGCGAGATCCAGCTTCACCATCTCCTGGCTCATATTGGTCAGCGCGTCGATCAGGTAGGTCACGTTGAACCCGATCTCGATCGAGTCCCCGCCGTAGTCGATGTCGAGCTCGTCCTGCGCTTCTTCCTGCTCGGCATTGTTTGAGGCGATGCGCAAGGTACCCGGTTCGATGTTGAGCCGCACGCCTTTGAACTTCTCGCTCGTCAGGATCGCCGTGCGCTGAAGGCTTGCGAGAAGGGGAGCGCGCCCCAGCGTCACCGAATTCTTGTGATTCTTGGGGATCACGCGGTTGTAGTCGGGGAACTTGCCTTCGACTAGCTTCGTGACGAACTCCATCCCGCCAAAGTTGAACTTGGCCTGGTTGTTCGCGAACTGCATCTCGATTGCGCCCTCGGCATCGGACAGCAGCCGCTGCATTTCCAAGACTGTCTTGCGTGGCAGGATCACTTCCTGGCGGGGTACTTCGACGTCCAGCGTTGCCGACGCGAACGCCAGCCGATGGCCGTCCGTTGCCACGAGGCTCAACTGTTTACCTTCGGCCACGAACAGGATGCCATTGAGGTAGTAGCGGATGTCGTGCACCGCCATCGCGAACGACACCTGGCTCAGCAGATCCTTCAGCGTCTTTTGCGGAACGCTGAAAACCGGACCGAAATTGGCGGATTCCTGCACCAGCGGGAAGTCTTCCGCAGGAAGCGACTGCAGCGTGAAGCGACTCTTGCCACCCTTGAGCACCAGCTTGTTCGCGCTGGATTCGAGGCTGACCGTCTGGTCGGACGGCATAGTCCGCAGGATGTCGATCAGCTTGCGCGCGCCAATGGTCGTCGTGAAGTTACCCTCGTCGCCACCCAGTTCAGCCTGGGTGCGAATCTGGATTTCCAGATCGCTGGTGGTCAGCTGCAACTGGCCGCCCGTCTTGCGGATAAGCACATTGGCCAATATCGGCAGGGTGTGCCGCCGCTCCACGATACCCGCCACCGACTGCAGCGCTGCGAGGACTTTGTCTTGCGTAGACTTCAAAACGATCATGTTCTTACCTCTTCCTTTATTTCTTTAATTCAAATTAGTAGTAGTAGATAAGGGGCGCGCCCACCTGTGGACAGGGCGATTTTCCGTTTCTACGACAAGGACTTGGGGAGCTCCGTTCGCTGTGCGCAGCAGTGCTTCCGTGATGTCGTGCAAACGCGAACAACTTCGGGTCGCGCGACGGCCCTGTGGACAAGCTGTCATTTGTGCTTGAACTTTCCCCAGAGTTGTCCTTTGACAGGACTCGAGAATCTGCGTAAAGCGCTCATCCGTCATCCCTTGAGCGTTTGCTCCAGCACGTGCAGTTGCTGATTCAGTTCGGTGAGCTGCTGCCGCTCACCGGAAATCTTGCGCACTGCGTGCAGTACGGTCGTGTGATCGCGGCCTCCGAAAAGCTCCCCGATTTCGGGCAGGCTCTTCTGGGTCAGTTCCTTGGCCAGGTACATCGCGATCTGTCGCGGCCTTGCGATCGAGGCCGGCCGCTTCTTCGAATACATGTCCGCGACCTTGATCTTGTAATAGTCGGCCACCGTTTTCTGGATGTTCTCGACGGAAATCTGACGGTTCTGGATCGACAGCAGGTCGCGAAGTGCTTCCCGTGCCAATGCGATGGAGATTTCCTTTTGATTGAAGCGCGAGTAAGCGAGGATCTTGCGCAAGGCGCCTTCCAGTTCGCGGACGTTGGAACGGACGTTCTTGGCCACGAAGAACGCCACCTCCTCCGGCATTTCGGTGCTTTCGGCGCGCGCCTTGTTGATCAGGATCGCAACGCGCATTTCGAGCTCGGGCGGCTCGATGGCGACAGTGAGCCCTGAATCGAAACGGGAAACCAGTCGCTCGTGGATATCCGCAAGCCCCTTGGGATAGGTGTCGCTCGTCATGACGATGTGCGACTTCTTTGCGAGCAAGGCCTCGAACGCATTGAAGAATTCTTCTTGTGTCCGATCCTTGTTCGCGAAGAACTGGACGTCGTCGATCAAAAGCAGGTCCAGAGAGTGATACCGCTCCTTGAACTCGTCAAAAGTCTTGCGCTGATAGGCTTTGACCACATCTGAGACGAACTGCTCGGCGTGGATGTAGAGAACTTTGGCATCCGGCCGGTCGGTCAACAGCCGGTTGCCGACGGCATGCATCAAGTGCGTCTTGCCGAGACCAACGCCGCCATAAATGAAAAGCGGGTTGTAAAGATGGCCGGGAGTACTCGCGACATGCATCGCCGCGGCGCGCGCCATTCGATTGGCAGTACCTTCGATGAGCGTTTCGAAAGTGAGACCCGAGTTCAGGCGGTTCTTGAATGCGGCGGCTGCCAGATCTTCCCCTGCGCTCGGCAGGTCTCGCGGAACATCGACCTCTGACACGACCGTCAAGCTCGTCGGCCGGTTAACGATTTCTCGAGGAGCAAGCGCTAACTCGATGACAACTGGCTGACCATAAAGGTTCTCGGCCATGGAAGCGATCTTGCCCGCATACTGCGCCCGAATCCAGTCCAGCTTGAACCGGTTGGCAACAAAGACAGTGACACGCGAGAAGTCGTCTGCGACCCTTGCGGTGAGCGGTTTGATCCAAGTGTTGAATTGCTGTTCGGACAGTTCCTGCGCGAGTTGATCGACGCAGGCTTGCCAAAGGCTGTCACCAACGCCGTCACTCGGCATGGGTGCTCTGAAAAGTGGTTTGTCCCTCAGCCATCTCTCGTGTTTGTGTTGTGGATAGTCGCACCCGCGATGCGCCGCCGATTCTAACTTGTCAAAAACTTATCCACACCATTTCGAAGCCTCTTGCGGCGATGTGGATGGCGGCACGGGATTGTCTGCCGCCAAAATCTTTGTGATAATCGCGGGTTTCCCTGAAAACCCTTTAGCGTGTTTCGGGGTATCTCGGGCTCAGGTCGGCCCCAAGCTTTGTCTTCTGGACAGCTTGGAGCGGCTCGGGGCGACTTGGGGTTGACGCCTCGGGGCGCAAATACCGGGACTGCCGGGTCATCCGGTCACATCAGGAATCCATCATGAAACGCACTTATCAAGCATCCAAAACCCGCCGCGCCCGTACCCACGGTTTCCTGGTCCGCATGAAGACTCGCGGCGGCCGCGCGGTCATCAACGCACGTCGCGCCAAGGGCCGCAAGCGCCTCGCCGTCTGACGGCACGCATCGGCACGGTTGCCAGTCATTCGGTGTGCGCCAACATACTCTGACGGCGCCCTGCGGTTGACTTCCATGCAGCGGCTCAAGACCCGCGCACAGTTCCAGGCTGTACTCGCAGGGGCTACCGTGGCGCGCACTGCCCACTTCGCACTGCACCGCTGCACGTTCGACGTGCAGTCGGGCACGACTTCGCTCTTCGACACGCACGATGTGTGGGTCGGCGCCATGGTCCCCAAACGCTGGGCGCGCCGCGCAGTGACCCGCAATTCGATCAAGCGCCAGATCTACACCGTGAGCGGCGCCGCCTCCGAAGGCTTGCTGCAGCGCTCGGCGCATGTCGTGCGTCTCCGTGCGGCATTCGATCGCAAGGCCTTCGTGAGCGCGACATCCGATCGGCTCAAGGCAGCCGTGCGAGCCGAACTTCAACAATTGTTGACACGAGCCGCTGCGGCTGGCCGATGATGAAGCGCCTGTTGATTGGCCTGGTCAAGGCCTACCGCATGCTCCTGAGTCCCTGGCTTGGGCAAGCCTGCCGGTTCGAGCCCACTTGTTCCGTCTACGCCATCGAAGCGCTCGAGCAGCACGGCGCAACGACTGGCAGTTATCTCACCCTGCGTCGCATCGCCAGGTGCCAGCCGTGGTGCCAAGGCGGCCACGACCCGGTTCCCCCCAAGGCCCAACAGTCGACTTCGCCATCGAAGTCGCTGTTCGCCTTTCTCTCTACCGACGACAAGAAGTCTTCTTCATGAACGATATCCGCCGCACCATCTTGTGGGTGATTTTTGGTTTCTCCCTGGTGTTGCTATGGGACCAATGGCAGGTCTACAACGGCCACAAGCCGACCTTCCTTCCGTCGACGAAGACAGCTGCACCGGCCAATGCGCCGGCTACCCCAGCGCCGTCGGCCAATGGTGTGCCCGCCGCGGCCGGTAGCTCTACGAGCGCAGTGCCCGCACAGGGCGCGGTTTCTCCGATTGGCGAAAAGGTGACTGTCTCGACAGACCTTTTCAAAGCGGTGATCGACGGAGAGGGCGGGACCCTGTCCGAGCTGCAACTGCTCAAATTCGTCGACCAGACCAACAACGGCGGTTTGGTCGAATGGGCACGTCGTCTGGTCGGTTTGCCCGTGGCGCAGAGCGAATCCAGACCCGTGATGTTGATGGAAAACGGATCCCCGGCGACGCGCTATGTCGCGCAGACAGGGCTTCTGAATCCGGTGGATACGGGCGATCGATTCCCGAATCACTTGAGTCTGATGTCCGCGCGGAGCGGTCCTCGCGAGTTGGCTGACGGCCAGAACAGCCTGGAGGTGGTATTTGAGTCTCAGCCGGTAGGGGGCCTGAAATACGTCAAGACCTACGTATTCCAACGTGGCGACTACTCCATCCACGTCAAACACCAAATCGTCAACGTCAGTGACCAGCCGCGGGATGCACAGCTGTATCTGCAGTTTGTGCGGCATGGCACGGTCGCATCGGGCACGATGTTCGGCACCAACACCTTCACGGGCCCGGCCATCTTTACCGAACAGAAGAAGTTCCAGAAGATCGCGTTCACCGACATCACGAAGAACAAGATTGAGCTGCCCGCACCCGCCACCAACGGCTGGGTGGCAATGGTCCAGCACTACTTTGTGTCCGCATGGCTTCTCAATGTGCCGGGTAGCGATGCGATCAAGCGTGAGTTCAGGGTGGCGGATCTGGGCAACAACCTGTTCTCCGTAGCCATGGTCCTGGAGTTGCCCAAGCTTGCACCGGGGGCTGCGCAGACCGTCGACAGCAACCTGTTCGCAGGCCCAGAAGAAGAAAAGAAGCTGGAGGCGCTCGCGCCAGGCCTTGATCTGGTCAAAGACTACGGCATCTTCGCAATCATCTCCAAGCCGCTTTACTGGCTGCTCAATCAATTGCACGGAATCCTCGGCAATTGGGGCTGGTCGATCGTCGCGCTGGTCGTTCTGTTGAAGGCGGCATTCTTCTGGCTCAATGCGAAAGCCTACGCGAGCATGGCGAAGATGAAGGCCATCAATCCCAAGATCATGGAGATGCGCGAGCGGCTGAAGGACAAGCCGCAGGAAATGCAGCAGGAGATGATGCGGATCTATCGTGAGGAAAAGGTCAACCCCATGGGCGGCTGTTTCCCGATCGTGATCCAGATCCCTGTGTTCATCGCGCTGTACTGGGTGCTGCTGTCCTCTGTCGAAATGCGGCACGCGCCGTGGATTCTGTGGATCCATGACTTGTCGGCGCCCGATCCATGGTTCATCCTGCCGGTCGTCATGACCGCGACATCGCTGTTCCAGACTTGGCTCAATCCGACGCCGCCGGACCCGATGCAAGCCAAGCTGATGTGGATCATGCCGCTGGCGTTCAGCGTGATGTTCATCTTCTTCCCGGCTGGCCTGGTGCTGTACTGGATCACCAACAACGTGCTGTCGATTGCTCAGCAGTGGTTCATCAACAAGCGCCTTGGTGTGCTTGGCAACAAGACCCCCAAGAAGTAGGGGCGATCACACTCTCATCGAAGAAGGGCCGCGCAAGCGGCCCTTCTTGCTGAAAGAATCACGCCATGCTTGCGCGTCCCACCGATCCGATCGTTGCCATTGCCACGGCCTCAGGCCGCGGTGCCGTCGGGATCGTGCGAGTGTCCGGAGTGCAGATGGCGCCTCTGATCGCAGCGATCTGCGGCCGAAGTCTCAAGCCGCGAGAGGCCACGTACCTCCCGTTTCGGGACGCCACGGGAGAGCCCATCGACCATGGACTCGCAATCCATTTCCCTGCGCCCCACTCGTTCACGGGCGAGGATGTTCTTGAGCTGCAAGCACATGGGGGACCAGTCGTGCTGCAACTGTTGCTGGCGCGATGCCTTGAGGCTGCCGCTGAACTCAATGCCGCGACGGCCCAACCTCGACTCAGTGGCCTGCGAGTCGCCGAGCCCGGTGAGTTCAGCCAGCGCGCCTTTCTCAACGGCAAGATCGATCTGGCCCAGGCGGAAGCCATTGCTGATCTGATCGATGCCAGCACGGAAGCCGCGGCTCGCAGCGCAGGGCGGTCGCTGTCGGGGGAGTTCTCGAAGGAAATCCACACACTGCTCGACGCCCTGGTTCGTCTGCGGATGCTGGTCGAAGCGACGCTGGACTTTCCGGACGAGGAAATCGATTTTCTGCAGGAAGCCGATGCCGCCGGCCAACTGACTTTGCTGAAATCGCAATTGGGGTCCGTTCAGCAACGTGCGCGGCAGGGCGCGCTGTTGCGCGAAGGCATCAAGGTCGTGATCGCTGGTCAACCGAACGCCGGCAAGAGTTCATTGCTCAATGCTTTGGCCGGTGCCGAACTGGCCATCGTCAGTTCGGTCGCCGGCACGACGCGCGACGTGGTTTCGCAGACGATCCAGATCCACGGGGTGCCGCTGCACGTGGTGGACACGGCCGGCTTGCGCCACAGCATCGACGAAGTGGAGCAAATCGGCATCGCGCGTGCCTGGGGACAGATCGAGGACGCAGACGCGGTGCTCTTCCTGCACGATCTCACACGCGCTCAGTGGCCGGACTACGCGGAGGCGGACTCGGCGATATCGGGCGCCCTGGCAACCAAGCTACCTATCGGCGTCCCCGTCATCGATGTGTGGAGCAAGCTGGACGCTGTGCCGTCAGCGCCCGAATCCACAGGCATCAACCTGTCCGCGCGGACCGGCTTCGGGATCGAAGCGCTTCGTGGCCGCCTGCTCGAAGTCGCAGGGTGGCAGTCGGTTCCCGAGGGGGTCTACCTGGCCAGGGCACGCCATGTACAGGCCCTGTCGCGCGTCGAGCAGCATGTCGACTGGGCGGCAGAGCACTTGGCAGCACGAGCCCAGTCCCTGGATCTTCTGGCCGAGGAACTGCGCCTGGCGCAGAACGCGTTGAACGAAATTACCGGCGAATTTGGCGCCGACGACCTGCTGGGCGTGATCTTTTCCCGCTTCTGTATTGGTAAGTGACCGAGAATGCAAGCGCTTGTGACAAGTGTCACTATGCATTTAAGCTTCCGCAGATACTCCAGCAGGCACAGCAGGGGCTCACAACGATGTCATCCAGCATTCAAGATCTTTGCCGCGCGATCGCTCAGAACACCAGTTACGACGCGTTTGCGCCCGCTTTCAATGCCCAGCAATGGGAAACGGTCGCCTCGTATCTACAACCCCACGACATGCCTGCAGGCCAGGTGCTCATCGATCAAGGCGCCGTCGACCGGACGCTCTTTTTTATTGAACGGGGCGCACTCAGCGTTCATTTGATCGGCGAAAAGGGGCAGATGCAACTCGCGATCCTGAATCCTGGTTCCGTCGTCGGCGAGGGCGCATTCTTCTCACGGTTGCCGCGCTCGGCCAATGTGGTTGCGACGGGTGCGGCCCGTGTCTGGCGATTGACGGCGCTGCGATTTGCCGAAATGTCCAACCGCCAGCCGAATCTCGCGCTCGAACTCACGCTGGCTTTGGGCGCTGTGATTGCCAAGCGGATGGTGAACAAGCCGAAACGGGTCGCGGTGACCTGACCATGCCGGCAATATGTGCGGACTGCCGCACGGCCAACCGAGACGGTGCCAAGTTCTGCAAGGGTTGCGGCCATAGGCTCAGGCTCGTTGTGCCGGCCAATTCGACTGAGGGCCGACCCGATACGGAAGAGAACACTGAAGAGGATTGGCCCGCTACGCAGCGCATGCCCATGCGGCACCAGTTGGAGCGCGTCGAAGACTCACCGCCGTCGCGAGGCCTGTACGCATCTCTTCCGTCGGGCGGATGGCAATCCAAGGGTCCAAACTCGTCGGCAGCAAGTCCCCAGACGGTCCAAACGGGCTCGCGCGAGAGCGGGTCAAGGCGAATCGCCTCTTGGGGCTTGATCGCCGCGATCCTCGTCGTGGTCGGCGGCTGGTACGCGCTCAACTCGCGAACCGTCAACGAACCGGCGAAAGTCCTGGATCGCATGCCGGTCGTCCAGCCGACACCTTCGCCCCCTGTTTCAGAGTCAACCGCTTCGGCGCCGGCCGCTGATGCGGCGGAGGCCCCGCCGCCGCCACCACCGGCACCGCCCCAGGCAGAATCGCAGCTCGCGCCGCCGCAGGATGCGCCCATCAAGCCTGCCGCCGCACCTGCCAAGGCGCGCAAGCCGGCAGCGGTCCGCATTGCAGCGCCGGCAGTTCCGCCTCCGCCGTCCCCCGTCGCCGCGCCCGAGCCGGCCCCAGCGCCCGCCGCTCCGCCCAGTCCGCAGTCCGCTTGCGAAGGCCTCAATTTCTTTGCACGCGCAAGATGCATGGCAGCGCTGTGTGCCAAAGCCGACTACAGGGCGCACGCTCAGTGCGAAGCCGTGCGACGCCAGCAGCAGATCGAGGAAGAAAAGCGGAATCCGTCCTTGCTCAACTGACGGGCAAGGCGCCGCATCACCCCTTTTGCAGCTTCTCGATCGCCATCGCCAGCGCGCCAGGTTTGCCTGACAGCACCAGCGTATCTCCATCCGCGAGCACCGCTTCCTCCGTAGCGTCTGCCGTCTTTCCGTCCCGGCGGCGCAGGCTGGCGACGCGTACGCCCAATGCTTCAAGCGCAAGTCGCGCGAGCGGTTGCCCGATGGCGCGCGCTCCCGCCGAAAGAGTGAAGGTGTTGAGCCGCTCATGGTCGACCTCATCGGCCTTGTCGTCATCGGCGCCATGGAAGTACCCGCGCAGCAGGTTGTAGCGCGCATCTCGCTGATCCTGCACCACGCGGATCACGCGACGCATCGGCACGCCGACGAGCGCGAGCGCGTGGCTGGCGAGCATGAGGGATCCTTCGATGGCTTCGGGCACGACTTCGGTGGCGCCGGCGGCCTGGAGCTTCTCGAGGTCGCGATCGTCCTGTGTACGCACGATCACCGGCACCTGCGGTGCATGCGAGCGCGTATTGGCCAACACCTTCAGTGCACCAGGGACGTCCTGGTAGGTCACGACCACCGCGCTGGCACGAGCCAGGCCTGCCGCCATGAGCGCCTGCAGCCGCGCCGCATCGCCAAACACGACGGAGTCCCCCGCCGCAGCGGCCTGGCGAACTCGATCCGGATCGAGATCGAGCGCCAGATAAGGAATGCCTTCGCGCTCCAGCATGCGCGCGAGGTTCTGCCCGCAGCGGCCGTACCCGCAGATGATCACGTGTTGGGCGGTGTTGATCGTCTTGCGGGCGATGCTTGTCATCTGCAACGATTGCTGGAGCCAGTCGCTCGCAACCAGCTTTCGCACGATGCGATTGCTGTACATGATGATGAAAGGCGTGGAGAGCATCGACAGCACCATCGATGCAAGGACGGGATTGACGAGCCATTCCGGCAGCAGTCCTCGGCCCTGTGCCAGCGCCAGGAGCACGAATCCGAACTCGCCTGCCTGGGCCAGATACAAGCCAGTGCGCAATGAGACGCCGCTTGTCGCACCCAGCATGCGCGCGAGCGCCGTCACCAGCGCCAGCTTGAAGGCCAGCGGAATCAGCAGCAGCGCCGCAACGAATACCCACCTCTGAACGACGACATGCCAATCGAGCGACATCCCGACCGTGATGAAGAACAAGCCCAGCAGTACGTCGTGAAACGGGCGGATGTCTGTCTCGACCTGGTGTTTGAACTCGGTCTCGGAAACAAGCATGCCTGCGACGAAGGCTCCCAGAGCCAGGCTCAGGCCAGCCAGTTGCGTGAGCCAAGCCAGTCCGAGGGTGACCAGAAGAAGGTTGAGCATGAACAGCTCTTCGCTGCGCCGCCGTGCGACCAAAGTCAGCCACCACCGCATCACGCGCGGTCCGCCGTACAGGAGAACGGCGATCAGGAAGATTGCCTTGATCGACGCGAGACCGAGCGCCTTGAGAAGCGCTTCCGGAGGTGCGCCCAGAGCCGGAATCAGCACCAGCAGCGGCACGACGGCGAGATCCTGAAACAGCAGCACGCCCATGACGCGCTTGCCGTGCTCACTGTCGAGCTCGAGGCGTTCAGCCATCAGCTTCACGACGATCGCGGTGCTACTCATGGTGAGCGCACCCGACAGCACGAGGGCAGTCTGCCAATCGAGACGCCATTGCTGCGGCAGCACCGTGGCGATCAGCAAGGCGCCCGCGGTCGCCATAGCGATGGTCAACATCACCTGCAGAAGACCGAGCCCAAACACGTGTCTGCGCATCGCGCGGAGCTTGGGGAGGCTGAATTCCAGCCCGATGACGAACATCAGGAAGACGACGCCGAATTCGCCCAGGTGCTGGATGCCTTCGGAGTTCTGGGCCAGTGCAAAGGCATGTGGGCCTATCAAGACGCCGGAAGCCAGGTAGCCAAGCATGGGCGGCAGTTTGAGAGAGCGGCACGCGACCACGCCGATGACCGCGGCAAGCAAGTACATCAGCGTCAGGTCGAATGAGGTCATGGCTTGATGCTACTGAATGTGCGAGGGTTCAGCGGCGCGCATTCCGGCGCGCCGGCCTCGCCCGATAAAATCCCGCGATGAGCTTTCGCCCCGACTCACCCCTGACTGCCGACCCTGAAGCCATGCTCGCGCGAGCTCGCACCACTTTCGACATCGAAGCGGCTGCTGTCCTCGGACTGAAGGAGCGTGTCGGGCCGAGCTTCGTCGAGGCGGTCCAAAAAATTCTCGATGTCCGCGGGCGCGTGGTCGTCATGGGCATGGGCAAGAGCGGCCATGTCGGCCGCAAGATCGCTGCCACGCTCGCTTCGACGGGCACTCCGGCCATGTTCGTGCATCCCGCCGAAGCAAGCCACGGCGACCTCGGCATGATCAAGGCGGTCGACCTCGTGCTCGCCATCTCCAATAGCGGCGAAGTCGAAGAGCTCACCGTCATCCTTCCCGTGGTCAAGCGGCAAGGCGTGCCATTGATCGGCATGACCGGGCGCCGAGACTCCACCTTGGGGCGCCACGCTGACATCGTGCTCGACAGCAGCGTCGAGAAAGAAGCCTGCCCTCTCAACCTCGCGCCGACGGCCAGTACCACCGCGCAAATGGCGCTGGGTGATGCACTCGCCGTCGCCCTGCTCGATGCGCGTGGCTTCGGCACCGATGATTTCGCGCGTTCGCACCCTGGCGGCGCACTCGGCAGAAAGCTCCTGACTCACGTCAGCGATGTCATGCGCTCGGGCGACGACGTGCCGCGCGTCGCGCCTTCAGCCAGCCTGAGTGACCTGATGCGCGAGATGAGCGCCAAGGGACTCGGCGCGACCGCGGTGGTCGACCCCACAGGACGGGCGATCGGCATCTTTACCGACGGTGACCTGCGCCGGCAGGTCGAAACCGGCGCCGACTTGCGCGCGCTCACTGCCGGCGACGTCATGCACGTCGGGCCGCGCACGCTGCGCGCCGATGCGCTGGCTGCTGAAGCGGCCGACCTCATGGAACAACATCGCATCACCAGCGTGCTGGTGGTGGATGCGTCCGGCGTCCTGATCGGAGCACTCAGCATCAACGATCTCATGCGCGCGAAAGTCATTTGATGGCCATTGAATTCCGGCCGGAAACGCTTTTGGCAGCTCAGGACATTCGCGTCGCGTTTTTTGACGTCGATGGCGTGCTGACCGACGGCGGCGTCTACTTCAGCGAGCACGGCGAAACGCTCAAGCGTTTCAGCATCCTCGACGGATACGGCCTCAAGCTGCTGCGCATGGCGGGCATTACGCCAGCGGTCATCACCGGGCGTGATTCGAAACCGCTCCGCGTGCGTCTCGAGGCGTTGGGAATCCAGCATGTGCGCTACGGCACCGAGGACAAGCTGCCAGCCGCCGAGGCGATGCTCGCGCTCCTCGGAACCGACTGGCAACATGCCGCCGCAATAGGCGACGACTGGCCCGACTTGCCTGTGCTTGCGCGCGCAGCCTTCGCGGCCGCACCCGCGAACGCCCATACGGAGGTGCGAGCGATTGCCCATCACGTGACGAACGCACGCGGCGGCGAAGGCGCGGCTCGAGAGTTCTGCGACTTGCTCCTGACGGCTGGCGGACATTACCGCCGGCTGCTGGACGGTGCGCGGGGCCTGCCCGCATGAAGTCGGCCTGGAGTTTCCTGCGCGACGGATTCGATCGCGTCACGATTTATCTGCCGCTCATCCTGACTGCCACCCTCGCGCTGGGAACCTATTGGCTCGTTCGCAATGCGCCGAGGCTGCTCGAACCCACCGCCAAGGAAGCGCCGGCGCACGACCCCGACTTCTTCATGCGCGACTTCGTGGTCAAGAGCTTTCAACCGAACGGCGATTTGCGCACGGAGCTTTTCGGTAAGGAAGGACGCCACTATCCGGACACTGACACGCTCGAGGTCGACGAGGTGCGCTTTCGTTCCATCTCGGACCAGGGCCTGGTCATGCACGGGTCGGCGAACCGCGGTTTGTCGAATGGCGACGGCACGGAGATCCAGCTTTTCGACAATGCCATCGTGATTCGCGATGCCGCGACGACGCCGAAAGGCGCTCCGCTGCCGCGGCTGGAGTTTCGCGGCGATTTCCTGCATGCCTTCACCGACACCGAGCGCGTCAAATCGGACAAGCCGGTCATCCTGACCCGCGGGGCGGACACGTTCACCGCCGATTCGATGGACTACGACAACCTGACGGGTATTGCCAATCTCAAGGGTCGCGTTCATGGCCTTCTGGTGCCGTCGGCAGCGATGGCTGCGCCGGCTCCGAAGCGAAAGCCATGACCCTTGCTTTCATCACCGGCGCGTCCAGCGGCATCGGACAGGCACTCGCAGCCCGCTTCTATGCGGCGGGCTACGATCTCGCGCTCGTGGCCCGCCGCACGGCGGAGATCGAAGCCTGGGCGGTGGAACGGCAGATGGATCCTGCTCGCTGCCAGATCTACAACGCCGACGTGGCGGACATCGACAGCGTTGTCGCGGCCGGAAACGCATGCCTGGAACGCCAGGGCGTTCCCGACGCGGTGATCGCCAACGCAGGCATCAGCGTGGGCATGGACACTGCCGAGCGCGACGATCTTGACGTGCTCGCCCGAACGTTGGCGATCAACAACATCGGGCTCGCTGCGACTTTTCATCCCTTCCTCCGCGCCATGCAGGCAAGGGGGAGCGGTCGTCTCGTCGGCATCGGCAGCGTCGCCGCGATACGTGGGCTGCCGGGGCATGGGGCCTACTGCGCGAGCAAGGCCGGTGTCGTGGCGTATTGCGAAAGTCTCAGGGGAGAAATGCGGGCCAGTGGCGTCAAGGTAGTGACCGTGTTGCCTGGGTACGTCGACACGCCGCTGACGCAGGGCAATCGCTACGGCATGCCATTCCTGATGCAGCCGAACGACTTCGCCGAGAAGGCATTCCGTGTCATCGAGTCGGGCAGCAGCTATCGGGTGATCCCTTGGCAAATGGGCGTGGTCGCGAAGGTCTTGCGCCTGCTTCCGAATGCGTTGTTCGACCGCGCACTGCAAGGTCGCGGACGCAAGAAGCGCGCTGGCGAATAGCCATCAAAAAAGGCTCCCTGAAAGGAGCCCTTTTGCTGTTCGACGTCGGTCGGAATGAATCAGTAGCCGCTGTTGCCGCCGTTGCCACCGCCGTAGCCGCCGCGGCCACCACCGCCGCCGCCACGAGGGCCAGCACCGTAAGGGCTGCGGAAGCCGCCGTCGCTGCCGCCACCGCCGCTGCGGCTGCCACCACCGCCACCGTAGCCACCACCGCCGCCGCCGTAACCACCGCCGCCGCCGCCGCTGCGACCACCGCCGCCACCACCACCGTAGCCGCCGCCACCACCGCCATAACCACCACCGCCGCCGCCGCCGCCGTAGCCGCCACCACCGCTGCGGGGCGGACGAGCTTCCATCGGGCGAGCTTCGTTGACCACAACGCTGCGGCCGCCCAAGGGCTGGCCGTTCATGCCGTTGATTGCCGCTTGCGCTTCAGCATCACTGCCCATCTCTACAAAGCCGAAGCCCTTGGAGCGCCCGGTATCCCGCTCCATCATGACTTTGGCGCTGGTGACGGCACCGAATTGGCCGAAAGCCTGCTCGAGATCGCCGTCACGCACCGAGTAAGGCAGATTACCGACGTACAGTTTGTTGCCCATCAAGGGACTCCTAATAAACACGTAAAAAAAGCGATGGAGTCCCGAGAGCACCGCAAGGCGGAATCCGCCAATGTTGCGCGAAACTGACCGATCACCCAATCACCTCCACCTGAATTTCAGAGGGAGGCTCGCGCATTATGTGGGAAATAAAAGTTGCGCAAGTAGGAATTTGCCCGGACCGATGTCGCCCGCAAAATATATTTGATGTTAGTGCAAACTTACATGAAAGAGGTAGGCCACGCTACAATCCCCCACAGTCATCGGGGAGTAGCCGCCTTCCATTGCGAGAAGGGTTTGCGTCAACAGACTTGTCCTACATCGAGTGGGATATGGCGCAAGCAGCGGACAGCCTGGCGAGACCTTTGACCGTGCGACTTCGGGTTCGGCCGAGTTGTCGTGCGGTCAATTGCGTCTTCGGCCGAGGGATCCTTATTCATGGAAGCTTTTTTCGTTGCCACCGGCGTGGTCGCTCTCGCCGAGATGGGCGACAAGACCCAACTCCTCTCGCTCGTGCTTGCCGCGAGATTCCGCAGGCCTTGGCCGATCGTTCTCGGAATCCTCACCGCCACAGTCCTCAACCACGCATTAGCGGGCGCCGTCGGAAATTGGGTGACGCACTTCCTGGGCCCGGTCGTCCTGCGCTGGATCCTCGGTGGCTCGTTCATCGCAATGGCGCTGTGGATACTCGTCCCCGACAAGCTCGAGGACGACGAGGTTCCCAAGTCTTCTCGCTTCGGCGTTTTGGGGACGACCGTCATCGCCTTCTTTCTCGCCGAAATGGGCGACAAGACGCAGATTGCAACGGTGATGCTCGCGGCGCGTTATGTGGATGCCTATGCGTGGGTCGTTCTGGGCACGACGCTCGGGATGATGCTGGCGAATGCGCCGGTCGTGTGGCTTGGGGAGCGCATCGTCAAGCGCGTGCCGATCAAGCTTGTTCATGGCATCTCCGCCGTCATCTTTCTGGCGCTGGGCGTGGTCGCTTTGATCGACTGGGGTTGAAAGACAGAACGTCATATACTTTCGCGACGCGCCGATTTGCTCCAGCTTGCGGGCGCTTAACAAATGCAGCTAAAGACGGATGCCGACCCGGCTCGTTTTTGGCGAGGCCGGGTCTTTTTCATTCATGTCGTTCGTCGTTACTCCGCAATCCATGCAGTTCGCCGGCCCGCTGGCCCTGACCAGCGGCGCTTCGATCTCCGACTACACACTTGCTTTCGAAACCTACGGCGAACTCAACGCCGACCGCAGCAACGCGGTGCTGGTGTGTCATGCGCTCAATGCGTCGCACCATGTCGCCGGCATGTACGCGGGCCAAGCCAAGTCCGAAGGCTGGTGGGACAACATGATCGGGCCCGGAAAGCCGGTCGATACCGACCGGTTTTTCGTCATCGGCATCAACAATCTCGGCTCGTGTTTCGGCTCGACAGGGCCGATGCACATCAATCCGGCAACCGGCCGCGCCTACGGAGCCGACTTTCCGGTGGTCACGGTCGAAGACTGGGTCAATGCGCAGGCCGCGTTGCTCGATGCGCTCGGCATTCACACGCTTGCTGCAGTGATGGGAGGCAGCCTCGGCGGGATGCAGGCGCTCTCATGGGCTCTGCAATTCCCGGAGCGCGTGCGAAATGCCGTGGTGGTGGCGAGCGCTCCGAGTCTCACCGCACAGAACATTGCATTCAATGAAGTGGCGCGCCGGGCGATCGTGACCGATCCCGACTTCAACGGCGGCCACTTCTACGAGCACGGTGTCATCCCCAAACGAGGCCTGCGTATCGCGCGAATGGTCGGCCATATCACCTACCAGAGCGACGACCTCATGAACGAGAAATTCGGTCGGGCCCTGCGCAGTGCGGTCGAAGGGAGCGCCGTCAACACCGACTTCCTCTATTCGACGCAAGAGGTCGAGTTCCAGATCGAAAGCTATCTGCGCTACAACGGCGACAAGTTCAGCGAGTACTTCGACGCCAACACCTATCTGCTGATCACGCGCGCGCTCGACTACTTCGACCCCGCGCGAACCCACGGCGGCGACCTTCGCGCCGCGCTGGCCAAAGCATCGGCCAAGTTTCTGTTGGTCAGCTTCACGACCGACTGGCGCTTCGCTCCGGCGCGCAGCCGGGAGATCGTCAAGGCGCTGCTCGACAACCGCCGCAACGTGAGCTATGCGGAGATCGACGCGCCGCATGGGCACGATGCCTTTCTCCTCGACGACGTGCGCTACATGAGCGTCGTGCGCTCGTACTTCGAGCGCATCGCTGGCGAGCAGACCCTGTCACCCAAGCGCGTGGAAGTCGCACCGGCATGAGTGATCTCGATACGCAACGCCTCATTGCGCGACTCGTGCCGGAGGGCTCTCGCGTGCTCGATCTGGGCTGCGGCGATGGATCGTTGCTCGACCTTCTTCAGCGCGAGCGCGGATGCAGCGGCTACGGCGTCGAGATTGCCGATGGCAACGTGCTGCAATGCGTGCGACGCGGCGTCGACGTGATCCAGCTGAACCTCGACGAAGGCTTGGCCATGTTCGACGACGCGTCTTTCGATGTTGTGCTGCAGATCGACACGCTGCAGCACTTGCGCAACGCCGAGGTGATGCTGCGCGAAACCGCCCGCGTCGGGCGCATCGGCATCGTCGCGTTCCCGAATTTCGCGCATTGGCCCAACCGCATCAGCATCGCGCGTGGCCGCATGCCCGTGACGCGCCGGTTGCCCTACCAGTGGTACGACACGCCCAACATCCGTGTCGGGACATTCAAGGACTTCGGAGTGCTCGCGCGCAAGAACCGCTTGCGGGTGCTCGACTGTTTCGGCCTCGAAGCGGGACACGAAGTGCGCTGGCTTCCGAATGCGCGCGCCAGCACGGCAGTGTTCAAGTTCGAGCGCGGCGAATAGCCAATACCCAATACCAATATACCCGGCGAAGATGGGCGGCGAGCGCCCGACCCCCATGTCCTTCACACTTGCTGCTCCGACGCACAGCGAGCTGATCATCAAGAAAAGCCGATTCATCGGCTGCGTCCAGCTGGTCGCCAATCGCGAAGCGGCGCACGCCGTGGTGGCCGCGCTTCGCGCCGAACATCCCGGAGCCGCTCATGTCTGCTGGGCATTGATGGCCGGAGGCCAATCGGCGGCGAACGACGACGGCGAGCCAAGCGGCACTGCTGGACGGCCCATGCTCGAAGTGCTGCGCCATCACGATCTCGAAAGCGTGCTGGCCACGGTTGTGCGCTACTTCGGCGGCGTAAAGCTCGGTGCGGGCGGCCTGGTGCGCGCCTACACCGACAGCGTTGCGCAAGCGCTCGTTGGCGCGACGCTCATTCCATTGGTGCGTTTGCGCACTCTGAATTGCGCAGTCGCCTATGCGTTCGAAGGACTGCTGCGCCGCGAGATCGCCGCAATGGGCGCGACGCTCGACGAGGTGCATCACGACAGCCAAGTGCGTTTCTCGTTCACCCTCCCGCAATCGGCCGCGGATGCGTTCATCGCACGACTGGACGACGTGACGCAAGGGCGAGTTGCGTGGCTTAGCGCGTGATTGGCCGAACATGCTCGGCCGCGCGAGCACAAAAGTTCGCAGGCATCACGCTTTGGACTTATTCAGTTACGCCTATTGCGCAATGAAGTGCCGCCTTCGGTGACGGCGTTCTTACGATAGTCGATTTTGAGGAGCTACCCATTGGCCACACAGTCCCCCTTCTTCGGCAAGCGTGATCGCGACGCTGCCGACAATGTCACCTCCCGCCCCGCGCCGCTGATGGGTTCCGGTACCAATCTTTCCGGTACGCCCGTCAGTCCCTCGACGCTCACCACGCAGGCCGCCAACGCCGTTGCCAGCGTCGCCGCCCCCAAGGAGGGCGGCAGCAAGCTGACCGTGGGTCCCAACATCAAACTGAAGGGTGTCGAGATCACCGATTGCGACACGCTCGTCGTCGAAGGCCTTGTTGAAGCCACGATGGATTCGCGCGTGATGCAGATCGCCGAACAAGGAGCGTTCAAAGGCTCGGCGGAAATCGACATCGCCGAAATCCGCGGTCTCTTCGACGGCAATCTGACGGTTCGCGAAAAGCTCGTGATTCACTCCACGGGCAAGGTCACCGGCAAGATCCGCTACGGAAAGATCATCATCGAAGAAGGCGGCCAGCTTTCAGGCGAGATCACCTTCGGCGCCGCGGCGGCCGGCAGCAGCAAGCCCGCGGCGGCTCTTCACGCCGCTGCCTGACGCGCATCACGGGTCAGCTCAGTCGCTCGATCAAGGCACCGGCGGCCGCCGGTGCCTTTTCTTTTGCGCCGTTGATGAAGTAGACAAACACGTCACGCGCTTTCGAGGCGCCTGACTTGTCTTCTTCAACATGGGGCAATGACGAGGGTGTTCCGCCCGCGGCCCAGGTTTTCGCGGCCTCGGCCCATTCGTCCAACGCCTTCGGCGCGTATCCGGACGCAAGCTTCGCGTCGCTGTTCATCAGGCGCGCGTAGACGAAGTCGCCCGTCAGGTCGGCAAACGACGGAAACTTCGGCGAATCCGTGAAGACGGTCGCCACCTTGTGCTTGCGGACGAGCGCAAGGTACTCGGGCGTTCGAAAGCTGTCATGGCGCACGTCCAGCACATGACGCAGCGCACGGCTGCCTTCCTTCTTCGGCAGCAGTTCCAAAAACGCTGCGAGATCTTCCGGGTCGAACTGTTTAGTCGGCATGAATTGCCACACGATCGGCCCCAACTTGCTGCCGAGTTCGCCGATGCCGCTGTCCACGAAACGCTTGATCGATTCACCTGCCGTGGCGAGTTGCTTGCGATTGGTCGAGAAGCGCGAAGCCTTCATCGAAAACACGAAATCGTCCGGCGTCTCGTCGTGCCACTTCTTGAAAGTCGTCGGCTTGAAGGTGCTGTAGTAGGTGCCGTTGACCTCGATGGCGGTGACGTGGCGACTCGCGTAGTTCAGTTCCTGCGCGTGCGGAAGACCCGCCGGATAGAAGTTGTTGCGCCAGGGCTCGAAGGTCCACCCTCCAATGCCGACACGGATTCGCTCAGCAGCGGCGTTCATTTCGGGCCCTTTCCCGCGGTGGCGGGCAGGTGACAAAGGCGAAGCTGGATGCGCGCAGGCATGGCATTCCTCGGAAGCAATGGCGAAGCACGCCTTTTTATCCCATCCAGCGGGTGCTTGCCATCTGCGCACGACCGGCCAAGACCCACTAACATCGTTCTCCTCACCCCGCGGAGTACTTTCATGAACGCCCCTCTCCACCGCGAAATGCCCGCCGGCCTGCTCGACGCCGGGCGCGCACTGTCCGACGTCTCGTCCCAATGGGACAACGACATCGTCAAGCAACTCACCAACTACATCGCGATCCCAGCCAAGTCCCCGGGCTTCGACAAGGAGTGGGCACAGAACGGCTACCTCGAAACCGTGATGCGCAATGCCGCTGCCTGGGTCGAAGCTCAGAAGGTCGATGGCCTGAAGCTGGAGATCGTGCGGCTCGAAGGCCGCACGCCGGTGCTCTTCTTCGAGCTGGCGGCGACCGGTACGGACATGACCGAAACCGTGCTGATGTACGGCCACCTCGACAAGCAGCCTGAATTCACCGGCTGGCGCAACGACCTCGGCCCCTGGACACCCAAATACGAAGACGGCCTGCTGTACGGACGCGGAGGCGCGGACGACGGTTACGCCGTCTATGCGAGCGTGGCAGCAATCCAGGCGCTGAAAGCCCAAGGCGCGGCACATCCGCGCATCGTGGGTCTGATCGAAACGTGCGAGGAATCCGGCTCATACGATCTGCTCCCCTATGTCGACGCATTGCGGCCGAGACTGGGCGACGTGTCGCTCGTCATCTGTCTCGATTCGGGCGCGGGCAACTACGATCAGCTTTGGCTCACCACTTCATTGCGCGGCATGGCGAGCGGTACGCTGAAGGTCGAGATCCTGACCGAAGGCGTGCACTCGGGCGACGCTTCGGGATTGGTGCCGTCGAGCTTCCGCATCATGCGGCAGGTCCTTGACCGGCTCGAAGACAGCAAGACCGGGCGCCTGTTGCCCGAAAGCTTTCATTGCGCTGTGCCGGCCGAACGGTTGTCGCAGGCCAAGGCGACGGCCGCGATCCTGGGCGAAGAGGTCTACAAGCGCTTTCCGTGGGCGCACTACGATTGCGGCGGCGCATCGGCGTTTGCGCTGCCGACCACGACGGACCCGGTGGAGGCGCTGCTGAATCGCACCTGGAAGCCTACACTCTCCGTCACCGGCGCCGAAGGGTTCCCGGCGTTGAAGGACGCGGGCAACGTGCTGCGCCCCTATACCGCATTCAAGCTGTCGCTGCGTCTGCCGCCGCTGGTCGATGCGGGTCAGGCAGTGCAACAGCTCAAGTCTCTGCTCGAGGACAACGCACCCTACCAGGCCAAAGTCACCTTCGAGAGCCATGGCGGCGCGACCGGATGGAACGCGCCCGACACCGCGCCATGGTTCGAGCATGCGCTGAATGCCGCGTCACAGGCGCACTTCGGCGCGAGCTGCGGCTACATCGGGCAAGGCGGCACCATCCCGCTCATGAACATGTTGAGTGTCGGCTTCCCGAAGGCGCAAATGATGGTCTGCGGTGTGCTGGGCCCCAAGAGCAATGCGCACGGGCCCAACGAGTTCCTGCATATCCCTTATGCCAAGAAACTGACGGCGGCGGTGGCGGAGGTCATCGCGGCCTTGCCGGCGGCGAACGCCGTCGCTGCTTGAGCGCTCGTCCGACGCAAGCGGCGCCGCAGGTGCATCAAGCGCTGCGAACGCCCGACGGCGAAACATTGGCGCTGCACGTCTGGCCACCAGGACGTACCGTTGCAAGAGCCGTCGTCGTCATCGTTCATGGCTTGGGCGAACACGCCGGCCGCCATGCGCATGTCGCACAGCGACTCAATGGGTGGGGCTTCGAAGTGCTCGCCCTCGATCAGTATGGCCATGGCGCTTCCACCGGCGCGCGCGGCGGTTTGCCGACGTCCAACCGCCTTACCGAAGATCTCGCGCTCGTGGTCGACGATGCCAGGCGCCGGCACCCGGGGCTCCCGGTGGTTCTGCTTGGCCACAGCCTGGGTGGGCTGGTGGCTGCAAGCTTCGTCGCGCGCGATGTGCGCACGGTAGATGCACTGGTGCTTTCGTCGCCAGCACTCGATCCCGGTCTCAGCCGATTCCAGAAGCTCCTGATCGCAATGCTGTCGCGGCTCGCGCCCGAATTGCGCGTGAGCAATGGACTCGACCTCAAGTATCTGTCGCACGATCCCGCGGTGGCAGAAGCGTATCGAGCCGACCCGCTGTGTCACGATCGCATCGGCGCGCGGCTGGCGAGCTTTTTGGCGGATGAGGGCGCTACCGTGCAGTCAGCTGCCGCCGCCTGGCGCGTGCCCACCCTGCTCATCTACGCCGGGAATGATCGCCTTGTTTCTCCCGCGGGCAGCCGCGCATTCGAAAGTGCGGCGCCGCCTGAGACTGTGAGCACCACGTGCTACACGAGCCACTTCCACGAAATCTTCAATGAACGCGACGCTGAGCCCGTCTTCGACAGGCTCGAGCACTGGTTGGCCGAACGCTTTCCGAATCCCTAGGCGGCTGCCGGGGCGGACGCGGCGCGCCGCCGCGCAAGCCACAAGAGCGCAAGGCCGGTCAGCACCACTGGCACCAACGAGCCGAAGTTAAGCAAGCGCCATCCCTGTGTCGTGACCAGTACGCCTGACGCGAAAGAGCTGATCGCCAGGGTCCCGAAGACACAGAAGTTCAGCGCGCCTTGCGCCCGGTCCCTTTCCTCGGCCGTGTACGCGGTCAGCGACAAGGTCGTGCTGCCGGTGAAGAGAAAGTTCCAGCCCACTCCCAGCATGAACAACGCAATCACGAACCGATGCAAGTCCACGCCAGACAGCGCGACGGCGATGCACCCCAGGTTGAGCAGCAATCCGACACCCATGACCGGCAGCGCGCCGAACCGGCGGATCAGGTGACCGGTGAAGAAGCCCGGCGCAAACATCCCGATCACGTGCCATTCAAGGACGAGCGCTACATCTTCAAATGGAAGACTGCACACCTGCATGGCGATCGGCGTCGCGGCCATCAGCAGATTCATGACACCGAATCCCAGCGCGCCCGAGACAGCGGCAACGATGAATACCGGCTGACGTGCGATCTCGGAAAGCGATCGCCCGCCTGCGGATGCGTTCTTGGCCGGTGGCGCGGGAAAGTCGATGAATTGCATCATCGCCATCGACGCCAGCGCGATCACCGCCAGGGCGAGGTACGCACCAGCGAACGGCACTTCGAACCAATTGCGCGTGACCGCGGCGAGATTCGGCCCCGCGACAGCACCGATCAGACCACCAGCCATCACCAGCGACACCGCCTTCTCGCGCCATTCGGGAGCGGCGAGTTCCGCGGCGGCAAATCGGTAAAGGCTGGCGTTGGCGTTGTAGTAGCCAGCGACCAGCGTCGCAAAGCAGAGGAGCCAGAAGTCCTTCCAGACAGCAGCTTGCGCGCACAGCAGCGCCGAGAACAGCGCCACTGCAATGCCGATCTGGAATGAACGTCGACGACCGAGACGGCGCTGGGTGCGCGCCACCAAGCCGGTCGCGAGCGCGCCGCCCACCACGTAGCCCATCACGGGCAGCGTTGCCATCCAGCCATGCGGCGCGAGTGCCAATCCGACGAGACCATTGATTGCGATGAACGTGACGTTGTTCGTCAGGAACAAGCCTTGGCAAATGGTCAGCAGCCAGAGATTGCGATTCATGGCATGAACGAAGGACTGCGGTCGTCAGCCCTTTTGAAGCAAGCCGCTCAGGGATGACAGCAGATCATCGTGATTGCCGAGGCCTTCGGCAGGCACCTGCCCCTTCGGCGTCAGGTGATCGATCAAGGTGGGCAGCAGCGTTGCGAGCAATGGCAGCAAGGTTGCGCTGTTCATCCCGAGCTTTTGCGCGATGCCGGAGATCGCGTCGCTGCCCAGCACGTCCTGCAACTGGCCTCCAGAGATGGGCGCGTTCTCGCCCTTGCCTATCCACGAGCCGATGACGTCGCCCATCCCGGCCTGATCGAACTTGGACACCAACCCGCCGAGGCCACCAGTTTCACTGTTGTTAGCGAGCAGCCCGCCAAGGGCGCCGGCAATGCCGCCCAGATTGCCGAGCCCCTCGAGGCCGCTGAGCCCGCCGGGACCGCCTTCCTGAGGTTGCGCCTGCGCGCCGCCGAGCACCTGACCGAGTACCGAATCGAGCAATCCCATGATGGGCTCCTGAAGCAATGAAGGATGTGGAACGCGGCGTTACTTGGGGCGCGGTGTCCGCTTGGCCAGCAGCGGCTCGCTCACACCCTGCACGCCGACCAGCCCAAGCACGGTCGCGAGCGCATTCTGCGCGCCCTGCCAACCATCTGTCACGTCGATCCATTCAGACAGCGCATGAAAGCCGCCGGTCTTGCCTCCGCTACCGATGATGATCGCCGGGATCCCCAGCGACATCGGCACGTTGGCATCCGTGCTGGCGCCGGTGAGGAGCGTCTTATGGCCGAAAGCGGCGTTGGAGCGGACCGCCGCCTCGACGACCACAGAATCCGACCCTGTGCGTCCGCCTGGCCGATCGCCGATAAGCTTGGTCGATGCACTGAGGGTCGTGACATTCCAGCGCTTGTTTTCTTCCGCTACGGCCTCGTCGATTGCGGACAGCACCTTCTTTTCAGTGTCCAGCAAGGCGCCCATTTCGTCCGAGCGGATGTCCACCGCCATTCGCGCATCCGGCGCGATGGTGTTGACGGAGGTTCCACCGCCGACGGTGCCGACGGTGAACGTCGTCTTGGGAAAGCTCGGCGTCTTGATGTCGGCGATCTTTGCGATGGCGCGACCCATCCCGTGGATCGCGCTCGGAACCTGACCAAACGCCGCGTAGCTGTGGCCACCCGGGCCCTTGAAGTTCACTTCGTAGCGATGGCTGGCGGTACCGAGCACGAGAACGGTTCCGTCCGGCGCCGGCTCCAGGCCAACCATGCCGTCGATCTCCGGGTGATCGCGAAAAATGGCCTTCATGCCGCGCAAGTTGCCGAGTTCTTCTTCGCCCACATTGCCCACAAACATCAGGTCGCCGACCGTCTGCACCTTGTGATCGTTCAGCACCTTGAGCCAGGAGAGCAACACGGAAAGGCCCCGTGTGTCGTCCGAGATGCCAGGCGCATGGAGCTTTCCATCCCGCTCCTTGACCTTGACGTCCGTGCCTGCGGGAAAGACCGTATCGAGATGCGCCGAGATCAGCAGTGTCGGCCCGTTGCCGGTACCTTTGCGCACGCCGATCACGTTGCCCTCGGCGTCGATCCTGGCGTCCGCAAGGCCGAGTGCCTTGAGTCGCGCAAGAAACGCTTCGGCGCGCTTCTGCTCCTTGAACGGCGGCGCCTCGATCTCGGTGAGCGCCTTCAGATCCTCGACCGAACGCTCATGGTCAGCCTTGACGGCATCAAGCAACTGCTTGACGGCCGGTGCGGCCAGGAGCTGCGTATACGCCTCGTCGACTGCGGGCCGAACCTGCGACGGCGTCGGCGCCACAGCGGAGACTTGTGCGTGCGCGCCGCCGCCGATGCATGCTGCGGCAAGCACGATGGGCGCCATGCGCGACGGCAGCAAAGCCCGCGAGGGCAAGGAAATGAGGCGAGATGACATCATTCTTTGATCTTTCATTGCGAATCGGTGAGCAACACCAGCGCAGCGAGCGCGGCTGTTTCAGCGCGCAAGACACGCGGTCCCAGCGTCAGCGGGGCAAAGCCGCGGACCAGCGCTTCTTTTTCTTCTGAAGCACTGAGGCCGCCTTCCGGGCCGCTCAGGACCCAAACCGAACGCTGAATGCTGGCCGCCGCTTCGTGCGCCGACCAAGCTCCTTCGGTGAGGCTCAAGATGAACCGTTCCGAATCGTCCGCCGATGCCGCGAGCCACCCTGCCAGCGGCCGAACCGGATGAATCACCGGAACACGGTTGCGTCCGCATTGCTCGCAGGCCGAAATTGCGATGGCTTCCCAATGCAGGCGCTTCTTGTCGGCCCTTTCGCCTGACAACCGGAGCACCCCATGTGCCGTCACGAGCGGCTGAATGCTCGCGACGCCGAGTTCGGTCGCTTTCTCGACCAGCCAATCCATCCGTTCGTTGGCCGGCATACCGACGGCCAGGTGCACCGCTCGCGCAGCCTCGCGCTCGATGGGCTTGCGCGCGCCGACTGTGACATCGACGTCGCTCCGCCCCATGCGGTCGACGGTCGCCGCGAATTCGCCGCCGCTGCCATCGAAGAGGGTCAGCGCATCGCCGGGTTGCATCCGAAGCACCTGCACGTGGCGCGCAGCACCGGGCGGCAGCGTGAGCGAGCTGTTCTCGACCAGCGCCACAGCGCAGTGAAATCGCGCCGTCACATGCGTCCGTAGGCGAAGCCGCTCAACGGCTGAGTGCCTTCGACTTCGTCGATCACGCGCAGCAACGGTGTGAGTTCGCGATAGCGACTGGCGGTCGCGCGGATATAGGCGATGAACCGCGGCGTATCGGCCAGGTACTTGGGCTTGCCGTCACGAACCGTGAGCCGCGCGAAGATGCCCGCGACTTTCAGGTGGCGCTGCAGACCCATCCATTCGACGCCCCTATAAAACGCACCGAAATCGTCGTCGACCGGCAGACCAGCCTTGCGGGCCCGCTCCCAATAGCGCACGGTGACGTCGATCACGAACTCTTCGTCCCAACTCAGAAACGCATCGCGCATGAGGCTTGCGATGTCATAGGTGATCGGGCCATGAACCGCGTCCTGGAAGTCCAGCACGCCCAGCGCCTGTCCCTCCTTGACCATCAGGTTGCGAGGCATGAAGTCGCGATGCACGTACACGCACGGCGCGGCGAGATTGTTCTCGACGATCAATGCAAAACTGCGGTCGAGACGCTCCTTGAGCTGCCCCTCCACCGGAATTCCTCGGTGCCTGGCGATGTACCACTGCGGAAACAGCGCAAGCTCGCGCTCCAGCAGCGCGCGATCGTAAGGAGGCAGGACATTCGGCTTCGATGCCAGTTGCCAGCGAATCAGTGCATCGATCGCCTGCTCGTAGAGAGGCCGTGCCGCGCCAGAGTCGGCGGGATCGATCACGTCGAGCATCGTGTGCGCACCCAGGTCATCGAGCAACAAGAATCCGTCGGTCTGATCCCACTCGAGCACCGTGGGCGCAGTGACGCCTGCGTCGCTCATCAGCTTGGCGATCTGAACGAAAGGGGCGCTGTTCTCCTGGGCGGGCGGTGCATCCATGATGATGCGGGTCTTGGCGCCGTCGCTCGTGTCGACCCGGAAGTAGCGTCTGAAACTGGCGTCTGCCGAGGCGAGCCGCACGGTCTGCGGCTGCAATTGGTGCGCCGGCGCAACGCGATCCATCCAGCGGTTGAACGCCTGGGCGCGGGCCGGATCGGTCCACGCTGGGGAATGAAGGGGAGATGCGGCGCGGTCGACCGGGGACGAAGAGGCTGTCATGGATAATTGATTCTACAAATCCGCCTTGCGCGGGCTCTCCCAACTCGACGGCCGTCAGCGCCGCCCTTCCCCTTCAGAAGATATTTGTTCCGTACCGATGCCTGACCTGAACCGAGCTGCCTGGCGCCGGTGCCGCCCGCCCTTGCCGCTGGCGGTACTGACGCTCGCACTGTTGCATGCGCACGCCGTGCGGGCGCAGGATACGGAACTGGATGCTCCGCTCGTGCTCAAGCGCACACCGCAGCTTGCCGAAGTGATCACGCCCGCGCAGCGCGGCGACCGGCCCAGCTTCGTGGATGGAGATCGCATCTCCGGCAGGCCGGACCTCGAGACGGTGGTCGAAGGCAACGCCACGCTGCGTCGTGGCGACACCTTCATTCGCGCCGACCGGCTGGAGTACTACCAGCCCGAAGATCGCGCCCGCGCCACCGGTAACGTCCATGTGAACCAGGCCGGCAATGTCTACGAAGGCCCCGAACTGGAACTCAAGCTCGAATCCTTCGAAGGGTTTTTCAACAAGGTCCGCTACTCCTTCCTGGCCAATGGCGGGCGGGGAGACGCGGAGCGAATCGACTTCATTGACAGCAATGTCTCGGTCGCACGCATCGCGACCTACACCACCTGTCGTCCCGAGGACTATCCGGGCTGGATGCCGGCCTGGCTCCTGCGCGCCAAGACCATCACCACCGACTCGGAAGAAAACATCGGGGTGGCGACAAGCGCGCAGGTCACCTTCATGGGCATCAGTACGCCGCCGTTCCCGTCGCTCAGCTTTCCTCTGAGCAACGCACGCAAGACGGGTCTGCTGCCGCCAGTGATCGGCATCGACAGTGTCAACGGCATCGAACTGACCACGCCTTACTACTGGAACATTGCCCCGAATCGCGATGCAACGTTCTATCCGACGCTGATGAGCAAGCGCGGCATCAATCTCGGAAACGAGTTCCGATATCTTGAGAACACGTACCAGGGCGAGATTCGCGCGGACTACATGCCGTACGACCGCCTTCGCGATCAAGACCGCTGGGGCGTCTGGACCCAACACAACCAGACTTTCGACCCCAAACCGCTCGGCCTCGACTATCTGACCGGCTCCCTCAGCATCAATCGCGTGAGCGACGACAACTACTGGCGCGACTTCACGCGGACGCCGTCCCTGACGACGCGGCTGCTTGCCAATGATGGCGCGCTGCGATGGGGTTCAGGGGACTGGAGCGGCATGGCCCGCGCGCTGAGTTACCAGACGCTGCAATACGCGCCTTCGCCGATCATTCCGCCGTACGACCGCATGCCGCAGATCACGGCCAACTACAACAAGTACGACGGCCCGGCCGGTTTGGACTTTTCGTTCAACAACGACTACACGCGTTTCCAGGGCGATCCGATCTTGCAGGGGCAGCCCGACGGGGAGCGCGCTTTCACGCAGCTTTCGCTGAGCCGGCCTTTTCTGACCCCGGGCACGTTCGTCATTCCAAAGGTGATGGTGAACGCCCGCGCCTATCAGTTCGACGCGCCGATCAACGGATTGACTTCAACCAACGTGACGGTGCCGACGTTCAGTCTCGACAGCGGCATGATCTTCGAGCGGGACGCGAACTATTTCGGACGTGGGTTCCGGCAGACGCTCGAGCCTCGCGCCTTCTACGTCTATACGCCGTTTCGCAACCAGAACGAGTTGCCCAACTACGATTCAGCGGCCAACGACTTCAACTTTGCGACGGTTTACACCGAGAACGCCTTCTCCGGCAATGACCGGATATCCGACAGCAACCTGCTCACGCTGGGCGTGACTTCGAGATTGATCGATCCGGACACGGGCGCCGAGGCTGCCCGCTTCGGTATCGCGCAGCGGCTGCGTTTTGCCGATGAACTCGTCACGCTGCCGGGCGGAGTTCCTGTGACAGACCGTTTCAGCGACCTCTTGCTCGGCGCGCAGATCAACTGGACGCCCAAGTGGACCTTCGACGGCACTGTTCAATACAACCCGGACCAGCACAACTCCGAGCGCACAGCGCTGACCGCCCGCTATAGTCCCGGACCTTATCGCACGATCAGCGCCGCCTATCGCTACCAGGCAAGCAGCTACGCCGCAGCCGCGGACGGGACCAGAGTCTCCAACAATGACGGCAACCAATCGATCGATGTCGGCTGGCAGTGGCCCATCAACGATCTCTGGGGCGACAAAGGCAAGGACCTCGGCTCGGGGCGGGGTCAGGGGGGTGGGCGCTGGTACGCTGTAGGCCGTCTGAATTACAGTCTGCAAGACAGCAAACTCACCGACGGCGTACTCGGCTTTGAATACGACGGCTGCTGCTGGATCGGCCGCGTGGTTGTTGAACGTATCACCACCGGGCAAGTCACAGCCAGTACGCGAATCATGTTCCAGCTCGAGCTGGTCGGCTTCGCCAGCATCGGTACGAGCCCGCTTCGCACGTTGACGCAAAACATCCAGCGCTACACCCCTCTACGCCAACCCGGCGCCGCGCCGAGCCGCTACACCAATTACGACTGAGATAGAGCTTCGCCATGAAACACATTCGCTCCATCCTTACGCTTGCCTGCATGGCGACCCTGGCCACCGCTTCTGGCGCGCAAGGCATCACCGACATCATGCGCTCGGGGCCGCGCATCGCGCCTCCGGTCCCGGCCGACACGAGGGCCGCGCCGCCCAACGTGCAGCGCTCGGCCGAGTACATCGTCGCACTGGTCAACTCCGAACCCGTCACGAACACAGAGGTGCAGGCGCGCGTTCAGCGCATCCTGAGAGAGAACCCCGAAGCCGACCGCATGCCCCGGCCTGAGCTGACGCGTCTGGTGCTGGAGCGGCTCATCAACGAGCACGCCCAGCTGCAGATGGCCCAGGAAAACGGCATCAAGGTGGACGACCTTGCAATCGACCAGGCCGAACAGGCGGTGGCCCGGCAGAACCAGATCAGCCTTGTCGAGCTGCGCCGCCGGGTGGCGGCCGAGGGACTCTCGCAGGAGCAGTTCCGGCGCGAGCTTCGTGATCAGCTCATGCTGACCCGCCTGCGCGATCGCGAGATCGAAGCCAAGGTCAAGATCAGCGACGTCGAAGTCGACCAGTTCATTCGTGAACAGCGTGCCGGCGGCAACGCGGCAATCGCGCCGAACATCAACATCGCGCAGCTGCTGGTCGCCGTGCCCGAGAACGCGAGCGAGACAGACATCGCAAAGCTGCAGCAGCGCGCGCAGAGCCTCGCCCAGCGCGCGCGGGCCGGCGAGGATTTCGCAAAGCTCGTTCAGGAAAATTCCGACGCGGACCGCGCTGCGGGTGGCGCGCTCGGGGTGCGCAGTGCCGAGCGTTATCCGCCACTCTTCGTCGAAGCTACACAGTCGACCCCGGTCAACGGAATCGCCGGCCCGGTTCGGTCGCCAGCAGGCTTCCATGTGCTCAAGCTGCTGTCCAAATCGCAGCCTGGCGCGACTGACGCGGTCGTCACGCAGACGCACGTGCGTCATATCCTGCTGCGCAACGATCCCAAGCGCACCACTGCTCAATCGGTCGCGCAACTCGCCGAGTTCAAGGATCGCGTGCAAAAGGGTTCGGCGGACTTCGCGAGCCTTGCCAAGGACAACTCGGAAGACGCAAGCGCTAAGGAAGGCGGCGACCTCGGCTGGGCGCGCCCGGGCCAGTTCGTGCCCGAGTTCGAAGATGCAATGAACGGCCTCGCTCCCGGTCAGATCAGCGATCCGGTGGTGTCTCGCTTCGGGGTCCACCTGATCTTGGTGGAAGGTCGCCGAGAAGCCAAGCTCACCCAGACCGAGCAGCGTGAGGCAGCGCGCGCGGTGCTGCGCGAGAAAAAGATCCAGCAAGCCACCGAGACTTGGGCCCAGGAAGTGCGCGCGCGGGCCTACGTCGAATACCGCGACCCTCCGCAGACCTGATGCGTCGCCCCAAGGTTTCGCGCGCTTCCTCGTGAGCCGCGTTCATATCCCTCGCAAGCGCTTCGGGCAGCATTTCCTTGCTGACCAAGGCATCATCGACGCGATTGTTCGTGAGATTGCCCCGAAGCCCGGCGATGCAATGGTCGAAATCGGCCCAGGGCTCGCGGCGCTCACGCAACCACTCGTCGAGCGCCTTGGCCGATTGACCGTAATTGAACTCGATCGCGATCTGGCGCAGCGTCTGCGCAGCCACGGTCAATTGGATGTGGTTGAGTCGGACGTCCTGAAGGTTGATTTCGCCGCGCTTGCCGACAGGCTCGTGGCGCTGCCTTCCACCGGCCTGCGCGTCGTAGGCAACCTGCCCTACAACATCTCCACACCGATCCTCTTTCACTTGCTCGGCTTCGCACCGTTGATCTCCGACCAGCACTTCATGCTGCAGAAAGAGGTGATCGATCGCATGGTTGCGCGACCGGCAACCTCGGACTATGGCCGTCTGAGCGTCATGCTGCAGTGGCGGTACGAGATGGAGAACGTTCTTTTCGTGCCGCCGGAAAGCTTCGATCCCCCTCCCCGTGTCGATAGCGCCGTGGTCCGCATGGTGCCGCTGGCGGAGCCGCCGAAGGTTGACGCGGAACTGCTCGGCGAGATCGTCCAGGTCGCTTTCAGCCAACGCCGCAAACTGCTGCGCCACAGCTTGGGCAAGTGGCTGGATCAAAAGGCTTTCGCCGGCACCTTCGACACCCAGCGCCGCGCCGAAGAAGTCCCGGTCCACGAATACCTAACCCTGGCCCAGCAGTTCCCAAAATGAAAAAAAGCCCGTCACTGACGGGCCTTTGTTAGTGAAACACCGCGGAACCGGCTCTGCCGGGCCGCTGGTGTTGCCCCCGGTAGGGGGTAGGTGGCCACACGAAGTGGGCAAGCCTGGGGGCGAGCAACACCTACGCTGCAGCGAGCCAATATCCCGCGTTGAACGGGCTGCTCATGCGCAACGCCAACGGGGAAACATCGACCAATTTGTCTGTCGGCATTTTTTCTGCCGCTGGGTCGGAATTCTGAACTTCGATATCGGCGGCCGGTGCGGTGCCGATTTGAGCCTCGTTCGCCCGTTCTGCTTGGCTGGTTTGTGCAGAACGGGCTACAGAAAAGAATAGAAGCACCGGAAGGGTATCTTTCGGTCTCCCCAGTAATCGGCAGCGTCACGGAAGATGTCCAGCAGTTGCTCCCGCGCTTCCTTGTCGAACTTGGCGTTCGCAGGGATCTGCTCGAGCACGATCACAAAACCGGGCTGCGGGCCCGATTTGTGCAACGGGTCCGTCATGCAGTCATACAGCGCATCGAAGTTCTTGCCGAAGTGCTGCGGAAAGGTGAATTGCTGAGCGATCAGATCCAGCACATCCTGCTTGGTCTGGGCGTTGCCGAGGTTGGCATATAGAAAGTGCTGACCGGCCGCATGTGCTGCCTCTTGCAGGTCGTTCACGCGAAATGCGCGAATCGACTGCACGATGTTCGGTCGCACGCCACGAAGGGATAGGGTCATCTCCGCTGGTCTTTCCATGGTTGTATTCATCATTTCGTCAGGACGCTCGTTCGCGCCTTTCCAATTCTGTTTGTCGCTCAAGGTTCGATCCGCCGAAAACTCGCATAGTGATCTGCCGTGTACCAGCAGGCCGATGGCGTCGTACGCTCGCCTCCGCAGACGATGCGCCGTGCACCACGATCGCGCGAGCCGGGCGTATCGACCGTGTACTCTCGGTAGTGGCCTCGGCGCTCCTGCGGCAGCAGGCGTTCGCGATTGCCGAACACCACGCCGTCTTTTTCATGCCGGAAAGGGCCACCGTTCAAAATGGCCTCATATGTACGCTGGCCTTGCACAGGCAATTCGGCCAACGCAATCGATTCCTGCACGGGCTGACCGGCTTCAGTACCGAACCATTCACGTGCCTGAACTCCAGTTGCAAAAGCCACCAACAACAAGCTGGTAAGCGCAAACTTGGAAACCGGAGACGTGATCGAGGCGTAAGCCGCCATGGGGCACCAGAAAGAAAAGAGCGAGAGCCGAATTGGGGGGTCAACCGGTTGGGGTTAACCCGCAAATTCAAGGCCGCAAGTGTGCACCAGAGGCGCGCAAATAGCAAGCGCCTGCCCAATCTTTGAGCAGGCGCAAGGGTTTGAGCGCGGGTTTGAAGTTAGCGACCGCTGTCGCCACACTGCCTAGCGCTCTGCGTTGGCGTCCGCGACTGTCAGTGCCGTCATATTCACGATGCGACGAACAGTGGCGCTCGCCGTGAGAATATGGACGGGCTTCGCTGCGCCCAGCAGAACCGGGCCGATCGCGATATTGCCGCCTGCTGCCGTTTTGAGCAGGTTGTACGAAATGTTGGCCGAATCGATGTTGGGAAACACGAGCAAATTGGCATCGCCAGCCAATGCGCTATGGGGCATTACCGCCGCACGCTGCTTGCCGTCCAACGCCACGTCGCCATGCATTTCCCCGTCGACCTCGAGCCACGGCGCTTGGGTGCGGAGCAAATCGAGCGTTTGACGCATCTTGAGGGCCGTTGGCAGATTGCTGCTGCCGAAATTGGAATGCGACAGCAAGGCGGCCTTTGGCTTGAGGCCGAACCGCATCATTTCTTCCGCGGCCATCGTCGTGATCTCGGCGAGTTCCTCAGGCGTCGGATCGTAGTTGACGTGCGTGTCGACCAGGAACACCTGCCGGTCGGGAAGCAGAAGGCCGTTCATGCAGGCATAGATCGGCACGTTCTGACTGGTACTCGCGCAACCGCCCGGGCGCTTTCCGATCACCTGGTCGATGTAATGCAGGTGAATGGTCGTGGTACCCCAGGTACCGCAGATCATTCCGTCGACATCTCCCTTGTGGAGCAACATCGCGCCGATCAGGGTCAGGCGGCGACGCATCTCGATCTTTGCTGTCTGGACGGTCGTGCCCTTGCGTTCGGTCATCCGGTGATAGGTCTGCCAGAAGTCGCGATAGCGATGGTCCTGTTCGACGTTCACGATGTCGTAGTCGAGATCTTCCTTCAGGCGAAGGCCGAATTTTTCGATGCGTTGGGCAATGATTGCGGGACGGCCGATGAGCGTGGGTCGCGCGATTCCTTCGTCGACCACGATCTGCGCAGCGCGCAGCACGCGTTCTTCCTCGCCTTCGCAGTAGGCCACGCGCTTCTTCGGCGCGCGCTTGGCGGCATCGAAGATCGGTTTCATCATCGACCCTGAGGTGTAGACGAAGGTCTGCAGCTTGTCCCGATAGCCATCGAGGTCAGAGATGGGCCGCAGCGCCACCCCGCTCTCGGCAGCCGCCTGGGCGACGGCGGGTGCGATCTTCATCATCAACCGCGGATCGAAAGGCTTCGGAATCAGGTATTCGGGGCCAAAGCTGAGTTTCTCACCCGCGTATGCGGCCGCCACCCGCTCGCTCTGTTCTGCTTGCGCGAGTTCAGCGATGGCATGGACCGCCGCCACTTCCATTTCGTCCGTGATGGTGGTCGCGCCGCAGTCCAGGGCGCCGCGGAAGATGTATGGAAAGCAAAGGACGTTGTTGACCTGGTTCGGGTAGTCGGTCCGGCCGGTGGCCATCACGACGTCGTCGCGAACGGCGTGAGCATCCTCGGGCGTGATTTCCGGATTCGGATTCGCCAGCGCGAAGATCACGGGCTTCGCCGCCATCTTTGCCACCATGGCGGGCTTGAGCACGCCACCGGCGGACAAGCCAAGGAAAACATCCGCGCCTTCGATGACCTCGGTCAACGTCCGCGCCTTTGTCTTCTGCATGTACTGGCGCTTGTCGTCGTCCATCAATTCGGTGCGGCCTTCATAGACGACGCCCGCGAGATCGGTGACATAGACGTTCTCGCGCTTGAGGCCGACTTTCAGCAGCAGGTTCAGGCAGGCCAAGGCTGCAGCGCCTGCGCCCGAGGTCACGAGCTTGACCTGGGAGATTTCCTTGCCGACCACCTTGAGGCCGTTCAGCATGGCTGCCGCAACCGTGATGGCGGTGCCGTGCTGGTCGTCGTGGAAGACCGGAATCTTCATGCGCTTGCGCAGTTCGCGTTCGACGTAGAAGCAATCCGGCGCTTTGATGTCCTCGAGATTGATGGCCCCGAATGTGGGCTCGAGGGCGGCAATGACTTCGACCAGCTTTGCCGGGTCCTTCTCGTCGATTTCGATGTCGAACACGTCGACGCCGGCAAACTTCTTGAACAGAACGCCCTTGCCCTCCATGACGGGCTTGGAAGCCAGAGGGCCGATGTCGCCGAGACCGAGAACGGCCGTTCCATTGGTGATCACCGCAACGAGGTTGCCACGCGCGGTGTACTTGAATGCGTTGACGGGGTCCTTGACGATTTCCTCACACGGGGCCGCAACGCCGGGCGAATAGGCGAGCGCCAAATCGCGCTGATTGACCATCTGCTTGGTCGCGGCGATCGAGATCTTTCCGGGGACGGGATGCTCGTGATATTCGAGGGCTGCGCGGCGCAGTTCGGCACGTTTGTCCTCGGGCGTGGGGATCGGTGAAGTCGGATCGGACATTGGGCCGTGCCTCCAGTGACGCTTCTTGCAAAAGGGCGCCGATTGTAGACCTCGACTTTGGCGCGGCCGACGCGGATCGGGGGCCTCTGCGGCCCGGCGCCGTCTGTTCCTACTTCTTCTACTTATTCTTCCTATTTAGATTAGTAGTAGTAGTAAGGGACCGGCTCCGCTGTGGACAGTGGCACTTTCCCGTTGCGCAGCAAGCACTTGCCGAAGCCGGCCAGCTGTGGGCAGCTGCGCTTTCGTGCTGTCGCGCGAAGGCGAACAACTTTGACGAGAGCCTCTCGCCTGTGGATAACTGATGGGTTGTGCCGGAACTGTCCCCAGGGTTGTTCGACGGGCGCTGTGGCAATATGCCCGGCACAGCAACCCCGTAGCGAGGAACGACCATGGCGCTGATGGATTTCATCAAGAAGCAGTTCATCGACATCATTCAGTGGACCGAGACCAGCGATGGAACGCTGGCCTGGCGCTTTCCGATGCAGGACCTGGAAATCCAGAACGGCGCATCGCTGACGGTGCGGGAGTCGCAGGTGGCGGTGTTCGTGAACGAGGGCCAGGTGGCCGATGTCTTCGGGCCAGGCATGTACAAGCTCACGACGCAGACGCTGCCCGTGCTCACATACCTCCGGAACTGGGACAAGCTGTTCGAGTCGCCCTTCAAGAGCGATGTCTACTTCTTCAGCACGCGACAGCAGGTCGATCAGAAGTGGGGCACGCCGCAGCCGATCACCGTTCGTGACAAGGATTTCGGTGCGGTTCGCTTGCGGGCATTCGGCAACTTCAGCTTTCGCATTGGCGACGCCAAGCTGTTCCACAAAGAGATCTCGGGCACCCGCGACCTCTACACGGTGGCGGAGCTCGACGGTCAGTTGCGCGGGCTGGTGCTTCAGAACATCAGCAACGCCATCGCTTCGAGCGGCGTGCCATTTCTCGATCTTGCAGCCAACCAGATCCAGTTCGCCCAAGCGCTCGCGACCCAGCTCGTGCCGGAGTTCGCAAAAATCGGCATCAAGCTCGAGACCATCACGGTGCAGAGCGTCTCGTTGCCCGAAGAACTCCAAAAGATCCTCGACCAGAAGATCGGCATGGGCATGGTCGGCAACGACATGGGCAAGTTCATGCAGTACCAGACGGCGCAGGCCATTCCGAAGTTTGCCGAAGGGGCCGGCACTGGCGGTGGCATTGCGGGCGATGCCATGGGATTGGGCGCCGGCGTTGCGCTGGGCCAGGTGCTCGCGCAGAACCTTGCGCAGGGGCTGGGTCAGCAAAACCCTGCTGCTCCCGCGGCGGCCGGTCAGCAGCAGTCGCCCGTCGTCGCCGTTGTCAATCCAGCCGACGTGATGGCGACCCTTGAAAAGCTCGGTGAACTCAAGGCCAAGGGAATCCTCACCCAGGAAGAATTCGACGCCAAGAAGGCGGAGCTTCTGAAGAAGCTGGTCTGATCCGCGCGCGTTGGCCACCGATTCGTTTCAGCAGCGGCTCTATCGCGCGCCGTGCCCGGGCTGCGGCGCGCCGGTCGAATTTCGATCGGCGCAGTCGACCCATGCTGTGTGCCCCTACTGCCAGAGCACCGTGGTGCGGCAGGGCGAGACGCTCTCGCGCATCGGCAAGATGGCGGAGCTGTTCGATGACTTCAGCCCACTGCAACTCTTTGCGGCCGGCCGCTTCGCGGATCGACCGTTCACGCTGGTCGGCCGCCTTCAGTACAGCTATGACAGCGCGCGTTGGACCGAATGGATTGCCGCGTTCGATGCCGACCGCACCGGCATCCTGAGCGAGGACAACGGCGCTTACGTCTTCACGCTGCCGATCGACCTGCAACGCCCTGCTCCGCCTGCGGAGGACTTGCGAGTCGGCGCGACGACAGCGTTCAACGGCCAGAGCTACACGGTCACGTCGAACGAACAGGTTGCGCTGATCTCCGCGCAGGGCGAGTTGCCGAGGTTGCCCGAACTCGGCCGCCGATTTCCGGCCGTCGAATTGCGCAACGACCAGGGAGAGGTGCTCAGCCTCGACTACGACACAAACCCGCCTGGCGCGTACCTTGGGCGTGCGGTGCGTCTGGAGGACCTCCAGCTCACGGGATTGCGTGATGAATCGGCCAAGGAGGAGAGGGGCCGCAGCTTCAACTGCCCGAACTGCGGCTCGCCGGTCACACTCAACCTGGCCGACAGCAAGAGCGTCACCTGCCCTTCGTGCAACAGCATCATCGATCTGTCGCAAGGCATTGGCGGGGAGTTGCGGCACGCGTCGCAAGACGAACCCATCCAGCCGCTGATTCCGCTGGGTGCCGTCGGGCAATTGCAGGGCGTGAATTGGCAGGTGGTCGGCTTCCAGCATCGCATGGGCGTGGCGCCGGGCGATGACGAGCACTTCGGCTGGAGCGAATACCTGTTGTTCAACCAGAAGCGCGGCTTCAGCTTTCTCGTCGACGCAGAGGATGGCTGGAGCATGGTCAAGCCGACCACCGGCGCACCGACCATGGCGGAAAGCGGGTCGCGGGCCACCTACCTCGGCAAGGTCTACCAGCAGCAATATGCCTACAACGCCGAGACGGGCTACGTCGCCGGCGAGTTCTACTGGCAGGTCCAGCGCGGGCAGAAGACCTTCAACCGCGACTTCGCCGCCGGCACCTCGCTGCTGTCGATGGAGCGTTCCGCCAACGAGCTGACGTGGTCGGCTGGCAGCAGGATTGACAGCGCCACAGTGGCGGCGGCCTTCAAGCTCGACCGCCGCAAGGACATGTTCAAGCGCAACGATGCGTTGCCCGTGAGCGCGGCATCGAGCCTCGGATGCGGCACCATCGTTCTCGTCATCGTGGTGATCATCATCCTGCTGATCATCTTGAGCACGTGCAGCGGTTCGGGCGGAACGGGCGGCACGCGCAGCGCAGGCGGTTCGTACGGCGGCTATTCGAGTGGCGGCGGCCACAAGTAATCAAATTTTTTCCGGAGGTTCTCTCATGACACTTGAATGGTTGAAGCCCGACGTCATCCTCGGATCGCTCGTCTATGCGGTGATCGGCATATTGGTCTTCTGGTTTTTCTTTCTGCTCATCGACAAGATGACGCCTTACGACCTCTGGCTCGAGATTGTCGAGAAGCAGAACGTGGCGCTGGGTCTCGTGGTTGCGGCGATGAGCCTCGGGATTTGCATCATCGTCGCAGCGGCGATCCATTGAGACCGAGCGAGGTCGCTGTGCCGGCGCATGCGGCCGCGAAGAGCGGCCCGCAGCCTGTCGAGGTCGCGCTGCTCGCCAGCGTGTTCGTGGTCGCGGCCTGCGGGCTGGTCTATGAACTCAGTGCGGCGGCGTTGAGCTCTTACCTGCTGGGAGATTCCGTGCTGCAGTTCAGCACGGTGATCGGCACCTACCTGTTCGCGATGGGTCTTGGCTCATGGCTCTCGCGCTATTTCGATCGGCAGCTGCCTGCGCATTTCCTGCGCATCGAACTGCTCGTGGCCTTGATCGGCGGCACCTTGCCCGCCGTTCTCTTCGTGGCCAACGCGTACATGCCAGGCGCTTTCCGGCTGCTGTTGTATGGGCTCGTGCTGGCCGTGGGCATGCTCGTTGGGCTCGAGATTCCGCTGGTCATGCGGATCCTGCGGCGCAATATCTTGCTGAAGGAACTGGTCTCGCAGGTCCTGACCTTCGATTACCTTGGCGCGCTTGCGGTGTCGATCGCGTTTCCGCTTTTGCTGGTGCCGCAATTGGGAATGATCCGCACCGGCTTGTTGTTCGGGCTGATGAACGCGGCCGTGGCGGTGTGGGCGCTCTGGCTATTTAGAGGCGAACTGCGACGGGTCAGGGCACATGCAATGGCCTGCCTGCTGGTGCTGCTGGCGCTCATGGCTGCCTTCATCTTCGCAGAGCGCATCACGACGCTCGCGGAGGACAAGTTCTATCAAGACCGGGTGGTGTTCAGCGCGACCTCGCCCTACCAGCACATCGTGGTCACACGGGGTGCTTCGGGGCACCGTCTGTTCCTCAACGGAAACCTGCAGTTCGCGGAGCGAGACGAGTACCGATACCACGAGGCCTTGGTCCATCCGGTGATGGCCGCGCACGGGGCGCCCCGGAAGGTCGCGGTGCTTGGCGGCGGCGACGGAATGGCGGTGCGCGAGATCCTCAAATATCCCTCCGTCGAAGGCGTCACGCTCGTCGAACTCGATCCGAACATGACGCGGCTCTTCACGGAGCACGAGACCCTGGCGGCGCTGAACGGCGGCTCGCTGAAATCGCCGAAAGTACGAATCGTCAATACCGACGCCTTCCAATGGCTCCAGGAGCAGGGCGAGACCTTTGACGTGATCGTGGTCGATTTTCCGGACCCGACGAATTTCGCCATCGGCAAGCTCTACACGAGCTCGTTCTATGCGTTGCTCGACAAGCGCCTGTCGGCCAGCGGCTACGCAGTGATCCAGACCACGTCGCCGTTGATTGCACGCAAGAGTTTCTGGACCGTCGCCACGACCATCGAATCGGTCGGGCTTCATGCGACGCCCTATCACGCGCATGTACCCAGCTTCGGCGAATGGGGCTACATCATCGCCAGCCGGCGGCCCTATCGCCTCCCCGAAACCTTGCCCGCGGGCTTGCGCTTTCTGTCGACGGAAAGCTTGCCGTTGCTGTTCGACTTTCCGCTGGACATGGCGCGCGTGCCAACGCAGGTGAACCGCCTTTCGAACCAAGTCCTGGTCACGACCTACGAGCAGGAATGGGGGAAGCGGTGAGGCGCCGCGGGTTTCTGGGCGCGGTTGCAGGCGCGGCCATGCTGCCGGGGTGCAAGCCGTCAGACGAAATCCAGGGCGGCTTTGCAGGCATCGAAGTCGCACGAGGGCACGCACTTCGCGATGGTGCATTGAAAAGTGGTGACGCTCCGGACATCGTGCGTCGCACCCGGGTCGTGATCGCGGGCGGCGGTGTCGCAGGCCTGGCTGCCGCGCGTGCGCTGCGGCTCCACGGCATCGATGACTTCGTGCTGCTCGAACTCGAAGACACAGTGGGTGGCAACAGCCGGGGTGGCGCGGTGGATGGCATCGCTTGTCCGCTCGGCGCGCACTATTTGCCCATACCCGGCGAAGACGCGCACGAGGTTCAGGACTTGCTCGAAGAACTGGGCTTGCGGCGCCGCATGGCGGGCCGCTGGGGTTACGACGAGCGCAATTTGTGCAGCGCGCCTCAGGAGCGACTCTTCTTTCGCGGCGCTTGGCAGGACGGGTTGCTGCCGATGGATGGCGTCGCCGCGAGCACGCTGGCGCAGTACCGCCGTTTTGCCGGTCGGGTCGATGCGTTGCGTCGAGAAGCGCGGTTCGTGATCCCGACCCTGAGGGCAGAAAGCGCGCCCCTGCTGCTCGAGTTGGACGGGCAAACTTTTCAGGCTTGGCTCGACCGCGAAGGCTTCACTGACCCGAACCTCCGCTGGTATCTGGACTACTGCTGTCGAGACGACTACGGCGCAGGCATGGCTTTCGTGTCGGCCTGGGCCGGGATTCATTACTTTGCCAGCCGCCACGGCTTTCACGCGCCGGGCAACGACAGCGCGGAGCCCGATGCTGTGCTGACGTGGCCGGAGGGCAATGGCTGGCTGACGCGGCGACTTGCCAAGCCTTTGGGCGAGCGGCTGAAGACTGGGCATGCGGTGAGCCGCATCGCGGAGCTCCGCGGGAGTGTCGAGGTCGACGCCTTCGATATCACGACCCGATCTCAGGTGCGCTGGCACGCAGAGCGTTGCATCGTTGCGCTCCCCGCATTCATCGCTGTGCGCGTTGTCGAGAACCCGCCCGAGGTACTGCGTCGAGCTGCGTCGGCGCTGGGCTACGCGCCATGGCTGGTTGCCAATGTCCATGTGCGTGAGCCGCTGGCAGACAGGCCGGGCGCGGCACCCAGTTGGGACAACGTGATCTTCGGAACGCGCGGGCTCGGCTACGTGGACGCGCGCCATCAGACTCTGGACCCAACGCCGCGCGCCACGGTGCTGAGCTGGTATCGGCCGCTGGGGCCGAGCGGTTTCGATGGGCCTGACGGTCGGCGCCTGTTGCTGGACCGCGCGTGGTCCGATTGGCGCGACGAACTGCTGGCGGAGCTATCGGTCTCTCATCCCGACCTCGCGGGACTGGCAGCGCGAATCGACATCACCCGATACGGCCACGCCATGGCGATTCCCGCTCCGGGCATGCTGAAGCAACTGGGCGCGCGCGACCGAATCGTGGCGGGACGCCTGGCCTTTGCGCACAGCGATTGGTCCGGCTACTCGATCTTCGAGGAAGCATTCACGCGCGGCCACCTGGCGGCTGCGGCGACCTGAGGTCCGTCCTTCAGCCCCGCATCAGCGCTTCGATCTCGTCGCCATCTACGGGCACGCCGCGAGAGATGAGCTCGCAGCCGGTCTCGGTGACGATCGCGTCGTCCTCGATGCGGATTCCAATGTTGTGGAATTGCTCCGGCACGCCTTCCGCAGGGCGCACGTAGATGCCGGGTTCGATCGTCAGGACCATGCCGGGGTGCAGGATTCGACTCGGCCGGTTCTTGATGATCTCGTTCGACAGCGGATCCCGGCGCTCGCTCACCTCACCGATCTGCGTGGGTTCGACATAGCTGCCGCAATCGTGCACGTCCATGCCAAGCCAGTGGCCTGTGCGATGCATGTAGAAGGGAAAGTAGGCGCGGTTTTCGATCACGTCATCCAGGCTGCCCACCTTGTTGGCGTCGAGCAACCCGAGGTCGAGCATGCCTTGCGAAAGCACCTTGACGGTGGCTTCGTGTGGATCGTTGAACCGTTGGCCCGCGCGGGTTGCCGCAACGGCGGCGTCCTGGCTCGCGAGGACGAGGTCGTACAGCGCGCGCTGCGGGCCGGTGAACTTGCCGTTTGCCGGAAATGTACGCGTGATGTCGCTCGCATAGCCGTCGAGCTCACAGCCCGCGTCGATGAGAACCAGTTCACCGTCCCGCACCGGCGCGGTGTCGGCCCGGTAGTGCAGGACGCAAGCGTTCGCGCCCGCCGCCACGATCGAGCTGTACGCCGGGTATTGCGATCCGCCCAAGCGGAATTCGTGCAGCAACTCCGCGTCCAGGTGGTATTCGCGGACGTCCTTGCCTTCACGCAGCATTCGCGCCGATAACTGCATCGCACGGACATGCGCCCTGGCGCTGATTTGCGCCGCCCGGCGCATCGTGTCCTGCTCATGCGCGTCCTTGACGAGCCGCATTTCATCCAGCGGGCCGCACAGGTCGCGCTGTTCCTCAGGACAGAGCGCGCCGAAGCGCACGCGGGCGCGTACTGCAGAAAGCCATCCGTCGACTCGCGTCTCCAGCCCCTTGTGGGTGGCGAAGGGATACCAGACGACTGATTTGTTCTCCAGCAGCCGTGGCATCCGGGTGTCCAGTTCGTCGATGGAGTAAGCCTCGTCGACGCCCAGTGCGGCCGGCACGGCTTCGGGGCCGAGCCGGTAGCCGTCCCAGATTTCCCGCTCCAGATCCTTCGGTGCGCAGAACAAGGTGGACCGGCCATCACCCGACAGCACCAGCCATGCGTTCGGCTCCGTGAAGCCCGTCAGGTAATAGAAATAGCTGTCGTGCCGAAACAGAAAGTCACTGTCTCGGTTGCGCTGCCGCTCTGGCGCGGTGGGGATGATGGCGATGCTTTCGGCACCTATATAAGCAGAAAGATGTACACGTCGGGGGGCTTGATGAATTGCGGTCATAAGGTCACTATCCGATACGTTTGTAAGCAGTCCCTGGGGTAGGGAAAACACGAAGAAAGCAATTGCAAGAAGAATTGCCGTGTAGGACTACTCCCACTAAAAACCACCACTTCTTATTTCGGAGGTGTTTTTTTGTTCAATGTTCTAAATAAGAGCGCGATTCTGCTCGCGATAGGCGCTGGCGTGCTCACAGGTTGTGGTGGAGGAGGAAGCGGCGGCGGGGGCGGTATTGCCGCGACTGCCGTCAATGCGGCAGTGACACCCGACGCGGCCAATGCGTCGGCCCCCACAGTCTCGTCTGGCGGCACGACACTCGGCACCGCCGCGGCTTCGACCACGTTCTGTTCGACCCAAAGTACAGACATCGTGGACGCATCTTCCAACATCGTGGCTGCGCAGTACACGGCGATGGCCAAGCAACTGAGCAAGGATACCGGCATCGCGTACCGCTACGGTCCCGACGCGGCGTCTTGCGGAACCGCCAACACCGGTCCCGCCCTGGCCAAGCGCACGGACACCAAGCTTACCGACCCCGCGCAGAACGTCCCGTTCTACTGGTCGGTGGGCGGGCCTGTTTCCGGCGATCCGGGGCTTTTTTCCACCAACCAGGCCAACATGCTCTTCGCGGCCGACAATACGAGCGAACGCGTCGGCGTGGCCCTGTTCCAGGCTTCGGCGTACGTCTACAACGTCTTCGCCCAACTGCCGCAACTCCCATGGCAGATCTATCAGAAAGGCCAAGGCATCGACACCCCGAACGTCATGAACTACAAGGCGGCGGGCATCACGAGCGGCGATCCGGTGGCAATGGGCCGCTGCTATGGCCGCACGGGCTTCTGCGCGGAAGCCGTGGTCGCCTTCCAGAACGGCGTCATCGGCAGTGTCGGCACCAACACGGCGAGCAACAACGCGACGACCACGCTGGGGCCTAACAAGGTGCCGACGGGTGTCGCGGTGACCAATAACAACGAGTTCGCCCTGATCACGGTGTGGGACACCGTGGCGCTGAAGGGCCAGGTTGCCGTGGTGGCGCTGGCGGGCCTTTGCGATGGCTGCGATGCCATGAATGGAGCGGCGCACACCGTCAACGGCGTCTCATACGCGGCTTGGCATGACTGGTGGGGCGAATGGACGAGTCCCTACCCTGGCTTGCCCAACATGGGCAACACCGCTTTCATGAAGGTGCTGGGCTATGTCGATCTTCCTGGCATGGCGGCGCCTACCGAGATCTCGGTGACCACCGGCATGGACCAGTTCGACACAGTGCTTCCCAACGGCGCCGGCTTCATGGGATCGGCCAATTCGCCCCTGACCAGCAACTGGCAGAAGTTCGCCAAAGGCGGCAGCGACTACCGCCGGTATGCAAAGGGCGGTGTGGCAGTGGTGGTTTCCAAGTCGGAGCAGAAGGCTGCCTTCATCGACCTGAAGCCGCTCTTCAGCTACATCAACGGCGTGTATTTCAGCTCGAACGTCGGGTCCACCAGCAACCTGGGGCAAGGCGCCAACCAGTGGCCCTTCATCTCGGATGCAGCGACCCAGATGCCCAAGGTGGTGAAGACCGTGTCGCTGGGCGGCCGCCCGACGGCCGTGAAGACGACGGTCCTCGCCAGCAATCCGCGCGCATGGATCGCGACTCAGGACGGCACGTTGCACATCTACAGCCTGGACGGCTATGCACCGGGCGGCGCGGACAGCTCGCCGGCAGCCAGCGCCATCGCTGAAGTGGGCACCGTCAGCGGCATCGGCCGCAACCCGACTTCGCTGGCCACCTCCAAGGGCGAGCCGAGCAACTGGAGCGGAGAGCCCCTGAACCAGCAGGTGATTGTGGGATCGCGCGGCGACAACAAGATCTCCTGGGTGCGTTTTGCTGCCGACGGGAACAGCGGTGGCATCGTGCGGACCATCCAGCACAACGAGCTGAAGGACCTGATCGCCGTGGAAGATGCCGACAACTTCGCCAACGCGAACAACGTGGTGAGCGTGACGGACTACGCCGGCAAGGCAGTGCGCAACTACCGCTACGGACCGGTGATCTTCTCGGACGGCGGTGCGTGTCCCAAGCCCAATGGCTGCTCGGTCAACTCGATCAACGGCAGCGTCGCTGAATACGGCGGTGCCATGACGGTGCCTGGCAAGCCATTCCAGGTGTCGACAGTCAACGTCCCCTGACGCGGATTCGAGACTTCATGTAGCAAACGGCCCGCCTCATGCGGGCCGTTTTTTTGTGTTCAGTTCAGCAAGCCGTTCGGGCGTGCCGACATCGGCCCAGCGCCCGCTGTAGCGCTCGGCACTGACATGCCCGTCCTTCATGGCATGGCGCAAGATCGGCGCCAGCGCAGCCTTGATTCCCTCAGGATTGCCCCTTGGGATGTCGCAATGAGGCGTGGCGAACAACTCGGCGCGGTACAACGCAATCGTGGAGAAGGTGTCCTTCTGTGCCGATACGCTCAGGGCGCTCCCGTCCGGCGCGATGCCGAAATCGCCGTTCGGGTTGTGCGCAGGATTGGGCACCAGCCATAGATGCGCCAGCCGGCCGCTGGCCGCAAAACGATCCACCGCCGCTTGCGTGAACTCGAAGTCCGGAGCGAACACATCTCCGGCAACCACCCAGAAAATTTCTCCGAGCAAAGGCAAGGCCCGTACGATGCCTCCTGCGGTTTCGAGCGGGCCGCCGAAATCGTGCCCTTCATGCGAATAGGCAATGGTGGACGTTTCGAATCGCTGGCCAAAACGCACCTGTATCTGATCGCCAAGCCATGCCGTGTTGATCACGAGTCGGCCGAATCCTCCCGTTGCGAGCGCTTCCATGGGCCATTGCATGAGGGGCTTGCCTGCGACCTCCAGCAGAGGCTTCGGCGTGGTGTCGGTCAAGGGCCGCATGCGCTCACCGCGCCCTGCGGCAAGAATCATCGCGCTGACTGCTGGAGTCGCTGAAGTGGCTGGAGTCGTCATGCGGCCTCCGCCCGGATCGCTCCGCGCTGCAGCGCATGCCGCTCGACGTGCAGTGGCAGGAAGAGTGCCTCCAGCGAACCCATCAGCGCATGCGCCTTGGCCGAATGATCAGCGCCGAAGTTGCAGACGTAGACGTCGAGCGTGACGCTGCCTTCCTCGGGCCATGTGTGCACGCACAGGTGCGACTCCGCGAGCAGCACTGTGGCAGTCACTCCGCCCTCGCCCTTCGGTGTCGCCGGAAACGCATGAAAAAGCCGCCCAACCACCTGCAGCCCCGCGGATTCGGCCGCTTCGGCACAGGCGGTGCCGAGCGCATCGGCGTCGACAAGCCAGCGCGTCTCGCAGCGGCATCGATGGAGATCGGCAGTGAGGTGCAGTCCATGCATGGGCGGCACTCTAGCAGCCGTCCGCGCTTCGTTCGAAGTGCACCGACCTCGGCCGCTAAAATGCCGGGTTCCCCCTAACTTGCTCCCAGGAAGCCACAGATGGCCAACCAAGCCTTGATGGCCAACGCGATTCGCGCGCTGGCAATGGATGCCGTACAACTCGCAAACTCGGGGCATCCGGGCGCACCAATGGGCATGGCCGACATGGCTGTCGCGCTATGGGGCGAGCATCTCAAGCACAACCCCACCAATCCACACTGGTTCGATCGCGACCGCTTCGTGCTGTCGAACGGCCATGCGTCGATGCTCATCTACGCGGTGCTGCACCTCACGGGTTACGACCTGCCGATCGACGAGCTGAAGCACTTCCGCCAGTTGCACAGCAAGACCGCCGGCCACCCTGAAACGGGCATCACCCCCGGCGTCGAGACCACCACCGGGCCGCTGGGCCAGGGCATTACGAATGCCGTGGGTTTTGCGCTTGCCGAAAAGCTGCTTGCGTCGGAATTCAACCGCAAGGACCACACCATCGTCGATCATCACACCTACGCTTTCCTTGGCGACGGGTGCCTGATGGAAGGCATCAGCCACGAAGCCGCTGCCCTCGCCAGTGCATGGAAGCTTGGCAAGCTGATTGCGCTCTACGACGACAACGGCATTTCGATCGACGGTCCGGTCAAGCCCTGGTTCGTCGACAACACCGAAGAGCGTTTCAAAGCCTACGGCTGGCGAGTGATCGGGCCGATCGATGGGCACGACATCAAGGATGTGTCGAAGGCGATCGAAAAGGCGAAGAAGCACGACGATCGGCCCACATTGATCATCTGCGAGACGCAGATCGGCAAGGGAAGCCCCAATCGCGCCAACACGGCCAAGGCGCACGGAGAGCCGCTCGGTGCGGACGAGATCGCACTGACGCGCAGCGCGCTCCAGTGGAGCCACGCGCCCTTCGACCTGCCAGCGGCCGTCTATGAGGAATGGGATGCCAAGGCAGCCGGCGCCAAGGCCGAGGCCGAATGGAATGAAAGATTCGCGGCCTATGCGCAGTCCTTTCCCGATCTCGCGGACGAGTTCACGCGCCGTATGAAGGGAGAGCTGCCGAAGAACTTCCATCAGACCGCCTTCGATACGGTGGTGGCCGCCCACACCAAGGCCGAGACGGTCGCGTCGCGAAAAGCATCGCAACTCGCTCTCGAAGCCTTCACCGCCGCATTGCCCGAGTTGCTCGGCGGCAGCGCCGATCTCACCGGCTCGAACCTCACCAACACCAAGAGCACGCCCAGCCTGCGCTTCGATGCCAATGGCGCCGTGATCCGCAGCGAAGGCAACGAGCAGTTCCCTGACGGTCTGCCGGGCCGCCATATCAATTACGGCGTCCGCGAGTTCGGCATGGCCGCCATCATGAACGGCTTGGCGCTGCATGGGGGCTACATCCCTTACGGCGGCACCTTCCTGACTTTCAGTGATTACAGCCGCAATGCCATTCGCATGGCCGCGCTGATGAAGCAGCGCGTGATTCATGTCTTCACGCACGACTCCATCGGTCTCGGCGAAGACGGCCCGACACACCAGTCGATCGAACACGCTGCCTCGCTTCGCCTGATCCCGAACCTCGATGTCTGGCGCCCCGGCGACACGGCCGAGACTGCCGTCGCCTGGGCCGTGGCGCTGCAAAGCGCAAATCGTCCGACCGCACTGCTGCTGTCGCGCCAGAACCTGCCCTACTCGCCCAAGTCGGATCTGAGCGACATCAGCAAGGGTGCGTATGTGCTGTCTGAGCCGGCGGCAGTCGGGCTCAAGAACAAGAACGTGAAGGCCGTGATCATCGCGACGGGCTCCGAAGTGCAATTGGCCCTCAAGGCGCAAGAGCTGCTGGCCGCAAGGAAAATCGCGGTTCGCGTGGTTTCGATGCCTTCGACCACCACCTTCGATCGCCAGGACGTCGCCTACAAGACCAGCGTGCTGCCGAGCGGCACCCCGCGCATCGCCGTCGAAATGGGCGCCACCGGTGGGTGGTGGAAGTACGGCGTCGCGGCGGTGGTCGGCATCGACACTTACGGCGAATCGGCGCCTGCGGGCGTGCTGTTCAAGCATTTCGGGTTCACGGCAGAGAACGTGGCTGCCACGGTCGAAGCGGCGCTCAAGCGCTGAAATCGATCGCCCTTTCGGTTTTCATCATCCAGGAGCAAATGACATGGCTATCAAACTCGGCATCAATGGCTTCGGTCGCATCGGTCGCAACGTGCTTCGCGCGGCGGTGCAGAACTTCAAGAACGACATCGAGATCGTCGCGATCAACGATCTGCTCGAGCCGGACTACCTGGCATACATGCTGCAGTACGACTCCGTGCATGGCCGCTTCCAGGGTGAAATCAACGTCGAGGGCAACACGCTCATCGTCAATGGCAAGAAGATTCGCCTGACGCAGGAGCGCGACCCGGCACAACTGAAGTGGAACGACGTCGGCGCCGACATCGTGCTCGAGTCCACCGGCCTCTTCCTCACCAAGGAGACGGCGCAGAAGCACATCGACGCCGGCGCGAAGAAGGTTCTTCTCTCGGCGCCGAGCAAGGACGACACACCCATGTTCGTCTACGGCGTGAACGACAAGAAATACGCGGGCGAGGCCATCATCAGCAACGCCAGCTGCACGACAAACTGCCTGGCGCCGCTTGCCAAGGTCGTGAACGACAAGTGGGGCATCAAGCGCGGCCTGATGACCACCGTGCACGCAGCCACCGCCACTCAGAAGACCGTCGACGGCCCGAGCAACAAGGATTGGCGCGGCGGCCGGGGCATTCTCGAGAACATCATTCCGTCGAGCACCGGTGCAGCCAAGGCCGTCGGCGTCGTAATCCCCGAGCTCAACAAGAAGCTCACGGGCATGAGCTTCCGCGTGCCGACTTCCGACGTGTCGGTGGTCGACCTCACTGTTGAGCTGGTCAACGCGGCGACCTACGAGGAAATCTGCGCTGAAATGAAAGCCCAGAGCGAAGGCGCGCTCAAGGGCGTCCTCGGCTACACGGAAGACAAGGTGGTCGCCACCGATTTCCGCGGCGACCCGCGCACCTCGATCTTCGACGCCGACGCTGGCATCGCCCTGGACGGCACCTTCGTCAAGCTCGTGAGCTGGTACGACAACGAGTGGGGCTACTCGAACAAGTGCCTGGAGATGGTTCGCGTGATGGCGAAGTAAGGCGGTTTCGAGCACTCACCGACAACGCGCCCGAGGGCGCGTTTTTTCATGGTGCCTTAAGAAAGCGCTTGGAGAGCTGGCGAGTCGTTGAGACGACGAATCGATGCAGCCGGACGGCCAACGTTTTCGCACCCGCGGATAAATCGGGCTCAAGGGACTCGATGGCTGCTTCCGTTGCGTCAGGCAGCTTGTTGGCGAGTTCTTCGGCAATGGCGAACAGGAACCCCGAGCGCATATTGAATGCTTCGGCGAGCGCCATGATGTTCGCTCGCGACATCGTACCGGGCGTCGTCTCGCCGCCGATGGAGAAAGCGAAGTGCGGTGACAGTCCGGGATAGATGCGGGTGCACATCAAGTCGTAGAACGGCGTGAGCCTCATGCCAGCGCAAGGCACCCGATAGAGCGACAAGTTCTTGGCGTGGCTGTCGTTGTTGCCGACATAGAGGTTGAAGAACAGCCAGGCGACGAAGTTCTTCAAGTCCGACGCAGGTTGCGTGCTGTACCGGCGAATCAGTTCTGCGCAACGTGCTGCACCGGGGCCGCCTTCAATCTCGTATTTTTTCTCCGACACTGTGCCGGCCAATTGGCACAAGTCGTACTGCAACAAGCGACCCAGGGTGCCGTCCGCCCGGTCGAGGCGGTCGAAGCGCTTGACAACGCAAGCCTGGGTGGTCGGCTCATAGAAGACTTGCGCTGTCGGCAGCCCGCACAACGCCGAGGTGCGCATCATCACAGCTTCGTTGGCCGCCGAATGCCAGATCTTGGCAATGCGGCGGATGTCCGGCTTGAGAATGTGCGTGGACGGAGAAGTGCCCTGAGGAAGTCGCGGCAATCCATCGTCGAACAATGCGATGGAAGCCTTGTCTTGGGCGCCGGCCAGCGACACTCGGGCATGGTTGCCTTTGATGTCGATAGCGGCAGCTGACTTGCGCCCCAGCATCAGCGCGAGGGCCTGCCAGCTCGTTGCCTCATAGGAAGGGGGTTCGGGTCGCTCCCCACCCGGGAGAATGACGAACCCGCCGGCGGTGTCGCCCGCGACTTCGTGCAGCAGCGAGAACAACGTGGAAGCCTTCTTCTGCTCTGAGAGATAGGCGCGCAGTTCGCCTTCGGGCAGCAGGTTTTCCAAGAACGCCTGCACGGCCGCCGAGGATTGATGCCCTGGAGAAAGGTCTATGGCGGCGACTTGCAGCCGCTCAGCGCGGGCGAGCCATTCAGGCGTGTACTCGAATTCGATGGGGGAACTGTCGTGGACTACGGCGACGTGCTCTTCGCCGAAGAAGACGTCCAGGCTGTGCGGCCGGGCCATCAAATGCCACCGGAGGTTCGGGGCCGCACCACGACTTCCAGTCCCAGCAGGTCAAGCACATCCAGCGCTTTTTGCAGTTGGACCGTTGGCTTGCCGCCCTCCAGATCCACGATGAAACGGTTGCCTGTATTGCCCAATCCAGCGATGTCCAACTGCTTGAGGTTGAGAGAACGGCGGCGCTGGCGAATCAGTTCGCCGAGATCGGCAGTAGAACGGATGACGCCATCCGTGTCTTGTGAATTACCGATCGGTAACGATGACTTTGCTCCAGGCATTGTTGCTCCCACGAATTACCTGTCGGTAATTCTGCCGCGACGCCGCACTCAAAGTCAATAAAAATTACCGATCGGTAACTGACCTATCGATGCGCTATACCGGCTCAAGCACATGGATCAAGCGGCTCTCCGTCCAGTCTTTCACCTTCGCTCCATAGGCGGCCATGTGTGGCGCTGCCGCGTGCGCCTGCAGGTCCGCGAGCGTTTCCCACTTCTCGATCACCACGAAGGTGTCCGGTCCGAATGAAGCGCGCGAGGTCGGCACGCCGGCGGCGTCCGCGGTCGCGGTGTATTCGATGCAGCCTTTTTCCGCGAGAACCGCGGCCCGATTGGCGCGGTAGGCCTCGAGGATCTGCGCGCGTTGGCCGGGTTTGGCGGTGATGACGGCGACGACGTGAATCATGGGCGAATGCTCCTTGGTTGCCTGGATGATGGACCGTCGAATTTACGAGGAACAGGCGCCTTCCGCCTGTCGCATCGGAGGCCGGCCGACATGAGCCGGCGTTCAAATCTCCAGGAGCGTGTCGGGTTGGGTCCTGTACCAGCCGCGGTCGGGCATCTCGTGCCAATGATGAAGGCTCACCCCCCGCGTTGCGAAGCTGAGGGCGCCGCGCCGGCTCAACGCCTCCGTCAGTATCCGGCTGAGGCGCTGCCGCGCTTCGATGCTGATGGAGACGAAAGCCGACTTGGTGTGTTTGCGCTGCGCCGCAGGCGTGCTCTGCCCGACGATCCGATCGAGCACCTGGGTCGACACATGGTTCAGGTTCCCCGCATTGGGTGCCTGCAGCAGGCAGAGCTGCGACGGAAGATCGACACCCAGCCGCTCGGCAAAGGTCGCTCCCGCGTCGAGCGCCTGAACGCCCGCCCTTCCCGTGAGCAGAACCCCCTGCCCACCGAACTCGCCATAGAGCACCGCGCTTGATTCGTTCTCTGCCGTGGTCGTGGCATGAGCGCGCAGACGTTCGCGCGCGTAGCGTCGGGTCCAGCGGTCCAGCAGGTGAACAAACTCGAGAAGCCGAGCGATCCGCTGCGAAGCGCCCTCGCCGGGGCCATCAAATTTCCCATCGAACTTCGCATTAAAGGCCGGCAGCAATGCATCGACATACCAGTCGTGGCCGGGAGACAGGACGACGAAGGGGCCGACATTGGCGCCGGCAAAAGGTTCGAACACAGGGACACCCCGCGATTTGGCCAGGCTCTCGAGGGCACGCGCCGGTCCCATGGCGCTCCGCAGCCGCCTCGAATAGGCCCAGGGCCGCTGCATCCACAACTCGCCGACTGTCAGTTTGCCGAGAACCACCGGCAAGCCGTCCATGTGATCGCTCGCCGGATGCGAACTCACCAGGTAGTCCACATGAGACGTCATGTACAGGTTCTGGATGTGAGCCACCATCTGCGCGCCTGAGAGCGCCGTGCCGGCGTCGTAGACAAGCACCTTGTAATTGCCCGGTTGGCCCCAGCGGACGCTGATGGCTGCGCCGCCTGACTTCACAGGCAGGAAATCGACCTCATACCCCATCCAACACTCCCTGACCTTGACCATTTGTTCGCATCGCAAGGCGACGCACTGGTTTTGTGCCGAAAGTCTAGCGAGCCGCGGTCATCGAACCTTGTAGGATTTGCATCATGTCGATTGATGCAGTTCGTGTTTCGTTGGGGGAGTTGACTGCCATCAAGGCGGGCTATCCCTTTCGCGGCTCCATCGAGGAGATTCCTGGAGGCCCGGTCCGCGCCGTCCAGATGAAGGACGTGCATCCTGCCGCCGGGGTCCGATGGCAGACGGTGGTGCGGACGCGGCTCACGGGACGCGGCGATGCCGACTGGCTGCTCCCAGGCGATCTGCTCTTTGTGGCGCGGGGCAGCCGCTTCTATGCCGCCTGTCTTGATGAACCGCCTGAGCATGCAGTTTGCGGGCCTCATCTTTTTCATCTGCGCCTCAAGCCTGGGAGCCCCGCGATCGCGGCCTTTCTCGCCTGGCAGATCAACCAGCCGCCTTTTCAGCGAGCGCTGCAGCGCGCGGCCGAGGGTTCGAGCCAACTGAGCGTGCGCCGGCCGATGCTCGAAGCCATGCGCGTCAGCATTCCTTCTCTGCCCGATCAGCAGCGCATCGTCGAACTGGTGCGGCTGGCCCACCGTGAGCGACACCTGCAGGCCCTGCTCATCCGCAATCACGAGCGCCTCTTCGAATCGATCGCCGAGGAACTGGCAGCGACCCCATGACAAAAACCACAGGGAGAACATGAAACAACCCACCATCGAGCAGGATGCGATCAATGGCGCCGTGTGGACCGCTTGCGAAACCCTTCGAGGGATCGTGGACCCGGGCATCTACAAGGACTACGTCCTGACCTTGCTGTTTCTCAAGTACGTGTCGGACGTCTGGCAGGAGCACTACGACGGGTATCTCAAGGAATACGCCGATGCCGAACCGGGGCTCATCGACGAATTGCTCAAGACCGAACGCTTCGTGCTTCCGCCGAACGCCAGCTTCTACGCGCTGCACGCGGCGCGCTATCAGCCCGGCAATGGGGAGCGCATCGATCGTGCGCTGCATGCGATCGAAGACGCCAACCTATCGAAGCTGCGCGACATCTTTCAGGACATCAGCTTCAACGCGGGCAAGCTGGGGGACGAGCAGCAGAAGAACGACATGCTGCGGCAGCTCCTCGAAGCTTTCGCCAGGCCCGAACTCGACCTGAGCCCCAGCAGGGTCGGGACGCTCGGCGTGGTCGGCAACGCGTACGAATTCATCATCAAGCGATTTGCCTCGACCAGCGGTAAGAAGGCCGGCGAGTTCTACACACCGCCGGAAGTTTCGGAGCTCCTCGCGCGCTTGATGGACCCGCGGGACGGCGATGAAGTCTGCGACCCCGCATGTGGATCCGGTTCGCTGCTGCTTCGGTGCGGCCGGCTCATCCGAGAACGCAGCGGCATGCGGCGCTATGCGCTCTATGGGCAGGAGGCCATAGGCAGCACCTGGGCGCTCGCCAAGATGAACATGTTCCTTCATGGCGAGGACAACCATCGCATCGAATGGGGCGACACGCTCCGCAATCCCAAGCTGGTGGTGGGCGACACGCGGCTGCGACGCTTCGATGTCGTCGTCGCCAACCCACCGTTCAGTCTCGACAAGTGGGGCCATGAGAGCGCCGAGAACGATCGCTTCGGCCGCTACCGCCGCGGGCTGCCTCCGCGTGGCAAAGGCGACTTCGCCTTCATCCTGCACATGGTCGAGACCCTGAATCCGCGCACCGGGCGCATGGCGGTGGTCATGCCGCATGGCGTTCTTTTTCGCGGAGGCGCCGAGCGCGCGATCCGTCGAAAGCTGATCGAGGAGAACCTGCTCGACGCGGTCATCGGCATTCCTGAAAAGCTCTTCTATGGCACCGGCATCCCTGCCGCAGTGCTGGTGCTGCGCAAGGACAAGGCCGACGACAAAGTCCTTTTCATCGACGCCAGCCGCGAGTTCCAGCCTGGCAAGAACCAGAACCTGCTGCGCGCGGCCGACATTGAACGGATCCTCGCGACCTATGCCGGGCGTGAGTCTGCTGACAAGTACGCCATCCTCGTCGCTCCCGACGCCATTGCCGAACAGGACTACAACCTCAACGTCGGCCGCTATGTCGACAGCACGCAGGCTCCACTCCACGTTGACCTCGACGCATTGCGGCGCGAGCGGATCGAACTGAAGAAGGAGTGCGCAGGCATTGAAGAGGAGATGGCCGGGTACCTGAAGGAGCTCGGGTATGACTGATGACGCCCGCCTGAGTGCGTTGCGCATGCTGTGCAATCTCGACTGGCGCTACCTGAATCCGGCGGCGTGCCTCGAACTGCGAGGCGGCGCGCGCGAAGTTCTGGTCAAGCGCTGGGTTGTCGAGTTTCTCCAGACGCGCCGGTTTGAATACAAGGGCGCTCACCACTCGCTCTCCGCTGGCGCCATCGATCAGATCCTGCGCGAACTCGCCACGCTCGGGTTGGGAGACGGACTGCTCGCCGCCAACCAGCGGCTCTATTCGAGGCTTGCCTACGGCGTCACGGTCACCGAGTTCATGCCCGACGGCAAGAAGCATCAACCGACCATCGCGATCATCGACTGGGACGACCCCGCCGCCAATCGCTTCGACGTGACAGAGGACCTGAGCGTGCTTTCGCAGGGCAGCGGCAACCACCGCGCGCCCGACGTCGTCGCCTACGTGAACGGCATTCCGCTTGTTGTGATCGAGTGCGGGCGCCCCACGGTGCGTGAAGCCATCGAGCGGCACCTGCGCAATCAGCGCGACGAGGAAGTGCCGCATCTCTTTGCATACGCGCAACTGCAGATCGCCATCGGCCCGACCGATGCCTGCTATGGCACCACTCGCACACCTGCGAAATTCTGGTCGAGATGGAACAAGGAAGAAGAGTTCGACGAAGCGCACGTGCGCTCGCTGAAGAATGCGACGCCGCCGTCCGAGACGCTCGGGCAGCTCTTGCAAGGAAAGTCTTCCGTGCTGAGGACCGGGCTCGAATCGCTATGGGCTTCGCCGCTGTCGCCTGATGCGGCCGACCGCCTGCTGGTCAGCCTGCTCACGCCTTCGAGACTGCTCGAAGTGCTGCGCGGATTCATATTGTTCGACCGCAAGCTGGGCAAGATCGTGGCGCGCCCGCCGCAATTCTTCGCTGCGGGTGCGCTGCTGAAGCGCCTCGCGTCCTTGCGAGCCGATGGTTCGCGCAAGGGCGGCGTGGTCTGGCACACCGCAGGGTCGGGCAAGAGCCTCACCATGGTGTTCTTGGCCAAGGCATTGCTCTTGAACGAAAACTTGAAGGACTGTCGCATCTTCGTCGTCACTGATCGGGTCGATCTGGAGCATCAGCTGGCGCGGAATTTCGTGGCGAGCGATGCCTTCGGTCCATCCTTCGGCGCGCACAAGGAAGGCGAGCGCAGCAAGGCCGTCACGGGCCGGGATCTCGCAAGGCGCATTGGCAGCGGCACCGAGCGGATCACCTTCGCGCTGATTCAGAAGTTCAACATTGCGTCGCGCTTGCCCGAATGCCGAAACGAGTCGGCAAACATCATCGTGCTGGTCGACGAAGGCCATCGCAGTCATGGGGGCGAAACGCACGAACGCATGCGCAGGGCTCTGCCCCGTGCGGCCTTCGTGGCCTTCACCGGCACACCGCTGCTGAAGGACGAGAAGACGACGAAGAAGTTCGGGCCGATCATTCACGCCTACACGATGCGCCGCGCGGTCGAAGATGGCGTCGTCACGCCGCTGCTCTACGAAGAGCGTGTGCCCGAACTCAAAATCGACGCGAAGGCGGTGGACCGCTGGTTCGACAAGATCAGTGCCACCTGCGGCGCGAATCAGCGAATCGATGCGAGCAAGCCATGCGCGGCGCGTGGAGTCATCCACGGCGCGGCCGGGCGCATCGAGCTGATTGCGTGGGACATCGCGACCCATTTCAGCGAAAACTTCAAGAAGTTGGCGCCCGGGCTGAAAGGCCAGGTCGCCACCGCCAGTAAGCGCGATGCAGTTCGCTACAAGAAGGCGCTCGACGCGACCGGGCTCGTCACCAGCGCCATCGTCATCTCGCCGCCCGACGCGCGCGAGGGCGACTTCGATCCCGACGATGATGGGTTGGCAGAGGTGCAGCATTGGTGGCGCCACAACGTGCTCGCAAGTGCGCACAAGCCGGCGGAACACGAGCGACAGGTGCTGCGTGGCTTCGGCACCGACGCCGAACCCGATCTACTCATCGTCGTCGATCGGCTGCTCACAGGGTTCGACGAGCCGCGCAATGCCGTGCTCTACATCGACAAGCCGCTCCAGAGTCATGGCCTCATCCAGGCAGTGGCCCGCGTGAATCGGTTGCACGACGCCAAGCGACACGGTCTGTTGGTCGACTATCGCGGCGTCCTCAAGCAGCTGGATACGGCGATCAGCGGCTACCAGGACCTCGAGGAGCGCACGCAGAGTGGGTTCGACGCCACGGACCTCGTCGGGCTATACACGCCGGTGCATGCCGAATTCAAGCGACTGCCGTCGTTGCACGCGTCGATGTGGTCGTTCTTCGATGAGGTCGCCGATCGCGACGATCCCGAGCAACTGCGGCAGGCGCTGAGCGCGGGAGTTCGCGATGACTTCTCCGCGGCCTTCAATGCCTTCGGACAATGCTTGAGGACGGCGCTGTCCTCGCGCAGCTTCTTCGAAGACCCGCAGTTTTCGGAAGAGCAGGTTGCCCGCTACAAGCAGGACTTGCGCTTGTTGCGAAATGCGCGGCAGACCGCTCAACGCGATGCCATGGAGAGCGTCGTGGACAGCGAATACGACAAGCAGATCCAAAGGCTTGTCGACGCATGCGTCGAAGGCAGCACGGTGCGCGAACCTGATGCCGTCTATGCAGTGAGGCAGTCTTCCCACGGCGATGCGGCTGATGCTTGGCCTGAGCAAAGGGCGCGCCGTGAAGCCGCGTTGATCAGGACGCGCCTTCAGAACACCATTGCGCACGAACTCGTCGAAGATCCGTACGCGCAAAAGGTGTTGTCCGGCTTGCTCAAGAGCGCAATCGAAGATGCAGAAGCGCTCTTCGACAGCCCGCGAAAGCAATACGCCCTGTTTCGCGAGTTCGAGCGAAGCGTCGACCTTCGCGCAGTCCCTGGCATGCCCGACGTGTTGTCAGCCAACCCGCGGGCCAGGGCATTCTTCGGCGCCATCCTGATGGCCTTGGGCGATGAAGCCGCCGCGGGACTCGATGCATCGGCGCGCCGCGGCTATATCGACCACGCGCTCGCCGTCAGCCGCCTCGTGGATGACGCGATGGCTGAACACTCACTCGATCCGCAAGGCTTCGAGTCCGCCGTCCGCAGGGATTTGCTGATGCGCTTCCATGCGTCGCTGGGCGTCAACAGGGCCAACGCCGTGATCTCCCATGTGCTTCAGATCACCCGCGCTGGCAGAAGCCGGAGCGCCTGACGATTGCGGGTCCGCTCAACCTTCTTGCATCACCACCACCATCCAGGAAACGCCGAACTGGTCCGCCACCATGCCGAAGGCCGGGGAGAAAAAGGTCTTGCCAAGTGGCATCTGCACTTGGCCGCCATCCCCCAGTGCGGTGAACAAGCGATTGGCTTGCGCCTCGTCGTCCACGATCAGCGACAGCGAGACCCCTTGAAACACTGGCTTGCCGGTGCTATTGCCGTCTGACGCCATGAGCGTTGTCTTGCCGATCGTGAAGCTTGAGTGCATCACCTTCTCCGCCGAACCGGGCGGGCACATCTCTGCAGCATTGGGTTCCGGCATCTCCTTGAAGCGCATCAGCGAGGTGATCTGCGCGCCAACCGCCTTGCGATAGAACTCGAGCGCTTCTTCGCAGCGGCCATCAAACATCAGATAGGGCTGAACTTGCATGAGGTTCTCCTGTGGGTGAATGCACGGATGGGCGATTGGAGGCGGGGTGCGGATGCACCCGCAGCGACGTGACTTGCTTTGTGTACAACGTCCACAAGACAATAGCAAACACAATGAACGCTGTCCACATGAAACGCTCGATGACCCCATCTGCTGCCCTGGCTCCTGCCGCACGCAGTACCTATCGGCACGGAGATCTTCGGCGTGCGCTTCTCGACGCGGGCATCGAACTCGCGCGAGCCGGCGGCCCGGAAGCGGTGGTATTGCGCGAGGCGACGCGCCGCGCAGGCGTGGCCCCCAATGCGGCGTATCGGCACTTCACAAATCGGCAGGCCCTGCTGCAAGCGGTGCGGGCCGCGGCCCTGTCCGCGGTGGCGCGCGCGATGGAGGCTGAATTTGCGACCCTCCCGCCTGCGCCGGATGCTGCGGAATTCGCCCGCGCGAGCCTCCGCGCGGTCGGCACCGGCTATCTGCGCTTCGCGCAGGCGGAGACCGGCTTGTTCCGAATGGCCTTTGCAACGCCTGTCGATGTGAATGACCAGCCCGCCGAAGCCAAAAGCGGCCAAAGCGGCTTGAATCCATTCGAACTCCTTGGCGCCGCGCTGGACCGCTTGGTCGCCGCCGGCGCCATGGCGCCCGAAAGCCGCCCGGGCGCGGAATTCCTGGCTTGGTCGGCCGTGCACGGATTCGCGCTGCTCGTCATCGATGGACCTCTGAGAGGCATGCCGCCGGCGCAAATCGAGGCGCTGGGCCGGCGGGTTGTGGATATGGTTGAAAAGGGGCTGTAGCGTCGCGCCAACTGACGACCTGTTCACTTCTCCAGTGAGAGTCGCCAAGCGCGCGGAGCGAACTCACTGAGCAGTCTTGGTGAAGCCGGGTGAAAAATTTGCCCTTAGCCGGCACAAAGAAAACCCGAGCAGCAACCAGGCAATTGCCGCTCCAACGACAAAGGGCGCAGATCGGCTCTGAGCATTTATAGGCCACGCCCCGAGGGCTGGCCCACTCACCACAACCAGCATCTGCAAGCTGCGCGCGGATGTGCTAATCCGCCCGAGCATTGGCAAGGGACATGTATTCTGCAAATTAACTCCATTGCCGATCAGGAACAACTCGTAGCCGAGGCCGTTGAGGAGCCAGATCAATACAAAGACAGATATCGTTGCCGAGTCCATGTAAAAGGTCGACACGACAGCAGCGCCAGTTACTGCAATAGTAAACGCCGCGATACCGCTTTGCATCAGCGCCACTGGGGCCGCCCTCGAAAAGACAAAGCGAACCAATATCGCACCGATCACAGCGCCCGCACCTGTGGCAGACACTACGATCGAAAAGGCGCGAGCATCAAAGCCGGAACCGGAAAGAAAACGAGCCAGGTGAGGATCGTAAACTGCCAGTGCCAACGACATGCCAACCCCCAGCGCGATGGTGACAATCAAATTGCGAGGAAGAAAGAAAAACTGACGAAACCCCATTGCATTTCCTTTTGGGCCCCGCTCTTTGGATTCCGGCGAGCTCCAGTCAAGACTCGCGCTGCTCAACAGCTTCGGTAATAGTATTGCGCCGACTATCGTCATGCATGCAGAGAAAATAAAAATCATCTGTGATGCAAAAATCATCGTAAGCACGCCCGCAACGAGCGGCGTAATGATCTTGGCGCCCTGATCGAACACGCTAAGGCCGCTGTAATATTTGACGCGATCGGCGCTTCCTAGAATGCGGTTGGTGACGATAGCCGCTGCCGGCCAGTAGCAAACATTCGCGAAGCCCTTGAGGAAAACCAGAACGGCAAAAGATCCATAATTGGGCGCAAAGGCGATCGCACCCGTCAATATTGATCGCGTCAGGATGCCGACATAGATAACCCTTCGAGCGTCGGCGCGATCTAAAAAGGAGCCCATGATCGGCCCTAAAACCAAAGTCGGGATTCCGAAAAGAGCCGCAAGAAGCGCCATCTCGCCCGGGCTGGATTTCCACAGAAAAGCAGGGACAGAAAAAATAAGGAAAACGTCCATCCATTGGGCGAGGCCTGCAAGAGCCTGTACGGTCAAAAGGCGGCGGGTGCGAGGATTTGACGGGTGCGCCTCCCTTTTCACGAGGGGTCACGCGCGAGGGTTTTCAAAGCCTCGGCGTGCGGAAAGCTCGAAGGTTCTTCAGGATGCATCGAATTAGCTTGATATGGAGAGAAAGCGCCTGATTCTTCTTAAGCGAATGCGCATTCAAAGACCATCTTCAGGCCTGCTCGAGCGCGGAGTGTAGGGGGCGCTTTTCGCCAGCCGCGCACTTCAACGGTCGGCTCATCGGGTCTGACGCACTCCGAGTTGTAACGGCGCAAGCGTTGTACTTCGAATGTCGCAACGCTACTGTGCAAACCTCCCGGGAGCGCGCGCAGATGGCACTGCTGATCCTGATGACACCCAAGGGCGAGACCACGCAGGTCCCCGTTGCCGAGCCCGTTCTGGCCATCGGTCGGGCCGAGCGCAACCATGTCGTGCTCGCATCCATGCGCGTGAGCCGGTTTCATGCGGCGCTGAGGACGGAGGGGCCGCTGATCACCATTCGCGATCTGGGCAGCAAGAACGGCACTTTCGTGAATGGCAGGCGTATCCATGTGCAACTTCTGGCAAACGGCGACAACATCGATATCGCCGGTTACTGGATGCGCTTCCTCGCGGTCGATCAAGAGTCGGTTGCCGACGAGGCCATGCGGCTGATGAGTGAACGGGGACCGTTGATGTGATTCGCCCCCAGGCTTGCGCACTTCGTGTCGCCGCCTTCCCCCTGCCGGGGGCAACACCGGCGGGCCGGCTTAGCCGGTTCCGCGGTGTTTCTGGAACTGGCGCGCCCGTTTTGGGGCGGCTTTATCGGGTGTGGTGGGTGGGGGCCAGCTCGTAGACGCGGGTGGGGAGTCCTTCCATGCGGGCTTTGAGTTGCAGGGCAAGGAACTGGGAATAGTGGCGCGACTGGTGGAGGTTGCCGCCGTGGATCCAGAGTTGCGGGACTTGGGTGGGCTTCCACATGTTGCGGAGTTCGCCTTCCCACGGGCCGGGGTCCTTGGCAGTGTCGGAGCCGAGGCCCCAGACTTTGCCGACCTTGTCGGCGATCTCGGGCGAGATCAGGTCGGCGAGCCAGCTATTCATGGAACCGTAGCCAGTTGCGTAAACGATGAGGTCCGCCGGCAGTTCGGTGCCGTCGCTGAGCGTGACGGAGCGCGGATTGATGCGCTCGATGGTGACGCCGCTTCTGAGCTTGATGCTGCCGTTGGCGACGAGCTCGGATGCGCCGACGTCGATGTAGTAGCCGGAACCGCGCCGCAGGTACTTCATGAAAAGGCCGGAGCCGTCGGGGCCGAAGTCCAGCATGAAGCCGGCCTTTTCAAGGCGCGCGTACAGGTCCGCATCCCGCTTCTTCATCTCTTCGTAGATCGGCACCTGCATCGGCGCCAGGATCTTGTAGGGGATGGACGCGAAGATCAGATCGGCCTTGTCGGTAGTGACACCAGCCTTCAGGGCGGCCTCTGAATACAGGGCGCCGAGCCCCAGTTCCATCAGCGAATCGGATGGCGCGATATGCGTCGAACTGCGCTGGATCATCGTGACGTCGGCGCCGTTTTCCCACAGCGCGGCGCAGATGTCGTGCGCCGAGTTGTTCGACCCGAGCACCACGCACCTCTTGCCGCGCCAGGCTTCAGGGCCCGGATGAGCGCTGGAGTGGTGCTGTTCGCCCTCGAAGGTTTCCGCGCCGGGGATCTTCGGCACGTTGGGATAGCCCGATACGCCGAGCGCGAACACCAGTTGCTTGGGTCGCAACGTGATTTCCTTGCCGTCGCGCTCGACCGTCACTTCCCACTCGTTCTTCTCTTCGTCGAAGCGCGCCTTCCTTGCCGTCGTGGAGCTCCAGTAGTTGAGCTCCATCACCTTGGTGTACATCTCGAGCCAGTCGCCGATCTTGTCCTTCGGCGAGAAGACCGGCCAGTGCTCCGGAAATGGCAGATACGGCAGGTGGTCATACCAGACCGGGTCGTGCAGGCACAGGCTCTTGTAGCGCTTGCGCCAGGAATCGCCGGGCCGCGCGTTCTTCTCGACGATGATGGTCGGCACACCCATGCGCCGCAGGCGCGCGCCGAGCGCGATGCCGCCCTGGCCGCCGCCGATGATCACGACATATGGCTGCTCCGAATAGCCGAGGGTCTTCGATTCTTCGTCGCGCCGCTCCTGCCAGTTTTTGCGCTGCGGATTCGCCCCATGCTCGGCACCCTTGATGCGGCGCTCGCCCTTGGGCTCCTCGAAGCCCTTGAGCTCGGTCATGGTCGTCAGCAGCGTCCAGGCCTTGCCATTGCGCAATCGCAGATGGCCGCGCCCGCGCGCCACAGCGGTCTCGAAGGTGAACCACGCGTCGACCACACCGTCGGCCTCTGTCGCGTCGCCTTCGACGGCGAAGCCCACGGGCTTCGTGTCGGCCAGTCGCGCCTTCAGCATCTGGCGGATGGCCTCGGCGCCTTCTTGCGTGCGAATGTTCCAGGTGAAAGCGACGAGATCGCGCCAGTACGAATCAGGCTCGAACAGCGCCACCGCGGCGTCGATGTCCTGTTTTTCGAGCGCGGAGCTGAAATCGGCCAGCCAGGCGCCGGCGATCTGTGTCGGGTGAGTGGACAGATCCGTCATCGCTTTGTCTCCTTCGATCCGGCCCCCGCGTGCAGGCCGGCGGCAACCGTACCCCCATCGGCGCCTGTCGTCAAACGCCGATCACTCGCCTTGGACTTGCGCCGGTTCGGTGATCGTGCCAGTCTGGAGGCGGTGCCTTGATATCCGCCTCGCAGACCTGATCTGACTCCGTTCGGTGATCCACGACTTCCACCCCGCCGTCGCCAACTGGTTTCGCGCGACATTCCCCGCCCCGACGGACGCCCAGTCCGCTGCATGGCCGGCGATCGCCGCAGGCCGCCACACGCTGATCGCGGCACCCACAGGCTCGGGGAAGACGCTGACGGCTTTTCTCGCGGCACTCGATGCGCTTGTGCGGCAGGGTCTCGATGCCGGGGGGCTGGTCGACGAAACGGTCGTGCTCTATGTTTCGCCGCTCAAGGCACTATCCAACGACATCGGCCTCAACCTGAAAGCGCCACTCGCCGGCATCCGCCGCGAGCTCTCCAACCTCGGGTTGCCGGACGTCGAGATTCGCACCGCGGTCCGTACGGGCGACACGCCTGCTAAGGAGCGTCAGGAGAGCCTCCGCAAGCCCCCGCACATCCTGGTCAGCACGCCCGAGTCGCTGTACGTGCTGCTGGGATCGGCATCGGGCCGCAAGATGCTGTCGACCGTTCGCACGGTGATCGTCGATGAGATCCATGCGGTGGTCTCCAGCAAGCGCGGCAGCCACCTGGCGCTGTCGCTCGAACGGCTGCAGGCGATCTGCGAACGCCCGCTGACGCGCATCGGCGTCTCGGCGACGCAGAAGCCGATCGACGAGATTGCGCGCTTTCTCGTCGGTGCGGGCGCGGTGAAGGACGGCGTGGCAGATTGCGAGATCGTCGACATCGGCTATGCCAAGCAGCGCGATCTGGCGCTGGAACTCCCGCCTACTCCGCTTGCAGCGGTGATGTCGAACGAGCAATGGGAGCAGGTCTATGCGCGGGTCGCGGCGCTGGTCCATGCGCATCGCACGACGCTGGTCTTCGTCAACACGCGCCGCATGGCCGAACGCGCAGCGCGGCACCTCGGGGAGATTCTGGGCAAGGAAGTGGTGGCCGCGCACCATGGCAGCCTGTCGAAGGAAACGCGCCTGGACGCCGAACAGCGCCTGAAGCGCGGCGACCTGAAGGTGCTGGTCGCCACGGCCTCGCTAGAGCTCGGCCTGGACATCGGCGATGTCGATCTCGTCTGCCAACTGGGTTCGCCGCGATCCATCGCCACCTTCCTTCAGCGCGCAGGGCGCTCAGGCCATGCGGTGGGCGGTGTGCCGAAGGCGCGGCTCTTTCCGCAATCGTGCGATGAACTGGTCGAATGCGCGGCGCTGCTGGACTGCGTGCGCCGCGGCGAACTGGACGCGCTGCACGTGCTGCCGGCGCCCCTCGATGTCCTGGCACAGCAAATCGTCGCCGAGACCGCGAGCCGCGAATGGGACGAAGACGAACTCTTCGCGCTCGTCCGTCGCGCGTGGCCCTATGCACAGTTGACGCGTGAGGCCTATGTGTCGGTGGTCCGCATGCTGGCGGAAGGCTTCACCACACGGCAGGGGCATCGCGCGAGCTATGTGCATCGCGATGCCGTTCATCATCGCCTGCGGCAGCGCAAGGGTGCACGCCTGACTGCGCTGACGTCCGGCGGAACCATTCCGGAGACGGGCGACTACACGGTGATGCTGGAACCGCAGGCGCACAAGATCGGCACGGTCAATGAGGACTTCGCGGTCGAGAGCCTGGCGGGCGACGTCTTCCAGCTTGGCAACGCGAGCTATCGAATCCTGCGCGTCGAACCCGGCCGGATCCGGGTCGAGGATGCACATGGTGCCGCGCCGAATATCCCGTTCTGGCTGGGCGAAGCGCCGGGGCGGACGGATGAGCTCTCATTCGGTGTGTCGCGGCTGCGCGGCGAAATCGCCGAGGTGCTCGCGGCGCGCGGCGTCGATGCGGCCCAGGAGTGGCTCGTTCGCACGACAGGCATCGATGCCGCCTCTGCGCGACAGATCGTCGACTACCTTGCGCGCGCTGAACGGGCGCTGGGCGCATTGCCGACGCAGGAGCGCATCGTGATGGAGCGCTTCTTCGACGAATCCGGTGGCATGCAGCTGGTGATTCACTCGCCTCACGGAAGCCGAATCAACCGCGCCTGGGGACTTGCGCTGCGCAAGCGCTTCTGCCGCAAGTTCAATTTCGAATTGCAGGCCGCAGCGACCGAGGATGGCATCGTGCTGTCGCTGGCGACCAGCCACAGCTTTGCGCTGGATGAGGTTGCGCGTTATCTGCATTCGGCATCGGCACTCGACGTCCTGGTGCAGGCGCTGCTGGATGCGCCGCTCTTTGGCGCGCGCTGGCGGTGGAATGCCACCACGGCGCTAGCGCTGCCGCGCTTCGTCGGCGGGCGCAAGGTGGCGCCGCAGTTGCAACGCATGAAGTCGGAGGATCTTCTTGCCTCCGTGTTTCCGGACCAACTGGCCTGCGCCGAAAACCTCGCCGGTGCGCGAGAGATCCCGGACCATCCGCTGGTCGCGCAGACCCTGCAGGACTGCCTCTATGACGCGATGGATGCCGAGGGCTGGCTCCGGTTGCTTAGTCGTATGGAATCGGGCGAAGTCGAAGTGGTGGCGCGCGATCTTCCCGCGCCCTCGCCGCTTGCCGCTGAGGCGCTGAATGCGCGGCCCTACGCATTCCTCGATGACGCCCCCATCGAGGAACGCCGCACGCAGGCTGTGCAGAGTCGCCGCTATGTCGATCCCGAAAGCGCGGACGATATGGGTCAGCTCGATCACGACGCCATCGACAGTGTTCGTGAAGAAGCCTGGCCCACTGTGCGTGGCATCGACGAGATGCATGAGGCGTTGAGCGGCCTGGGCATTGCGACAGACGCGGAAGCATCGGCGAACGCCGAGTGGCCGACTTGGCTGCAAGCACTCGCGCAAGTCGGACGCGCCACGCGGTTGGTGCCTGCAGGCGCGCAATCCGGCGCGGGTCTGTGGGTCGTGGCGGAGCGTCTTGCGCAGGTCGGGGTGCTGTACCCCAATGCCGCGCTGCACCCGGCGATCGAGTCGCCCGCCGAGTACGCGCACGCGCACGGCAGTTCCGAAGAGGCGTTGCGCGAGTTGCTGCGTTCGCGCCTGACGGCGCTCGGACCGATGCATGCTGACGATTTGGCAGCGCAGTTGCAATTGCCGCGCGGCGCCGTCGATGCAGCCCTGTCTGCCTTGGAGGCCGAAGGCTACGTGCTCCAAGGCCGGTTCACGCCCGGGGCCGAATCGATCGAGTGGTGCGAGCGGCATCTGCTCGCGCGCATCCATCGCTACACCTTGAAGCGTTTGCGGCGCGAGATCGAACCTGTCGAACCGCGGGACTTCGCGCGCTTCCTCTTTGAATGGCAGCACGTCGGTCCCGCCAGCCGCGTCAGCGGGCCCGACGCATTGGCGGGCATCCTGACGCAGCTCGAAGGCTACGAGGCGCCGGCGGCCAGTTGGGAGGCCGAGCTGCTGCCGGCGCGGGTCAAGGACTACGCGGCTGCATGGCTCGACGACCTGTGCACTTCCGGGCGCACGCTGTGGACGCGACTGCGTCCGCCCGCCGCGGATGGCCGGCCCGGTGGCGGCGGCGCATCGCTGCGGGCAACCCCCGTGCTGTTGCTGCCGCGCAAGACGGCTTCTCTTTGGGCGGGCCTTGCACCGGCGCCAGTCGACGATGCGGCGCTGGGCTCGCGCGCGCAGCGGGTGGCGGCGTTCCTCGCCGAGCGCGGCGCGTCCTTCTTCGATGAAATCGTCCAAGGCACGCATCTGCTGGGCACGGAACTCGAAGACGCATTGAGCGAACTGGTCGTACGCGGTCGCGCGCATTGCGACAGCTTTGCGGGGTTGCGCGCGTTGCTCATACCGCCATCCAAGCGCTCGTCGACGCATGCGCGTCATCGCCGCCGCACGTCGCTGTTCGGCATCGAGGACGCAGGTCGATGGTCGCTGGTGCGGCAACGCGCGGCGGACTCTGGTGGCGCGGCCGCCTCCACATCGCCGGACGCCATCGAGCAGGTCGCGCGCATCCTGTTGCGCCGCTACGGGGTGGTGTGCTGGCGCGTGCTGGAGCGCGAAGCGTCTTGGCTTCCGCCGTGGCGTGATCTCGTGCGCTGCTATCGCCGCCTCGAAGCGCGCGGAGAGATTCGTGGAGGCCGCTTCATCGCCGGCGTTGCCGGCGAACAGTTCGCGCTGCCCGAGGCCATCGGCCTGATGCGGCAAGTGCGGCGCCAGTCGCTGGACGGCGCACTGGTTTGCCTCGCCGCGACCGATCCTGCCAATCTGCTCGGCACGGTCTTGCCAGGGCCGAAGGTGCCGCGCGTCTCGGGCGCGCGCGTGGCTTTCCGGGACGGAGTTCCCTTGGGCACCAATGTGGCTGGCCAGGTCGAGCTGCTGATTACGTTGCCATCGTCGGAAGCTCAAGCCGTGACGCGCGCGCTGACGTCCGATCTTTCCGTGCGGTTCCTTGAGATGGCAGCGCAGGCTGCTTGACTATGATTCCATCAGCCCAGCGATCGGAGTCTTTCCATGAGCATCCCCACCACCCGCCTTGGCCGCACCGGCCTGACCGTGTCGCGCCTCGCGCTCGGCACCATGACTTTCGGCCTGCAGACCGACGAAGCCGTGTCGCACCGCATCCTCGACCATGCGACGGAAGGCGGCATCAACTTTCTTGACACGGCCGATGTGTACCCGCTCGGCGGCACCGTCGAGACCACCGGGCGCACCGAAGAAATCATCGGCCGCTGGCTGCACGCAAAGGGCGCCGGCGGACGCAGCCAGTTCATCATCGCGACCAAAGCCTGCGGCAAGGTCGGGCCGAACAGTTGGGACCAAGGCGCATCGCGCAAGCACCTGCTCGATGCCATCGATGCATCGCTCAAGCGCCTGCAAACGGATCATGTTGACCTTTACCAATTGCACTCGGACGACCGCGAGACGCCGATCGACGAAAGCCTGGAGGCGCTGGACGTGATCGTGCGCTCGGGCCGAGCACGCTACATCGGGGTTTCCAACTTCCTGGCATACCGGCTTGCCCGAGCCATCGGACGCAGTGAACTGCACAAGCTCACGAAGCTGGTGTCGGTGCAACCGCGCTACAGCTTGCTGTTCCGCGAAATCGAGCGCGAACTGCTCCCGCTGGCGGGCGAGGAAGGCTTGGGCGTGATCCCGTACAACCCATTGGCAGGCGGCCTGCTGACGGGCAAGTACAAGTCCGGCGCCAAACCGGAAGACAACACGCGCTTCACGCTCGGAACCGCCGGCTCGATGTACCAGGATCGCTACTGGAACGAGCGCAGCTTTGCCACGGTAGCGCAATTGCACAAGCTGGCCGATGAAGCCGGCGTGCCGCTCGCGACGCTTGCTGTGTCATGGGTGATGGCCAATCCGCTGATCACGGCGCCGCTGCTGGGTGCCAGCCGGCCGGAACAACTGGATGCGACGCTCGCCGCCGCGGATTACAAGCTGGATGCGGACCTGAAGACGCGCCTGGACGAGCTGACAGCGGAGTACCGCAAGGGCGACGCTCCCCGTTGATTCGCACCCGCGGCCGGCGGTGTTCAGGCCGTCTTGGCTGGGGCTGCTTTGACCGCTTCCTGCCGGCGGGCATAGCGTTGTGCCAGCACAGCGCAGACCATCAGCTGCATCTGGTGGAAAAGCATCAGCGGCAGCACGATGGCGCCGACTGCATGTGAGGCGAAGAGCACCTTCGCCATCGGGATGCCGCTCGCCAGGCTCTTCTTGGAGCCGCAGAACACGATCGTGATCTCATCGGCCTTGTCGAAACCGAGGGTGCGGGCCGCCCAGGTGGTGATACAGAGCGCCAGAGCCAACAACACGGCGCAGACCACCAGCAGTCCTGCCAGCGCGCTCATCGGCACTTGCTTCCACAGGCCCTCGATCACGGCCGCACTGAACGCGGTGTAGACGACCAGAAGGATGGAGCCGCGGTCGACCAGCGTGAGCACTGATGCACGATGCTTGATCCAGGCGCCGATCCATGGCCGCAGCAGGTGCCCGGCGACGAAAGGCACCATCAGTTGCAGCAGGATGCGCCCGATGGCGTCTAGCGAAGCGCCGGAGCCGTTGTGCGGCACGACGATCAGGTTGACCAGGATCGGTGTCACGAAGACCCCGAGCAGCGTCGATGCCGATGCGCTGCAAACGGCGGCCGGGATGTTGCCGCGCGCCATCGAGGTAAAGGCGATTGCCGACTGCACGGTGGCGGGCAATACGCAAAGAAAGAGCACGCCCGTATAGAGCTCCGGGGTGACCAGCGGCGTCAGTACCGGCTTGAGAGCCAATCCCAGCAGCGGGAACATGACGAAGGTGGCTGCGAACACCAGCACGTGCAGGCGCCAGTGCGTGATGCCTCCGAGGATCGCTTCGCGCGAGAGCTTGGCGCCGTGCAAAAAGAACAGCAGCCCGATCGCGACGGTAGTGAGCCGTTCGAAGAAATGCGCCGCCCCCCCGCTGGCGGGCCAAAGGCTGGCGAGCGTGACGACGGCGACCAGCGCCAGGGTGAAGTTGTCGGGGAGGTAGCGTGAACGTGCCATGGGGCGAGATTGGACGCTTTCCACATTCAAAAGTGAAATGGATTTATTTGATAGATATATGATTGCACCGCATGAATGTCACGCTTCGACAGCTCCGCGTTTTCCAGGCGGTTGCCGAGGGGCGCAACTTCAGCCGTGCGGGCGATCAGGTCGGGCTCACGCAACCGGCGGTCAGCCGCTCCATCGTTGAGCTCGAGGCGCAGCTCGGCCTGAAGCTGCTCGATCGCACCACGCGCGAGGTCGTGCTGACCGAAGCCGGCCAGTCCTTGGCGCTGCGGCTCGATCGGGTGCTCGATGAGCTCGACCAGACACTGGCGGAAGTGCATGGCATGGCCGGTGCCAGACGCGGAAAGGTCAGGGTCGCGAGCAGTCCGACGTTGTCCGCGAACCTAATGCCGGCTTGCATCGCCGAGTGCGCGCGGCGCGATCCCGACATTGAACTCGTTTTGCTCGACCGAATTCAGCAGGACGTGCTCGACAGCGTGCGCGCCGGCGAGGTCGACTTCGGCGTAGTGGTCGAGCCGACGGCGGCGGACGACCTGCATTGCGAGGCGATTCTCGAAGACCCCTTCTGCCTCGTCATGCCCCCGACCCACCGCCTTTCGGCGAAGACGTCGGTGCGCTGGTCGATGCTCGAAGGCGAGCCGCTTGTGTTGCTCGACCATGCCTCAGGCAGCCGGCGCCTGATCGATCAGGCCCTCGCCTCGCATGGCGTGCGCTGCGATGTCCGGCAGCAGGTGGGTCATCCCACCACGGCTTTCCGGATGGTCGAGCAGGGAATCGGCATCAGCGTGATGCCGGCGCTCGCGATGCCGCCCATGGGGTTGCGGACGCTGGCCGTGCGGCCGCTGCTGCCCAAGGTGAAGCGCGCGATCATGCTCGTGCACCGCCGGAATCGAGCGCCAGCCCCGCTGGCTCAGCGCGTGTGGGCGTTGATCCGTGAGATGGCCTTGCAGCGAGGGAATTGAGGGCGCTGAAGGCGCTCAGCTCTCCGCGCGGTCCAGCGGCCGTTCTTCCCGGCCGCCGGGGTGCCGCGCAAAGCGCGAAGGGTCGCGCCCATGCACCGGCGCGTCGTCAGGCCACGGCCAACCGCCGAACTGCGTGCGGCGATAGTCCGACATCGCCTGCGCGATTTCGGCCTGCGTGTTCATGACGAACGGGCCGTACTGCGCGACAGGCTCGCCGATAGGCCTGCCCTGCAGCACCAGGAATTCGCTCGGCGCGTCGCCGTTGAGCAGATCCACGGCAGCATCAGCGCGCAGTTCGATGGCCGCATGGCTGTCGACGTTCTGACCGGCGATCGACACCGAGCGGCCCTTGAAAAAGTAGAGACTGCGGCGCGTGCCTTCACCCGCCGCTGCCGGCAGTGTCCAGCGCGCGCCGGGCTCCATGCGGATCGTCCAGATGGCGAGATCAGCCTCCGGCTTCGATGCCCACGAGTCCGGCGGAGGCGCGAGCGGGCTGCCCTCGCCGGGTTGCCCGGCGACGGGACCGATCCGCCCCGCGATGCTGGCGATCTCAGTCTTCAGGCCATCGGCGTCAGTTGCCGTGAAGCTGGGAATCTCCTCGGACCAGAACATCGTGAAGTGCGGCTCGGCCATCTTGCTGGCAGCGGGCAGGTTGAGCCAGATCTGGAACAGCTCCAACGGGTTGGGTGCGGTCGTGTCTAGCAGGGGGAACATCTCCGAATGCACGATGCCCTTGCCTGCGGCAAGCCATTGCACGTCGCCGCCGCCGAAGCGGGCCGTTGCGCCGAGCGAATCCGAATGATCGATCAGGCCCTTGCGCACGATCGTCACGGTTTCGAAGCCGCGGTGTGGATGTCCCGGGAAGCCGGGAACCGTCGTGCCGTGATACATGCTCCAGCCGTCCTTGCGGCTGAAGTCCTGCCCCAGGTTGCGGCCGGCCAACACAGTGTCGGGGCCCATCTGCGCATTCGCGCGCGGATAGGCATCGTCGTGATAGACGCAGAAGAGGAACGGGTCGATCGTCTCCCACGGAAACCCGAGGGCTTTGATCTGGACGATGGGGCTGGCAGTGGTCATGGCGCTCGATTCCTTTGAGTTCCCCGGTCGATGCGACTCGGGCGATCAGCGGAATATGAGGCCATTGGGCCGCTGCAGAAGGCCGGCGCGCGCAACGCAGTCGAGCGACGAGCGCAACAGTGGCCCGGTCGGCCCTGTCAGTGAACCATCATCATGTTGATGGAATGCGCCGCGGCAAGCAGTGCCACGGCAACCGCCGCGGAGGCGGCATGCTGCAGGATGAGTGCTGCGGACAACGGCTTTGCGCTCTTGAGGGTCTTCAGACGTTTGCTTCTTCGGGAGGGGAATGGCATGGCGCCGAATGTGCCTCAGCAAGCCTGAATGCCCGCTGACGTCAGTGATGGTGCCCGTGCTCGCCATGCGCATGACGATGCGTGATCTCTTCTTCGGTCGCTGCGCGAACATCGGTCACCGTCAGGCTGAACTTGAGCGACTTGCCTGCGAGCGGGTGATTGCCATCGAGGATCACCTGCGGCCCCTTGATCTTCATCACGCTGAAGACCTGGGGCTCGCCCTTGTCGTTGCGCCCTTCGAGTTGGCCCCCCACCTTCACGCCGGGCGGGAACTCGCTTTTGGGAATGGTTCGCACCAATGATTCATCACGCGCTCCAAAAGCATCGTCGGGCTGCAGGTTGAGCGTGGCCTGGAAGCCGGGCTCTTTGCCTTCCAGCGCAGCTTCGATCTTCGGGAAGGTGTTGTCGTAGCCACCGTGCAAATAGACCATGGGCTCGCGACCTTCGTCCACGAGTTTCTGGGTGGCGGCATCGGAGACTTTGTAGCGAAGGGTGACGACGGTGTTGGCTGTGACTTTCATTGGACGGTCTTGCGGAGTGTGCGGAGTGTGTACGGATGCCCGCAGTCTACGATTTCGTCCCCGTACCTCCGCAGCCGCACTACAACGCGCCGATGCTGCCCGTGATCGGCAGGACGATTCCCGTGATGTAGCTTGCGCACGACGGCGCAGCGAGGAACACATAGGCCGGCGACAGCTCTTCAGGCTGGGCCGGGCGCTTCATGTCGGTGTTCTTGCCGAAATCCTTGACCTGGTCGGCCGAGCTGTCCGCGGGATTCAGCGGCGTCCACACCGGGCCGGGCGCCACTGCGTTGACGCGAATGCCCTTGTCCAGCAGGTTGCTCGCCAACGACTTCGTGAATGCGTGGATGGCGCCCTTGGTCGTCGAGTAGTCGATCAAGTGCGCGCTTCCCTCGAAGCCGGTCACGGATCCGGTGTTGATGATCGAACCCCCTTTGGGCAGGTGCGGAACCGCCGCGCGTGCCATCTGGAAATAGCCGAACACGTTCGTGCGCAGGGTGAGGTCCAGGCGCTCGTCCGTGATGTCTTCGATCGAGGATGCGTGGAGCTGGAACGCCGCATTGTTGACGAGGATGTCGAGCTTGCCGAAGGCCTCCAGCGTTTGCTTGACCGCCAGCTCGCAGAACTGTGGATCGCGGACGTCGCCAGGAATCAACACGCAGTGGCGGCCTTCGGCTTCGACGCAGCGGCGCGTCTCGTCGGCGTCGACCTGCTCGTCCTTCAGGTAGACGATGGCCACGTCAGCGCCCTCCCGCGCATAGAGCAACGCCACCGCGCGGCCAATGCCCGAGTCGCCGCCGGTGACCAGTGCGACCATTCCGTTGAGCTTGCCGCTGCCGAGATAGCCGCTCGCCTTGAATCGCGGCTGAAGGTCCATCTCTGCCTCCAGGCCGGGCTTGTCGAGGTGTTGGGCGGGCATGGGGTTCTCGGGCTCTGGCACATGGCCGGCTTGCACCGGCCCTTTGCCTTCCGAGGCGGATTCGGTCGCACGGTCCTTGGCGTCCTGCTCGCGCTGCACTTTGCGGTGCTGGACGGCGACGTCGCCGTTCTCCGCGTCCGAATTCGAGGGGTCCTGGTTCGAGGTCATGGATGAGTGCTCCTGCAAAGAATGGCCTCAACGTAGGGACGCCTGGAGGCCCGCCTTGTCATCCAAGACCGCGTCCCCTGCGCAGAAGTCGACGACGTCCCACAGCACGCCAGGGCGGGCACCTATTCGCGCCGGGAAGACCTCACGCCAATGTCGGCGGCTGCGACTCTCGGAATCCTCGATCCTCATGAGCACCCCATCCAATCTTGCGACCGCCGACCTGGCGCCGACCGGCAAGCGCTGGTGGTCCAAGCTCGGCCCCGGGCTGATCACGGGCGCAGCGGACGACGATCCCAGCGGCATCGCCACCTTCTCGCAGGCTGGCGCGCAGTTCGGCTACGGCCTCGGCTGGACCTTGCTGATCACGTTTCCGCTGATGATGGGGATCCAGCTTGCAAGCGCGCGCATCGGGCGCGTCACTGGCAAGAACCTGACCGAGACATTCGCGCGCTTCTGTCCGCGCTGGATGGTCGCCTCGCTGGTGTTGCTGCTGCTGACCGCCAATGTGATCAATCTGGGCGCCGACCTGAGCGCCATGGGCACCTCGGCCGCAATGGTCCTGCACGGGCCGGCGGCCTGGTACGCGGGGGGCTTTGCGGTCCTGTCGCTGCTGCTTCAGGTCTTCATGACCTACGACCGCTATGTGCGTGTGCTCAAGTGGCTCACGTTGTCGCTCTTCGCGTATGTGGGCGTCGTGTTCGTGGTCGACGTGGACTGGGGTGCTGCGATGAGAGGCGTTTTCGCACCCTCCTTCCACTGGGGCCGCGAGTACGTGACGACCGTCGTCGCCATTCTCGGGACCAGCATCAGCCCTTACCTCTTCTTCTGGCAAGCCTCGCAGGAAGTGCAGGACATCAAGCGCGTCCCGGCAGATCAGCCGCTGCGCGTTGCCCCGGAGCAGGCGCGGCGTCAATTGCGGCGCCTGCGTATCGACACCGCCGTGGGCATGGGCTTCTCGAACCTCATTGCATTCTTCGTGATCACGGCGGCGGCCGCGACTTTGCATGCGACCGGCCAGACGCAGATCGAATCCACTGCGCAGGCCGCCGCTGCGCTGCGCCCGGTGGCCGGCGATGCCGCGTTCTTGCTGTTCGCCGTCGGCATCATCGGAACCGGAATGCTGGCGCTGCCCGTGCTCGCAGGCTCGGCGGCAGAAGCCGTGGCGAGCTATTTCCACGTGCGCAAAGGCCTGGACCTGACGCTGGCGCAAGGCCGCAGCTTCTACGGCATCCTCGCCGCGGCCATGGCCGTCGGCGTTGCGTTCAGCCTATCCGGCGTCAACCCGATCTCCGCGCTCTACTGGGCCGCGGTAATCAACGCCGTCATCTCCGTGCCTGTGATGGCGGCCGTGATGATCGCGGCTTCGAGTCCCAAGGTGATGAGCGAGATGGTGCTGCCGCGAAAATGGAAGGTGCTCGGGTGGCTCGCCACGGGGGCGATGGCGGCGGCTTCGGTGGCGCTGGCCGTGGTTTCGATCTGGTGACCGGCGCGACCGCCCTTTCGCTCCAGGCTATCGGCCGAAGGCGATGAGACTCCAGACAATCAGCGCGAGCTGGCCGACATTGATCAGGATGGCCGTGATGTGAGTCCGGCGAAAGCCCGGGATGGCATCCATGTAGTTCGACTCGATCTCCGCGCCGAGTGAGTCCATCCTGGGAATGACCTTCTTGCGCAAGACCATGGCAAGCAATGCCAGCGCTGCTGCACCCAAGGCAACGCCGAAGCGGCCCGCGAGCGCATAGCTGACGGCCGTTGCGGCGGCACTCACGAAGGCCGCCACGTAGTAGATATTGAAGAACCCGCGCACGAAACGGGCATCGAGCGGACTGTCGTGCTTCAGGATCAGGAGCGGGATGGAGCCCATGATGAAGTAGGCCGTGGTCACGAGCAGTGCCACGGTGAAGCCCAGGGCGGCAAACATGGCGGCGGACATCTTTGTTTCCTTGGGCTGGTGGAATTCGCTTGGCCTTTCCGAGTTTGTCTTATCTCCGGCGCCGCTAACATGTGTATGTTCATCCAGTGCTTCGTCCGCCCCATTCATCAGCCTCATGGCCGCCGTATTCGATTCACCGCCAGCGTTCACAGTGTCCGTGAAAACGCTCTGCGCGTTCGCGGCGAAGGCTGGCGATCTCGATCTGCGCTTCGTGCCGGCGCCGAGCGCGCAGGAGGGACAGGCCGGCCATCGCTTGGTGCAGGGGCGTCGCGGCCCCAGCTATGAAAGCGAGATTGCGCTCGCATCGCACCACGATCGGCTGCAGGTGCGCGGACGCGCCGATGGCTACGACCCTCATCGCGCACGGGTCGAAGAGATCAAGACTTTCCGCGGAGACTTCGCAGCCGTCAAGGCCAACCATCGCGCGCTGCACTGGGCACAGGCCCGAACCTACGCCTGGATGCTTTGCGAGCGCGATGCGCTGGAGCGAATGGAAGTTGCGCTCGTCTATCTCGACCTCGGCACGGAAGAGGAAGTCGTGCTCGAAGAGACGTGCACGCGCGAAGCCCTGCGCGATCACTTCGAGATGCTCTGCGGCAGTTTCATCACGTGGGCCCAGCAGGAGGCGGATCATCGGGCGCAACTCGACAAGGCGCTGGGCGCGCTGAACTTTCCGCACGGCGAATTTCGTGCCGGACAACGCGATCTGGCACAGGCCGTCTATCGCGCTGCCGCCGGCGGGCGCTGTCTTCTCGCGCAGGCGCCCACGGGCATCGGCAAGACCGTCGCCACCCTCTTCCCATTGCTCAAGGCACGGCCTGCGCAGAAGCTGGACAAGATCTACTTCCTCACCGCAAAGACCTCCGGCCGCTCCGTCGCGCTGAATGCCCTGCGTACGCTGGAGGGCAATCGAGCCGCGCTGCGCGTGCTCGAACTCACAGCGCGCGAGAAGGCCTGCGAGTACCCGGGGCGGGCCTGCAATGGCGAAGCCTGCCCACTGGCGCGCGGCTTCTACGACCGGCTCCCAGCGGCGCGCAGCGAGGCAGCACGCGCCGCGTGGCTCGACCGGCCGACGCTGCGACGCATTGCCCTGGCGCACGAGGTTTGCCCTTATTTCCTGGCGCAGGAACTGGCGCGCTGGAGCGACGTGATCGTCGGCGACTACAACTATTACTTCGACGGTAACGCCTTCCTCTTCGGGCTGATGAAGGAGGAAGACTGGCGCGTCGCTCTGCTGGTCGACGAGGCGCACAACCTGCTGGACCGCGGGCGCGGCATGTATTCCGCGCAGCTTGAAGCAGCGGCAATGGATGCCGTGCGTGGCAAGGCACCGCCATTGATCAAGAAGGCGCTCGGGCAGCTGCACCGCGAATGGCAGTTGCTGCAAAGAGACCAGATCGCAGCCTATGAGCCACGCGACGAGATACCGGAACGATTCACGCGTGCGCTGCAGGATGCGGTCGGCACGATGGCCGAGCATTTCACGGCACGGCCGGATGATGCGCACGGGCCGCTGCAGGAGTGCTTCTTCGACCTCCTCCGCTTCGCTCGCTTGGCCGATTCCTTCGGCAAGCATTCGGTGTTCGAATGCACCGTCGCCGACGACGGTACGCGAAGCCTTGCCATCCGCAACCTCGTGCCGGCGCCTTTCCTGGCGAGTCGCTTCGCGGACTGCGATTCGGCGGTGTGCTTCTCGGGCACCCTGGCGCCGTTCGCCTTCTACCGCGACACGCTCGGCCTTCCCGACGACACGGCGACACTGGACGTGGGTTCGCCTTTTCGCAGCGAACAACTGAAGGTGCGCGTGGCGATGGACGTATCGACACGATTCCGGGATCGCGACCGTTCACTGGCGGCGCTCACCGACGTCATCGCCGGCCAGTTTGCCGAGCAACCGGGCAACTATCTCGCCTTCTTCAGCAGCTTCGACTATCTGGCGGCCGCATCGGCGGCTTTTGGAGAGCGCCACCCCGGAATTTCTGCGTGGGCGCAGTCGCGCGGCATGCGAGAAGCCGACCGCGATGCCTTCTTGGCCCGCTTCGCGGCGGGCGGGCGAGGCGTCGGTTTCGCGGTGCTTGGAGGTGCGTTCGCCGAGGGCATCGACCTGCCGGGCGATCGGCTCGTGGGTGCCTTTGTCGCAAGCCTCGGCCTGCCGCAGCACAACGAACCGAATGAAGTCATGCGCGAGCGGCTGGACACCCTCTTCGGCGATGGCTACGAATACACCTATGTCTACCCCGGCCTGCAAAAGGTCGTGCAGGCGGCGGGCCGGGTCATCCGAACCGAGACCGACGCCGGCGTGCTCTACCTGCTCGACGACCGTTTCGCGCGCCCGGAGATCCGGCAACTGCTGCCGGCATGGTGGCATGTGCAGCCGATGTTCGCTGCCAGGTGTTGAAGCGCGATCGCCTCAGGGCCTCAGAAGCTCTGTCCTCGCACGCTGGCACTGCGCCCTGTCTTTCTCAGCCTGGCAGAAAGCTGCGCCTGGGCTTCGAGCTCGCGCTGCCACAGCTCATAACCCGCATCGCTGGGATGAAGGCCATCCGGCGCGACCAGCCGGGCGGGATGCCGCGCGAAGGGATCGTCCTCCCGCTCCTGGTAGAGCGAAACGTACTGCGCGCCATTGGCTTGCGCGACCTCCGAGACGATGGCATGGAGCTGGCGCGAGCGGAAGCGCATCCACCAGCTCCAGGGCGGAAGAAGAAATCGGGTGTTGCCGACGTTGCCGGGCGGCATGAAGATGACGAGGTCCGAGCGGATGCGAGCTCGCTGGGCGATCTGGCGGACGCTGTCGCGCAGCGCGCCGCCGCTGGTCCCATGAAAGAGGTCGTTGCTGCCGCCGAGCACCAGCACCGCGTCGAAGCGCTCGTCTCCTTCGAGCTGTCGGGCAAAGTCCTCGAAGCGCGCGCCGTGCGCTCCTTTGTTGACGATCGTGAGTGTCGGGTTGGCGCGAGACAGCAGGCCGGCGAGGCTGTATTCAGGGGCGCTCGCGCTGGAGCCCTTGGCAGCGCTGTCGCCGACGATCAACAGGCGGGCACCCTCTGGACGTGCCACGCGCTCGAAGGGATGGCCCCTGCGCGCCTTGCGGCCGGCCTGGCGGATGCGAAGTGCGGCATAGCCGCCCGTGGCCGCGATGAAGCCGGCCAGCACGGACAGGCCCGCCGCGGCTGCAATGTTCTGGCGTTTCACACGGTCTCCTTCTGGGCTTTGTTGGATTGGATCTGAAGCCTAAAGGTAGCCTGATCCGCGAAATGTAGGAAGCGTCCCAACGGCCATGCTGAAGACTTCCAATGGCGCAGCGATCATCAATGAAAGTGACGGCTGACGCACATCGCCCGCGAATTCCTACCCGCGTGCCGCATGCGTCGCGGGAGATATGTGACGTCCCAACGCACTAGGAGCACAGCATGCCAAGGGGTGATAAATCGTCCTACACCGGCAAGCAGAAACGCCAGGCCGAGCACATTGAAAGCGGCTACGAGCATCGCGGCGTGGCCAAGCAGGAAGCGGAGCGCCGCGCCTGGGCGACAGTCAATGCCGAAACCGGCGGCGGCAAGAAGAGCGGCTCGGGCCGCGGCAAGGCGGAGAACCACGCGCCTGCGCACAAGGGCGGCCACAAAGGTGGAGCGGCGTCGGCCTCGCGCTCGGCTGCTGAACGCTCGGCGTCAGCCAAGAAGGCAGCTGCGACCCGCAAGCGCAACGCCGAGCATCGCGGCTGATTGTGCTGCCCGCCTTCGACGGGCGCCCGCTCAGGCGGGATCTGACCGCTTCGACATTTCCGTCAGTTGAAGCTCGATTCTGAAGAGGCGCTCGTTGAGGATCGCGGTCTGCAGCCGTATCGCCTCGATGATTGCCCGCGTCTGCGGGTCGGCAGCGTTGTTCGAAAGCTCTTGCAGCTCGTGCAGTTTGTTGCGCAGCTCGTTGCTCATGTCGGGACTCCGTGGGGCGTTGGCTCCATCGTAGGCAAAGCCGCGCTTCGCGTCATCAGCCGTGCGGCGTCGGCGGCAAAGTCTTGAGGTACAGATGCAACGCTTGCACGTCCATCTCGCTCATCTCGCGCAGTGAGCCGAAGGGCATCACCTTGACCGCCGTGCCATCGGGGCGATTGCCCGTCTTGAAGAGACGCGCAAAAGTCTCTACGTCAGCGTAGCGGGCCATGGCCGAACCTTCGCCGGGCGTCAGGTTGGCTGCTGCGGGCCAGTCGGGCGGGCCGCCCGGGATCTTGCCGCCGTTGAGCTTGGCGCCATGGCAGCCGAGGCACATGTTCGCCACGTAGGCGCCGTGGACGACTGTCACCCCGTCAGGCACCGGCTGCTCGGACGGCCGTGAATGATCGATCTTCGCCGCTGCGTCCTTGACCACGCCGAAGCCGTAGAAGGCACGAACCGGCAAAGGCAGTTCGACCACCGCACCACTGCCCGTGGCGGGCTCGGTGTGCCGGAGGTAGGCGACGAGTGAGGCGAGATCGTCGTCGGTCAGCCGGTTGTAGTCTTCGCTCGGCATCACCATCAGCGCCCTCCCCACCGGATTGACGCCATGCCGGATGGAGCGCTCCCAATCTTCCGGCTTGTAGCCTGCCACGACGCTCCCGGGGCCGGGGCTGATGTTCGGGCCGGCGATTCGCATGCCTTTGCCATCGTCGAGGAACACAGCGCCATTTGCCTTGGCACCGTGGCAGTCGACGCATCCTCGGGATGCGAATAGATAGCGCCCCCGTTCGATAGCGGCTGCATCGTCGCGGAACGCGACGCCCTGCACGACGACGTCGACCTTGCGCTGCATCTTGTAGCGCGCCAGCTGATCGCCGGCGAAGAGCGCCGCTGCAATGAGCGCGACCATGATCGCCAGTGCCAGAGCGATCCGCTTCAGCCACCGTTTGCCGGTCCGGCCCGTCGGGGCCGTCATGCCAGGTCCTTCGGCAGCCGTGGCGGATTCGCGACCTTGCGGGCGCCCGCTCCGGCGCCCAACTTTTTGTGAGACATGGCAAACTCCCGTTCGTTGATGTATGGTTTAAATTTGGATTGCGTGTTCAAAAATGGATGATCGCGTAAATTTCGGCGGAGCGTCAATATCGCTTTTGCCAGATGCACTGGCCGAAAGTGTGTGGCGCGCGCAGCCCGGGCTGCTCAAGCGCGAGCGCACCCGCGTGCAGCTCGTGCAGGCTGCAATCAAGGTTTTCGGCGCGCGCGGCTATGTCGAGGCCACCATTCAGGAGATCGCGGCGGTCGCCGGTATGGCGACCGGCACCGTCTACAACCACTTCAAGACCAAGGATGAGGTGGCCAGCGCAGTGGCGCTGCTTCTCGCGGACACGCTTTGCCGCCGGATCACGGACAGTCAGCAAAGCATTCAGGAAGGCGCCCAGCGCATGGCCATTGGCGTTCGGCGCTACATCTGGCTGGCGGAAGAGAGCCCGCAATGGGCACTGATGATGCTGGAGATCGCGGCCGCGGCGCCGCAGCTTCTCGCCGAGGTGCGTGACTACGCGCTGGCCGACCTGCGCCTCGGCGTCAGGCAGAAGGCTTTCCGCGTGCCCAGCGAGACAGCCGCGATGGACATGATCAACGGCAGCGTCCAGCAGGCGATGCGCACGGTCATCTATGGCGCCGCGCCCGCGAATCACGGACGTGATGTGGCGAACTGTGTGTTGCGGGGATTGGGCATGGAGCTGGCCGAAGCAAAGGAGGTCGCGAGCCGGCCCTTGCCGCCCTTCCCGCCAATGGCCGACAAACCCTCGGTGAAGGCAAAGAGCGCGGCCGGGTCGAAGCGCCGGGCCGCCTGACGGCGCTCAGCTCAGGGCTCGGACGCGTCCCATGCCGGAGAGTGCGGGGAGTGCCACCCAAGCAATTCGGCCAAGCGCCGCACGATCCAAAGAGCTTCGGCCGGTGACACACCCGCGTCGGGCGAACTCAGGCCCGCATGAATCCGCAGCAGGATCTCTTCTTCGGACGGCACTTCGACGTGGTGCAAGATTTGCGCGTGCTGCACCAGATGATTGGCAAGGTCCTCGCACACCTCATAGCGCGAACGAACGATGGCAATCGGTTCGCTGAGCCGCTGCCGATGATCGGTGTAGACGGCGAAGAACGAAGGCGGGATGTCGATCTGGTAGTCGTCAGACATGTCGGAAGGGGTGCGGGAAATCCAATGAAAAACGCGCCCGTAGGCGCGTTTCAGGAGATTGCTGCGCCAGACGGTGCGACTGGCGCAACGGGCCCCCGACCGATCAGCCGCCCTTCTTGGCGCGCTTGCCGGGGTTCTTCTTGCTGCGAGTGGCGGTGCCGCGCTCCAGGCTTACCTTCTGGCCGCCACCCATCTTGGGAAGGCTGTAGCCGGGCATCGGAACGGGCTTGGGGGTGGCAATGCGGTCTGCCTCGGTGCGGATTTTGTTGGGCATGGAAAGCTCTGGTGAAAAAAATCGAAGGACGTAATTAAGCCACATCGTCGAGCAGCCGCACTTTGACGGTCTTGCCCTTGACGCGGCCAGTGGAAAGCTTGTGCACGGCTTCGCGGGCAATGCGCCGGTCGACCGCCACGTAAGTGGAGAACTCGTTGACGTTGATCTTGCCGACCTGTTCGCGCGTGAAGCCGGCTTCGCCGGTCAGGGCGCCCAGGACGTCGCCGGCGCGTATTTTTTCCTTGCGCCCACCGATGATCTGCAGCGTGGCCATCGGGGCCCGCAGGGGATCAGCGTCGCCGGACGGGCCGGCAGTGAGCTCGGAAAGGGGATGCCATTCGGATTCGCGGCCTTGCAACTGCTCGATCTTTCCGACGCTGCCCATCTCGTCCATGCTGGCAAGGCTGAGCGCCAGACCTTCCGCGTCGCCGCGGCCCGTGCGGCCGATGCGGTGAATGTGGATCTCGGGATCGGGGGTCACGTCGACATTGATCACTGCTTCGAGTTGTGCAATGTCGAGACCGCGCGCCGCGACGTCGGTGGCGACCAGAACGGAACAGCTGCGGTTGGCAAACTGCACCAGCACCTGGTCTCGCTCGCGCTGCTCCAGCTCGCCGAACAATGCCAAGGCGCTGAAGCCCTGGCTTTGCAGCACCTGAACCAGATCGCGGCACTGCTGCTTGGTGTTGCAGAAGGCGAGCGTGCTGGAAGGACGAAAGTGGTTGAGCAACAAGCTCACGGCATGCAGCCGCTCGCTATCCTTGACCTGGTACCAGCGCTGGCGGATCTTGGCGCCGTCGTGCTGGGCCTCGACCGTGATCTGCTGCGGCGTCTTCATGAACTGCGCGCTGAGCTTGGCGATACCTTCGGGGTAGGTCGCCGAGAACAGCAGGGTTTGTCGTTCCTTCGGGCAGAGCCGTGCGACCTTGGCGATGTCGTCGAAGAAGCCCATGTCGAGCATGCGGTCCGCTTCATCGAGCACCAGCGTGTTGAGCGCTTCGAGGTTCAGGCTGCCGCGATCGAGGTGGTCCATGATGCGGCCGGGGGTGCCGACCACGATGTGTGCACCGTGTTCGAGGCTGGCGAGTTGGCCGCGCAGTGCGACGCCGCCGCACAGGGTGATCACCTTGATGTTTTCGGCGGCCCTGGCGAGGCGGCGTACTTCCGTCGTCACCTGGTCTGCCAATTCGCGTGTCGGGCACAGAACCATCGCCTGGACCGCGAAGCGCCTCGGATTGAGATTGGCCAACAGCGCCAGTGCAAAGGCAGCCGTTTTACCGCTACCGGTCTTGGCTTGCGCGATCAGGTCCTTGCCCAGGAGGGCCACTGGCAGGCTTGCCGCCTGGATCGGCGTCATCTGCAAGTACCCGAGCTGCGTCAGGTTCGCCAGCGTTTCTGGCGAAAGCGGCAGCGTGGCGAAATCGGTGGCCGGACCGGTCACGGAGAGGATCAGCGACGCTGCGAGTTGTTGCCGGAATTGACCGGCGGCGGACCACGGCGCTCGAGATGGCGGAACGTGATGCGGCCCTTGGTCAGGTCATAGGGCGACAGCTCCAGCGACACCTTGTCGCCGGCCAGGATGCGGATGTGATGCTTGCGCATCTTGCCGCCGCTGTAAGCGATCAGCTGGTGGCCGTTGTCGAGGGTCACGCGGTAGCGCGAGTCAGGCAGCACTTCCGTGACTGCGCCGTTCATTTCGATCAGTTCTTCCTTGGGCATGAATTACCTTTGATTGAATATGTTTGTCGTAATTGGACAGGAAAATGGTCGGCCGGTTCAAGCGGCGCAATGCACAGGTGGGGCGCTGCGTTCGCGCACCCAGCCCAAGCCTTCGTCGACGGCGTAGCGCACCGCTGCGGCGCGGCTGGCAAAACGTGGGGTGAAGCGCATGACCCGGTCATGCATGCCGCTGCCGCGGCCTGAGCGGATCGATACAGACGCCGCAAAGCGGCCGTCGTCCAGATCCTTGATGAGCGGCGAGACTAGGTACTTGCCCACCGCGATGCTGTGTTGAATGATGTCCATCGAAAGCCTTGCGCAACACGACTTCGCGCTACGCTGAAAAATATTTGAAAAAACGAGCGCAGGCCGGGCCGGATGGCGCCCACCGGGGCGGACAGCGCGCTATTCGCTTCAACAAGTACGAAGGCAGTGGTGGCAATCATGGGCGCCCGGTCTGGCGCACCAACACACTGTAAGAGCCGGCTTGCTTTTAAAAGGGCCTGGGGATTCCAGGCCAGCCGGCGAGTTTGACGAAATGCTTCGTCGTGGTATCGAAACGAACCCGGCATTCTATCCGACTGGCACAACAGTTGCTATTTCAATCTTGTGACACGACTTGCGTGTGACGCGCTTGCGACGCACGATGGCAAGTACAACGTCCGAGGAGCGCGGCCATGCAAGTTCAGCGATCAGGCACTCGATCTTCGCTCGTTCGATGGTATGGCTGCATGCTCGCGGTCAGTTTGATCTTCTTCTGCCCGGCAGCGATCGCGGCAACATCAGTCCCCGACAAGGCCGCGACGAACGCGCAGATTCGTGCGCTCAAGCGCGCTGGCGACGCGGTTGTCCTGGTCAACGTCACCGCAACGGAAGGTGCCACTTCGGCCGACAGCCTTGGCCAGCGGCGCTCGGGGTCCGGCGTCGTCATCGGATCCGACGGACTGATCCTCACGATCGGCTATTTGTTGCTCGAAGCTGAAACGATCGAAGTCGTCACGCAGGACGATCACGTCCTGCCGGCGCGACAAGTGGCGTATGACCTCGCGACCGGATTCGGCCTGATCCGGCCGCTGGTGCCACTGCGCGGCATCGAGCCTGTGCCGCTTGCCGGCATCGGAGCGCTCAAGCTGGGGCAGCCGCTCCTGGTCGCCACCGGGGGCAGCAGCGGCACAGAGGTGGGATTCACGCGTCTGACCGGTACACGTCCGTTCTCGGGCTACTGGGAGTACTACATCGACGCCGCGATATTCACCAGTCCACCGGTGCCAAACCACAGCGGAGCGTCGCTCTTCAACAGCAACGGAGAGCTGCTCGGTATCGGAAGTCTGTTCGTCCTGGAAGCCGGCGGGCCGGACGAGGCCTTGCCGGGAAATATGTTCGTCCCGGTGGAGCTGCTGCGGCCTGTGTTGTCGGAGATGAAAGCGACCGGCACCACGCGCGCGAGCACCAGGCCATGGTTGGGCGTGTCCTCGTCGGAGCGCGGGGGGCATGTGCAAATCGTGCGTGTGGATCGCTCCGGCCCCGCGCTCGAGGCAGGCGTGCAGCCCGGCGACGTGGTGCTGGAAATCGACGGCGTTCAGGTCAGTACGCTGGAAGCCTTCTACAAGCAGCTCTGGAAGCGGCCGGGCGCCGAAGGCGATGTCGAGCTCACCGTGCAACAAGGATCGGAAGTACGGAAGATCACGGTGCATGCGGTGGATCGCATGCGGACCCTCCGCAAACCTCAAGGCATATAGCCGGCGCTTTCGTCGGCTCAGTTGATTCCCAGGATTTTCTTGTTGGCGGCCTTGTCGATACCGCCTGCTGCGAAGTCATCGAACGCACGATCGGCCACCCGGATGATGTGCTGAGCGATGAATTCCGCGCCTTCCCGGGCACCGTCTTCGGGATGCTTCAGACAGCATTCCCATTCCAGCACCGCCCATCCCGGAAAGTCGTAGGCAGCCATCTTGGAGAAGATCGAGCCGAAATCCACCTGCCCGTCACCCAGTGAGCGAAAGCGCCCGGCCCTGTTGATCCACGACTGGAAGCCGCCGTAGACACCCTGCTTGCCCGTCGGATTGAACTCCGCATCCTTCACGTGAAAGATCTTGATCCGGTCGTGGTAGTGGTCAATGTACGCGAGGTAGTCCAGTTGTTGGAGGACGAAATGGCTCGGGTCATAGAGCAGGCAGGCGCGGGGATGGTTGTTCACGCGCTCGAGGAACATCTCGTAGGTCACGCCGTCGTGCAGGTCTTCGCCGGGATGGATCTCGTAGCAGACGTCGACCCCCACATCGTCGAAGCGGTCGAGGATCGGTTTCCAGCGCCGGGCGAGTTCGTCGAAGGCTTCCTCGATCAGGCCGGCCGGGCGAGGCGGCCATGAATAAAGATAAGGCCATGCGAGTGCCCCCGAGAAGCTCGCGTGAGCCGTCAAGCCTAGGTTGGCCGATGCCTGGGCGGCATAGTGGAGTTGCTCGACCGCCCATTTCTGGCGCTTGACCGGATCGTTGCGGACCTCCGGCGCGGCGAAACCATCGAACCCGGCGTCGTAGGCCGGATGCACCGCGATCAACTGTCCCTGAAGATGGGTTGAAAGCTCCGTGACCTCGAGCCCGTGGCTTGCCAGCGTGCCCTTCACCTCATCGCAGTAAGTCTTGCTTTCCGCCGCTTTCTTGAGATCGAAGATGCGGGCGTCCCAACTGGGGATCTGGACGCCCTTGTAGCCAAGATTCGCGGCCCAGCCTGCAATAGCTTCGAGCGAATTGAAAGGCGCAGTGTCCCCGGCGAACTGAGCCAGAAAAATCGCCGGCCCCTTGATGGTCTTCATCGGTGGTCTCCTAGGTTCGATCGGTGTAAATGATGCACTCGTTTTGCGTCCACGCAACGCAAGGCACCGTCCGACACGCGCGATAGGGCTTGGCGTGTGCGCTTGGCGGTGGAAGGTTTCACAATGGTTTCTCTGTCCACCTGGGGGCGACGCGGCATACGCGGCGGCCCGAAAGAGCGATGTCACAAACGGTTTCCGGGCGCCTCAAGATCGGCCTGTCCGCCTGCTTCTCCCACGCCGACCCCGAGCGCTCCTTGTTCACGAACAAGACGCTGCAATATGTGGAGCAGTCGATTGCGCACTGGCTGATGTCCGCCGGCGCGATGGTGGTGATGGTTCCATGCCCGACCGGCGAAACGGCGCGGGGTGACACCAAGCTCTCGCACTACGCCGAATGGCTCGATGGCGTCGTCATGCATGGCGGCTCCGACGTCTGGCCCGGAAGCTACGGTGAAGTGCCGCTCAAGGACGCATGGAACGGTGACCGTATCCGGGACCTCTACGATCTGGCGCTGGTGGAGGCTTTCGAGCAAGCTGGCAAGCCGATCTTCGGCGTCTGCCGGGGGCTGCAACTGATCAATGTGGCCTTCGGAGGCACGCTCTACCAGGACATCGAGGCGCAGCACCCCAACGCGCAGCGGCATCGTGATCCGGTGGCCTACGACCAGAATTTTCACGAAATCCGCCTCACGCCCGGATCACGCCTGTCGATGCTTTATCCGGGAATGGAAACCACGCGCGTCAACAGCATCCATCACCAGGGCGTGAAGGACCTCGCCCCTGGATTCGAAGTCGATGCATGGAGCATTCCGGACCACGTGGCCGAAGCGATCCGGCGCCGACCGGACCGCGGACGCAGCTACATTGCGGCCACGCAATGGCATCCCGAGTTCCACAAGTACGGCGCGACCGACACGCTCAACGACACCGCCATCCTGGAGGATTTCCTGTGGGCTTGCGCCACGGCCAAGGTCAGCCCCAAGGGGCCGCTGCGCACTGCCCCCGGCCGCATCCGCAACCGCGCGGCGCGCCTGCTGCGCCAGGCACTGCTGATGCGCTAGCGGCTTTGGTTCTTGTAGCTGCTGACGCCCGCGTCGACGGTACCGAATACCGTCACGCCGCTGCTGGAACTGCCGGCACTGGTGCCGCCGCCCGTCCCTGCGCAGGCAGTGAGCAGGCATACGACGCTGGTTGCAAGCAGCGCGGCAAAAATTCGCTTCATGCGGATCTCCGTTTTCAACTCAGATGCTTGCCGACGATGCCGGCCAGTTCGAACATCGTGACCTGATCCTTGCCGAACACGGGCTTGAGCTTTGCGTCGGCGTTGATCGCGCGCTTGTTCGTCGAATCCTGCAGGCCGTTGGCCTTGATGTAGTCCCATAGCTTCTTGATGACTTCGGTCCGGGCCACGGGTTCCCCACCGATCACCGCGGCCAAAGCGTCGCTCGGCTTGAGTCCCGCGCCGGGCTTGCGCGGCGCCTTGGGGGCGGCGGCTTTCTTGGCTGCAACCTTCTTTGCCGCGGCCTTCGCAGGCGCGGCAGTCTTCTTGGCGGCGGGCGCTGCCTTGGTGAAAGTCTTGCGCGGCGGGAACTTGCTGGTGCGCGGCTCGAACTCGAAAGTCACCTTGCCCTCTTCCTTGTTCCAGGCCAGGAAAGCCTTGAACGCGCGGCGCGTGCGCATCGACACGAACTTGTCGAGCAGGTCGGTCTTGCCGGTGGCGAGCAGCTTCTCAACCTGCGCTCGTTCCACGGGCTGCTGAAGAATGATCTTGCCGGTCTTGAAATCGCACGTCGGCGTGGGTTGTTCGTTGGTCGGCACCGACTTTTCGCAAACGTAGTTGCTGCCGTGTTCAAACACGCGTGCGCCGCATTTCGGGCAGGCGCCCAGTGACTCCTGGCCGCTGAAATCGACGATCTCGCCCGTCTCGGCGTTCTTGTCGTCACCGAAATCGAACTCGAGCTTCCAGTTCTTCGCTTCCTCGTCGAACTTGAGGATGATCTCCGACGTGAAAGGCCAACCCGCCTTCGAGCGGAAGCCTTCCAGCGGGCCGATGTGCTTTTCGCGCAGCAACTGCTCGGCTTCCTGGACCTCGAAGGTTCGTCCGGCAGGCGACTTGCCGAACGAGAAGCCGCAAGGTTCCTGGCCAGGCTTGCCGGTGCATGTGTAGCGGCGGTAGTTTTCTTTCACCACGCCGCCGCAGTTGGGGCAGGGTGTCGAAAGCGTGGCGTAGTCCCCCGGCACGGTGTCCCGGTCGTATTCCTTGGCCTTCTTGACGATGTGCTCCGTCATCTCGGCGATTTCGCGCATGAAGGCTTCCCGGCTGAGCTTGCCGTGCTCCATCTGCGCAAGCTTGTATTCCCACTCGCCGGTGAGCTCTGCCTTGGAGAGTTCCTCGACGCCGAGGCCGCGCAGCAGCGTCATGAGCTGGAACGCCTTGGCGGTCGGAATCAGCTCGCGGCCTTCGCGGTACATGTACTTTTCGGCCAGCAAGCCTTCGATGATGGCCGCGCGAGTCGCTGGCGTGCCAAGGCCTTTTTCCTGCATCGCCTCGCGCAGTTCGTCGTCGTCGATGGTCTTGCCTGCGCCTTCCATGGCGCCGAGCAGCGTGGCTTCCGAATAGCGCGCGGGCGGCCGCGTCTTCAGGCCTTTGGGTTCAGCGGATTGGACCTTGACCATTTCGCCAGGCTTGACCGGCACCAGGCGCTTGCCGTCCTTGTCGTCTTCCTTCTCGTCGTCCTGGGCTTCCTTGCCATAGATCGCGAGCCAACCCGGCTTGACGAGCACCTTGCCGTCCGTGCGAAACGGATACTTCTTGCCCGCATGCTCGACAGTGCTGATGCGTGTCGTCACCTGGTATTCGGCACTCGGGAAGAAGACCGAAAGAAACCGTCGAACGACGAAGTCATAGAGCTTCTGCTCGGCATCCGAGAGGCCGCTAGGCGCTTGCAAGGTCGGGATGATCGCGAAGTGATCGCTGACCTTGGCGTTGTCGAAGATGCGCTTGGAAGGCTTGACGTAGCTGCCGTCGATCGCCTGCTGTGCAAAGGGCGCCAAGTGCCGAATGCCGCTGTTGGCGAGCATGCCCATGGTTTGCTTCACGACAGGCAGGTAGTCCTCGGGCAGCGCGCGCGAATCGGTACGCGGATAGGTCAGCGCCTTGTGACGCTCGTAGAGGCTTTGCGCCAGCGCCAGCGTCGTCTTGGCGCTGAAGCCGAAGCGGCCGTTGGCCTCGCGCTGCAGCGATGTCAGGTCGAACAGCAGCGGCGACGCCTGGGTGGTCGGCTTGCTTTCCTCGGTGACGCTCGCGACCTTGCCGCGTGCGGCTTCGGCAATTTCACGGGCATCGCGCTCGTTCCACACACGGTCGGCACGTTGTTCAGGGTCGGCCACGCCATCAGGGCCGGGCGGCGGTTTCCTCCAGGCAGGATCGAACCACTTGCCGGGGTATTCGCCGGCTTCGGCCAGGAAGCTGCCATGCACTTCCCAATAGTCGCGGCTGACGAACTTGCGGATCTTTTCTTCGCGCTCGACCACCACCGAAAGCGTTGGGGTCTGCACGCGGCCCACGGTGGTGAGAAAGAAACCACCATCGCGCGAATTGAACGCCGTCATGGCACGGGTGCCGTTGATGCCGACCAGCCAATCAGCCTCGGACCGTGAACGCGCGGCGTCGGCCAGGCCCCGCATCTGCTGCTCGGTGCGCAGCTGGTCGAAGCCCTCCCGAATGGCTTGCGGCGTCATCGACTGCAGCCAGAGCCGCTTCACGGGTTTGCCGAGCGTTGCTTTGCCGCCGGCATATTGTTCGATCAGCCGGAAGATCAACTCACCCTCGCGGCCCGCGTCGCAAGCGTTCACAAGCTGGGTCACGTCCTTGCGCTTGGCCTGCTTGACCACCGCATTGAGGCGGGTCTTGGTCTTGTCGACCGGCTTCAGGTCGAACCGTGGCGGAATCACCGGCAGGTTCGCGAAGCTCCATTTGCCGCGCTTGACGTCGAACTCCTCGGGCGCCTGGATTTCGACCAGGTGGCCCACCGCACTCGTCACGACATACTTTTCGTTTTCGAAGTGCTCCTCGTGCTTGTCGAATTTGCCGGCCACGGGCGTGAGCGCGCGCACGATGTCCTGGGCCACCGACGGCTTCTCTGCAATCACCAAAGTCTTCATTGACAAGTCATCCTTACAATCTGGCGCTTCTCGCGTGCGCACGCGCACGCGCATGCGTACATATTCAAACTATCAGACTTCGCCGATGCCTTCCAAGTCCCCTGTTTCCAGCGGCCGTCGCATTCAGACTCGGCGCTCGGCCGTCCATGGCAACGGCGTCTTCGCCGTGCAGGATATCGCGGAGGGCGAGACGCTCATCGAATACAAGGGCGAAGTCATCACGTGGAAGGAAGCGCTGCGCCGCCATCCGCATGACCCGGCCCAGCCCCATCACACGTTCTACTTTCATATCGATGACGGCCATGTGATAGATGGCGGCGTCAAGGGCAATGCGGCGCGCTGGATCAATCACTCCTGCGACCCAAGCTGCGAGGCCGACGAACAGGACGGCCGTGTCTTCATCAAGGCGCTGCGCAATATCGCCGCCGGCGAAGAACTGAGCTACGACTACGGCCTTGTCATCGACGAACCCTATACAGAAAAGCTGAAGGCGGACTTCCCGTGCTGGTGCGGCTCGGAGAATTGCCGAGGCACTCTGCTGGCGCCGAAAGGCGGTGGCAAGGGCAAGAAGAAGGACAAGGGCGCCAAGAAGAACGCGAAGAACGCCAAGAACGCGAAGAACGTCAAGGACGCCAAGACAAAAAGCGCCGCGAAGAAGAAGGACAAACCCGAGAAGCCAGGGAAGGGCAAGGCGCGCAAGGATCCGAAGAAGCAAAAGGCCAAGTCCAACAAGGGCTGAACATGGCTGCACGCTGGTTCGAAGACGAGATCGCGCACGCACTGGCAGAGTCGCTGCCGGGCCTGAAGGTGGAAGTCGTTGCCGAGATCGACTCCACCAGCAGCGAATTGATGCGCCGAGCGCGCGATGGACGCCGGTCTCCCATGCTTCTGGTGGCCGAACGGCAGACTGCCGGCCGGGGGCGTTTGGGCCGCAACTGGCAAAGCGCGCAAAGCACGGGCGAGCCTGCATCACTGACCTTCTCGCTCGGGCTGCCCTTGGCACCGCGAGACTGGTCGGGCCTGTCGCTTGCCGTTGGCGTGAGCGTTGCCGAAAGCCTGGACCCTTCAAATGCGGCGGGGCTCGCGCTGAAATGGCCCAACGACCTATGGGTCGGCGACCGCAAGCTCGGCGGCATCCTCATCGAAACCGCGTTGCTCACTCCCGACGCGGCCGAGCGCTATCTGGTGATCGGCATCGGGATCAACATCGGTCCGCGCGAGGCGGCCGGATTCAGCACCGCACCAGCCTGGCTCCAGGAGTGGCAGCCGCTTGCCAAGGCCGGAGAGGTGCTTCGCGAGATCGTGGTGCCGCTGGTGCACAGCGTCCGTGAATTCGACGAACGAGGCTTCGTGCCTTTTGCGTCGCGGTTCGCAGCGCGCGACATTCTTCGTGGCCGCGATGTGTGCCTGAGCGACGGCACCGAGGGCCAGTGCGAAGGCGTCGGCTGGGGTGGTGAGCTGTTGGTGCGGACTGCCGACGGCATGAAGACCATCACCAGCGCTGAAGTCAGCGTGCGGCCTGCTCGTCCGTCCCGATGAAAGTGCGTCTCTTGGCGGTGGTGTTGCTGTTGGCCAACCTGGGCTACTACGCGTGGTCGCACGGCGGGTTTGCCGCGTTTGGTGCCAAGCCGGCGCGCTTCGATGAGCGCGAACCTCAGCGTCTGCAGCAACAAGTGCGACCGCAGTTGCTCGAAATTCGCAGGAACGAAGCCAGCGCCGCCCTTTAGCTGCTGACGCGAACGGCGTGTCGTTCGCTTTCGTTTCCGTCGAAACGCAGGCTGACGAGCGTGCCTGGTGGATGCTGTCCCGGATGCGCGTCTTCCAGTCGCACCGTCGCAAAGTGCTGGCGTGCAATCTCCCGCACGATGGGCAGACCAAGTCCTGAGCCGTCCGCCTCGTTGCCGAGCACACGGTAGAAGGGCTCGAACACCAGCTCGCGCTCGCTCTCCGCGATGCCCGGGCCGTTGTCCTCGACTTGCACGACGACGATCCGGCCGAAAGGATCCGCCAGCACTCGCGCAGTGATCACCCCTGGGCGCTCGGGCGCCGAGGGCGTGTAGTTGATGGCGTTGTCGAGCAGGTTTCGGATCAGTTCCTTGAGCAGGGTCGGATTGCCGTCGATCCCCACCCCCGGTGCGCCCGGCTCGGCGCCCTCATAGCCGAGGTCGATGCGCTTGTCGATCGCCCGGGGTACGGCCTCGCGCACGACCTCGATGGTGAGCCGTGCGAGGTCGCAGGGCTGGCGGCCGATGTTGGCGCCGCTGCTTTCCGCGCGCGCGAGCGACAGGAGCTGATTGACCGTGTGCGTCGCACGCACGCTGGCACGGCCGATTTGCTTGAGCGACTGCTTCAGTTCGTCCGCATTGGCGCCTTCGCGCTGTGCAAGATCGGCCTGCATGCGAAGTCCTGCGAGGGGGGTCTTCAGCTGGTGAGCTGCATCGGCAAGAAAGCGCTTTTGCGTGCCGATCGAATCGTTGAGCTTGCTCAGGAGATCGTTCACCGACAGGACCAACGGCACGACTTCGAGCGGCACCGAGGATTCGTCCAACGGACTCAGGTCTCCAGGCCGGCGCTCGCGAATGCGCGCCTCGACCACCGACAGCGGTTTGATGCCGCGCACGAGCGCCAACCAGATCAGAAGCACCGCCAGCGGAAGGATCGCGAACTGCGGCAACAGTACGCCCTTGATGATTTCTGTGGCGAGCACCGACTGCTTCTCGCGCGTCTCGGCCATCTGAAGCAACGCCACCGGTGTGTCGGGGCGGCTGCCGGCTATCCAGAGCGAGGCCACCCGAACCTGTCGCCCATGGATGTCGCTGCTGCTCAGGTACACCGCGCCGGGTGTTGGCGGATCGTCGCTGGACGGAAAGGGCACGTCCGGATCGCCGCTCAGCAGCGTGCCGTGCGCATCGAGCAACTGGTAATAGACGCGGTCGACGTCATCACCACCCAGGATCTCGCGTGCCGGCTGCGGCAGCACGAACTTGACGCGCCCTTGATCGACCTCGACCATGCGCGCCAGCGTCTGGATATTGGATTCGAGTGCGCGGTCGAAGGGCGCGTTGGCAATGCCCTGCGCAACCAGCCAGGTGACCCCGATGCTGACCGGCACCAGCAGCAGGAGCGGCGTGAGCATCCAGTCGAGGATCTCGCCGAAGAGAGAGCGCTGCGCGCGCTGGAAGAGCTTCACGCTCGCCCCCAGGCTTGCCCACTTCGTGTGGCCGCCCACCCCCTACCGGGGGCAACACCAGCGGCCCGGCGGAGCCGGTTCCGCGGTGTTTCACCAATGGGCCTGGCTGCGCAGGCCATTGACGTCAGGGCGCCATGGGGCATCAGGAGGGGATTTTTTCGAGGCAGTAGCCGAGGCCGCGGACGGTGGCGATACGCACCGGGCCCTTCTCGATCTTCTTGCGCAAGCGGTGGATATAGACCTCGATCGCGTTGAGGCTGACTTCCTCGCCCCATTCGCACAGGCGTTCGACCAGTTGATCCTTGCTCACCAGCCGCCCGGCGCGCTGGAGCAGCACTTCGAGAAGGCCCAGTTCGCGCGCCGACAGTTCGATCATCTTGCCGTCGATGGTCGCAACGCGGCCGGCCTGGTCGTAGACCAGCGGACCGTGCTTGATGGCGTTGCTCGTGCCGCCCATGCCGCGGCGCGTGAGCGCACGCACGCGTGCTTCCAGTTCCTGCAGCGAAAAGGGCTTGGCCATGTAGTCGTCCGCGCCGTAGTCGAGGCCCTTGACTCTTTCCTCGACGCTGTCGGCTGCGGTCAGCACCAGTACCGGCAGTTGCGAGCCGCGTGCGCGAAGTCGCTTGAGAATCTCCAGGCCATGCATATTGGGCAGGCCGAGATCGAGAATGAGTAGATCGAACTCGCTGTTCGTCATCAATGCGGCGTCGGCCTGCGAGCCGGTCGCCACATGATCGACCGCCGAGCCGGAAGTTCGCAGGCTTCGCAGCAGCGCATCGGCCAGCACCTGGTCATCTTCCGCAATCAGTATTCGCATCCCAGCCTCCAGACATCGCAGCTTGCACCGGCCGCCGCCCTATCGGGAATTCTAGGACGCGGCATAGGCTTCGAGTCCGATGGTTACCACGGTGGCGACGTCATCGCCGACGCTCGCCCGGAACTCTGCTTCGGCCTGTGCGACCGCGTTTCGAAATGCCTGGAGCCATGCCAGCCCATCCGAGGTGAACATCACGCGGCGCGCGCGTGCGTCGAGTGGATCCGCGCTGCGGGTCACGAGGCCCCACGCCTCGCATTGGTCGACCAGCGTGCCCATGGCCTGCTTGGTCATTCCTGCTCGCTCGGCGAGCTCCGTGAGGCGCGAGCCTTCGCGCGCCAGATGCCGCGTGATGTGGATATGGGCCGCGCTCACCTGCGCCCGTGCCGCGAGATTGGAAAGCGCCAGCGGCACGTCCGCGTCGTGGGCCATCAATGCGAGAACGCGTTCATCGAAGCGGCGCATGGCATGGCCCAGAAGCCGGCCCAGGTGGGTTTGCCGCCAGGCATCGTGGTCGATGGGAAAAACCATGTCATTCATGCCGGACGATAGTAAACCAAACTGACCAAAAAACACGAGATCGACCGCGAATCAACCTCTACACTACTGTTCAAGCATCCAGCCTGTGATTAAAAGCAGAGTGGATGAATCCAACACAACCCGTTGATATTCAAGGAGTTTTTACATGGACGCAATCGTCAAGGGCACAAGTATTTCGGCCCCCAACAGCGAAAAAGCCAAGGCTCTGCAGGCCGCGCTGGCCCAAATCGAAAAGCAGTTCGGCAAGGGCACGATCATGCGTCTGGGCGAGGGCGAAGCGCTCGAAGACATCCAGGTGGTCTCCACCGGCTCGCTGGGTCTGGACATCGCGCTTGGCGTCGGCGGCCTGCCGCGCGGCCGGGTGATCGAGATCTACGGTCCGGAATCCTCGGGCAAGACCACGCTCACGCTCCAGGTAATCGCCGAAATGCAGCGCCAGGCCGGCACCTGCGCCTTTGTCGATGCCGAGCACGCACTTGACGTGCAATACGCCCAGAAGCTCGGCGTGAACCTGTCCGACCTGCTCATCAGCCAGCCCGACACCGGCGAGCAAGCTCTCGAAATCGTCGATTCACTGGTGCGCTCCGGCGCGGTCGACCTGATCGTGGTCGACTCGGTCGCCGCGCTCACGCCAAAGGCCGAAATCGAAGGTGAAATGGGCGACTCCCTGCCTGGCCTGCAGGCTCGCCTCATGAGCCAGGCGCTGCGCAAGCTCACGGCCACCATCAAGAAGACCAACTGCATGGTCATCTTCATCAACCAGATCCGCATGAAGATCGGCGTGATGTTCGGATCGCCCGAAACCACCACCGGCGGCAACGCCCTGAAGTTCTACGCCTCCGTGCGCCTCGATATCCGCCGCATCGGCACCATCAAGAAGGGCGACGAGGCGATCGGCAACGAAACCAAGGTCAAGGTGGTCAAGAACAAGGTCTCGCCGCCCTTCAAGACCGCGGAGTTCGACATCCTGTTCGGCGAAGGCATCAGCCGCGAAGGCGAGATCATCGACATGGGCGTGACCGCCAAGATCGTCGACAAGTCAGGCGCCTGGTACGCCTACAACGGCGAAAAGATCGGGCAAGGCCGCGACAACGCGCGTGAGTTCCTGCGCGAAAACCGCGAGCTGTCGCGCGAGATCGAGAACAAGGTGCGCGAATCGCTCGGCATTCCGCTGCTTCTGGCCGAGACACCCGACGCGTCGGCGGAAAAGGCTGAGAAGCCCGAAAAAGCAGAGAAGGCCGAGAAAGCCGAGAAGGCAGGGAAGTAGGGCGGCTCCTCCGCAGCAGCGCTCGCCCGACGCGGCGGGCGCGGTTATGAACCGCAGCGATCATTCATGCCATGGCCTTTGCCGCACCATCCCTCAAGGGCCGCGCGCTTCGCCTGTTGAGCCAACGTGAGCATTCACGCGCGGAGCTCGAACGCAAGCTCGCCAAGTACGAAGAGCAGCCGGGCGAGCTGTCACGCGCGCTCGACGAGCTGACCGCCAAGGATTTCATCAGCGAGGCGAGGGTGGTGCAGTCGGTTCTGCATCAGCGTGCCGCAAGGCATGGCGCTGCCCGAGTGCGCCAGGAATTGCTTCACAAGGGCATCGCACCCGAAGCCATCGCGGAGGCTGTCGCGAGCCTGCAGGGCAGCGAACTGGACCGCGCCCGCGAAGTCTGGCGACGCCGCTTCGATGCGCTCCCGCAGGACGCAACGCAACGCGCGAAGCAGACGCGATTCTTGCTGGCGCGCGGATTCTCCGGCGCCGTGGTCTCCAGGGTGTTGCGCTACGACCCGGACGAGTGAGCCGCCGCGCCGGGGGGCTGCAAAGCCAGGATCGGCTCAGATCCCCAGCATCAGCTTCAGATTCTGGACCGCCGCACCGCTAGCGCCCTTGCCCAGGTTGTCGAGCCGGGCGATGACGACGGCGTGCCGATGGTCTTCATTCGGGAACACGCGGATCTCGAGCTGATTGGTGTCATTGAGGGCCAGCGGATCGAGCTTGCCATCCGAGCTCGGCGGCAACACCTTCACGAACTGCTCCGGCGTGTTGCTCTTGGCGTAGTGCGAGGCGAGAGCGTCGTGCAGGTCGCTCGCCTTCGGGCGGCCGGGCAGGTCATCGAGGTGCAGCGGCAACTGGACCAGCATGCCTTGCTTGAAGTTGCCCACTGCGGGAATGAACACGGGTCGGCGGGTCAGGCCGGTGTATTTCATGATCTCGGGGATGTGCTTGTGCTTGAGTCCGAGCGCATAGGTTTCGAAAGCCGGCGCGGCGCCTGCTTCATACGCTTCGATCATGGTCCGACCGCCGCCGGAATAGCCGCTGACCGAGGGCAGGGCGATCGGGAACCCGGGTGGAAGCAGTCCGGCATCGACCAGCGGGCGAACGATTGCGATGGCGCCCGTCGCGTAGCAGCCCGGATTGGCGACGCGCTCGGCCTTGGCGACGGCGTCCTTCTGGCCGGCCACCAGCTCTGGAAATCCGAACACCCAGCCTTCCGCCGTACGGTGCGCGGTAGAGGCGTCGATGATCTTGGGACGGCGGCCTGCGAGTTGATCGATCAAGGCCACTGATTCACGTGCGGCGTCGTCGTGCAGGCAGAGCACCACGAGATCGACGCCTGCCATCAGCTCACGCTTTGCGGCGACGTCTTTTCGGAGCTCAGGGGCGATGCTCACGAGTTCGATGTGCGGCATCGACTGGAGCCGCTCGCGGATCTGCAGGCCGGTCGTGCCGGCTTCGCCATCAATGAAGACCTTGGGCATGGGAGGGCCTCGAAAAAGCTCTGACGTCTCTGGAGTAACTACGTATTGACCACAGCGCAAGGGGCGGCCCTTGGTGCGGCGCACCATGATACAGTCCTCTGCTGTTCGCCGCCCCCGCCGCCAGGCGCCGTGGCCCGCGGACAACAGCCACAATTTCTCCCGATCTCCAAACCCCGTTCCGAGAGACACCCTCATGAAGATTCACGAGTACCAAGGCAAGGAAATTCTTGCCAAGTTCGGCGTGCCTGTGCCCCGTGGCATTCCGGCGTACACAGTGCAGGAGGCGGTCGAAGCCGCTCAGAAGCTCGGCGGCCCCGTCTGGGTCGTCAAAGCCCAAATCCACGCGGGCGGCCGCGGCAAGGGCGGCGGCGTCAAGGTCGCCAAATCGATCGAAGACGTCAAGAAGCTGGCCGGCGACATCCTCGGCATGCAGCTCAAGACACACCAGACCGGTCCTGAAGGCCAGAAGGTGCGCCGCCTCTACATCGAAGACGGCGCGGACATCCAGAAGGAATACTACGTCTCGGTCGTGACCGATCGCGCGACGCAAAAGGTCGCGATCATCGCTTCCAGCGAGGGCGGCATGGACATCGAGGAAGTGGCCCACTCCACGCCCGAGAAGATCGTCACCGAATTCGTCGACCCGCTCACCGGCCTCGGCGACGCGCAAGCCAAGAAGATATCCGATGCCATCGGCATGCCGGCAGACTCTACGGCCCAAGCCGTGGACGTCCTCAAGAAGCTCTACACCTGCTACATGGAAACGGACGCCTCGCTGGTCGAGATCAACCCGCTCAACCGTGACAGCAAGGGCAACGTCGTCGCGCTCGACGCCAAGTTCAACTTCGACAGCAACGCGCTGTTCCGCCATCCCGAAATCGTGGCGCTGCGCGACCTCGACGAGGAAGACGCAGCCGAAGTCGAAGCCAGCAAGTTCGATCTCGCCTACATCAGCCTCGACGGCAACATCGGCTGCCTCGTGAACGGCGCCGGCCTTGCCATGGCAACCATGGACACCATCAAGCTCTTCGGTGGCGAACCGGCCAACTTCCTGGACGTCGGCGGCGGCGCCACACCCGAGAAGGTGACCGAAGCCTTCAAGATCATGCTGAAGAACAAGAACGTCGAGGCCATCCTCGTCAACATCTTCGGCGGCATCATGAAGTGCGACACCATCGCAACCGGCGTCATCGCAGCCTGCAAGGCCGTGAACCTGCAGGTGCCGCTGGTGGTGCGCATGAAGGGCACCAACGAAGTCGAAGGCAAGAAGCTGCTGACCGATTCCGGCCTGCCGATCATCAGCGCCGACACCATGGCGGAAGCGGCCCAGAAGGTCGTGGCAGCAGTCAAGAAAGCCTAAGGAAACGTCATGTCGATCTACATCAACAAAGACACCAAAGTCATCACGCAAGGTATCACCGGCAAGACCGGTCAGTTCCACACTGAAAAGTGCCAGGAATACGCGAACGGCAAGAACTGCTTCGTGGCCGGCGTGAATCCGAAGAAGGCCGGCGAGTCGATCTTCAACATCCCGATCTTCGGCTCCGTCAAGGAAGCAGCCACGCAAACCGGCGCGACCGTGTCCGTGATCTACGTGCCGCCGGCTGGCGCTGCCGCCGCGATCTGGGAAGCCGTCGAGGCCGACCTGGACATGGCGATCTGCATCACCGAAGGCATTCCCGTTCGCGACATGCTCGAAGTGCGCAACAAGATGAGGGCCAAGGAAGCCGCCGGCGGCAAGAAGACGCTGCTGCTCGGCCCGAACTGCCCCGGCCTGATCACGCCCGACGAAATCAAGATCGGCATCATGCCCGGCCACATTCATCGGAAGGGCCGTATCGGGGTGGTCAGCCGCTCGGGCACGCTCACCTATGAAGCCGTGGCGCAATTGACCGAAATCGGTCTTGGCCAGTCGAGCGCTGTCGGCATCGGTGGCGACCCGATCAACGGGCTCAAGCACATCGACGTGATGAAGGCCTTCAACGACGATCCCGACACCGACGCCGTCATCATGATCGGCGAAATCGGCGGCCCCGACGAAGCCGACGCGGCACGCTGGTGCAAGGACAACATGAAGAAGCCGATCGTCGGCTTCATTGCCGGCGTGACTGCCCCTCCCGGCAAGCGCATGGGTCATGCAGGCGCGCTGATTTCCGGCGGCGCTGATACAGCGGACGCCAAGCTGGCCATCATGGAAGAATGCGGATTCACCGTGACGCGCAACTTCTCTGAGCTCGCCAAGCGCCTGAAGGCACTTATCTGATAATCGCGCCTAGCGGTGTGAACCACACAAGAAAAAGCGCCCGCAATTCAGGTTGCGGGCGCTTTTTCAATCAATAACACGTGGCTTGAGACATGGAACTTTTGCAAACCGCGGACTTCTGGATCGGTCTTGTCAAGATCGTCTGGATCAACATCATTCTCTCGGGCGACAACGCCGTCGTCATCGCGATGGCGGCGCGTTCGCTTCCACCCCAGCAGCAGCGCACGGCCGTGCTGTTCGGTTCCGGGGCCGCAGTGGTTCTGCGCATTATTCTCACGGTCGTCGCGGCCAAGTTGCTGGCGCTGCCTTATCTGCAGATCGTCGGCGGCGCGTTGCTGTTGTGGATCGGCACCCAGTTGCTCGGCGAAGAGGAAGACGATGGCGGCGAGGACAAGGAATACGGCAGCATGTTTGCGGCGGTAAGAACCATTTTGCTGGCCGACCTCGTCATGAGCCTGGACAACGTCATTGCCGTCGCGGCAGCGGCCCAGGGCAGCATGGTGTTGCTGATCCTCGGACTGGCAATCAGTATTCCGCTGGTGATTTTTGGCAGTACGCTCATGATCAAGCTCATGGAACGTTTCCCCATCATCGTCATGCTCGGCGCAGCGCTGATCGGCTGGGTCGGCGGCGAGACGATCGTCAGCGACACCATCCTTGCCGACGTCCAGGCAAACAACCCGTGGCTGCATTACGCCGCCGCGATCACCGGTGCCATCTTCGTGGTTCTGGTTGGCCGGTGGCTTCAACGCCGCGGACACGCTGAAAAGCTGATCGCCTGATCACCCACTCACGACCATGGCGAACTTGGGCGCACCAGCAACTCCGGACATCGGCACTTTGACCTGGGATTTCGCCGCCCTCACCGACGCCGGGCGGATACGCGCCAACAACGAGGACACCATCGCCTTCGATGCCTCGCTGGGTCTGGTTCTCCTGGCCGACGGAATGGGCGGCTACAACGGCGGTGAAGTCGCCAGCGGCATGGCGATCGCGCTGCTGCAAGCCAGCTTCGGCCGATGGCTGGCGCACGCTGGCCCCCAGGCAAACCCAAAGGCGGTTCGCCGAGCCTTGCAGGCCGGCACCGACGAGGCGAATGCGGCCATTCTCGAAGCCGGCATCGCGAACCTCCAATTGCAAGGCATGGGGACGACCCTGGTGCTGGCCGCTTTCGGGCAGCAGCGAGCCATCGTCGGCCACATCGGCGATTCCCGCTGCTATCGGCTCCGCGGAGAAAAGTTCGAATTGCTGACGCGCGACCACTCCCTTTTGCAGGAGCAACTCGACGCGGGGGCGATCACGCCAGAGCAGGCCATCCAGTCGCCGCACCGCAATCTCGTGACGAGGGCCCTGGGTATCGAGCGCCACGTCGAACTCGAAATGCACGAGCACAGCGTTCGGGCGGGCGACCTCTTTTTGTTCTGCTCCGACGGCTTGAGCGAGATGGTGTCGGACGCGCAGCTTTTCACACTTTTGTTACAGAATATAGAACTGCCCGAAAAGGCAACACTTTTGGTTGCAACTGCGAACGAGAATGGGGGACGGGATAACATTTCCGTTGTCCTGGCCCGAGCGAGCGGAAGCGGACGGTCCGAGGAACCTGGATAGCCAAAATCAAGGGACCGTCGCCGCAGGGACCTACTGTGAATAGAAAAATGAGATCCAGGAGTCGGCCATGCCGAAATTGATCGTGTCGATCGACGGCGTCGTCATCAAGGAAGTGACGCTTGCCAAGGACCGGACCACGCTGGGCCGCCGGCCCTATAACGACATCGTGGTCGACAATCTCGCCATCAGCGGCGAACATGCCGTGCTGCACTTGATTGGCGGCGATGTCTATCTGGAAGATCTCAACAGCACCAACGGTACCTACGTCAACGGCCGTGCCATCAAGAAGCAGGCGCTCGAGCAGAACGACATCATCGAGGTTGGCAAGTACAAAGTTCGCTACCTCGCGACGGGCGGATCCGAGAACGCCGCTGCTGTCCGTGCCACAGTCCCGCCCGTTCCGTCCGGCCCCATCCCCCTCTCGTCTGCGCCGACCGTCCAGTCTCCCCTTGGCGGCGGCACCGCCGGTGTCGCGGTCATCCGCGTCCTTTCTGGCAGCGGCGCCGGACGCGAACTCTCCCTCCAGAAGGTCGTCACGACCATCGGCAAGCCCGGCGTCGCCGTGGCGGCTGTCACCCGGCGCTTGCACGGCTATGTCGTGGCGCCCATCGATGGCGGAACCGTGCTCAATGGCGAGCCGCTCGGCAGCGAAGCGGTTGCCTTGCAAGACGGCGACGTGCTCGAGCTGGGCGGTACTCGAATGCAGTTCGTCGTCGGCTGACCTTTTTCCGCGGGACACAGCAACCCGCGGGCGCCGGCAGCAATGATTGGGCTGCGCCGGCGCTGGGCGCGGATCGCCGTCACTCTCTTGCCCGTCGCGTTCGCCATAGCGCATGTGGTGGGTGGCTGGCATCTCCCCTTCGTCGGGGCGCTCGACTACTTCATCTATGACACGCGCCTGCGCGCAACGATGCCGCGAACGCTCGATCCGCGCGTCGTCATCGTCGATGTCGACGATCGCAGCCTGCAGCAGCTCGGCCAATGGCCCTGGAGCCGTGACCTGCTGGCGAAACTCACCACCGAGATCATGGATCGGCAGCAAGCCAAGGTGCTGGGCTTCGACGTGCTCTTTGTCGAACCCGACGGCACCTCAGGCGTGGACCCGCTCCGGCGGCTGGCGCAGGGGCCTTTGTCTGACCGCCCCGAAGTCGTCGAGGAAATCAAGCGCTTCGCCTTCGAACTCGATCACGACGCCGCCTTCGCGAACACGCTGGCCGGGCGGCCCGTTTCGCTTGGCTTCTACCTTAAGCAGACGCGAGAGCCGCGCACCCGAGGACAGCTGCCCGCACCCGTCTTGCCAGCCGATGCCTTCCCCGAAGGACGCATCTACACGACTCAGTGGAACGGCTTCGTCGGCAGCATCCCCCAGCTTGCGCGCGTGGCGCCCGCAGCCGGCTTTCTCAACGTGGTGTTCGATGCGGATCAGGATGGCATCGTCCGATCGGTGCCGTTGATCGCCCGCTATACGGGCGAAGTCGCGCAACCAGGCTATTACGAATCCATGGCCCTGAGCGTTTACAGGATGGCGGTCGGTTCGGAGGCCATTCGACCCATCTTCGCGTCGACTGGCCACCAAGCCGGGCCACCCCCTCTGGAAGCTCTTGCCGTCGCAACCGCATCGGGTACTCAACGCATTCCGGTGAACGCGACCGCCAGCATGCTCGTCCCGTTTCGCGGACCGGGCGGCGCATCCGGCGGCTCTTTTCGCCATGTCCCTGCCGCCGATGCCATCCACGGTGCGCTAGAACCCGGTGAACTGAAAGGCAAGATCGTTCTCGTCGGCTCGACAGCGCCAGGCCTTGAAGACCTGCGATCCACCCCGGGGGGCGCCGCCTTTCCCGGGGTCGAAGTGCACGCCAACATCATCTCCGGGCTGCTCGACGGACGCGTGCGCGGCGTTCCGGACTACGCCCCCGGCTATGAATTGGTCGTCGTGCTCATTGCCGGTCTCGCGCTCGCTTTCGGGCTTTCGCTCAGCAGCGCGCCTCGTGCCTTGTTGATTGCCTTGCTTGTCGGCGGCGCGGCGGTGGGCATCAATACATGGCTGTTCCTGTATGCCAATCTCGTGCTGCCCTTGGGAGCCACCGTCATCATGATCGTGGCGGCGTTCTTGCTGAACATGAGCTGGGGTTACCTGGTCGAATCGCGCGCCAGTCGCAGGCTGGCCAGCTTGTTCGGCACCTACGTGCCACCCGAGCTGGTCGCCGAAATGCGGGCAGACCCCGAGCGCTACAGCATGCGCGCGGAAAGCAAGGAAATGACCGTCATGTTCTGCGACATGCGCGGCTTCACCCAAATGGCCGAACAGATGGCGCCTGTCGAGCTGCAGGATTTCTTGAACACCATCTTCAGCCGCCTGACTGCCGTCATCAGCGCGCATCGCGGAACAGTCGATAAATACATGGGCGATTGCGTCATGGCGTTCTGGGGCGCGCCTGTCGATACGCCCGACCACGCGGAGCTTGCCGTCCGCGCGGCGATGGACATGAGCGCGGCCGTGGGCGAGCTGAACGAAGTGCACCGCAAGACAGGCCGCCCACAGATCAGCATCGGGATTGGTCTCAACTCCGGCGTCATGAGCGTCGGGGACATGGGTTCGGCCGTCCGCCGCAGCTATACGGTCGTCGGAGACGCCGTGAATCTCGCGTCGCGAATCGAAGGCCTGGGCGTGCACTACGGGGTCGAAATCGTCGCCAGCGAGTCGACCCAATCGCTTGCACCGTCGTTCGTCTGGCAAGAGCTCGATCGCGTTCGCGTCCAGGGAAAAATGAAGATCGTCCGGATCTTCACCCCCGTCGGCTTGCGAGGCAGCATGGCGGAATCCCACGACGGCGAACTCGAGCGCTGGGATCGCGTTCTTGCTGCCTATCGCGCGCAGGAATGGCGGCAAGGTCAAGTTATGCTGGCAACCCTGCACGCCACGGATGCGAAAAAAGTCCTTTACCAGCTCTATGCGCAGCGATTAGCCTCGCTTTCGTTGCAGCCAAAGGACCCAGCCTGGGACGGTGCGACCCGGTTCGAATCGAAATAGCGGCCAAGCGGCTGAAAGGGCAAAGGTCTCGCCAAATGCAGGTGCGTGTGTTGGGGTGCTCCGGCGCCATTGCCAAGGACTGCCGCACGACCTCTTTTCTGGTCGATAGCGACCTGCTGGTCGACGCCGGCACGGGCGTCGGCGACCTGACGCTCGACGAAATGGCCGCCATCGACGACGTGGTGCTGACGCACTCGCACCTCGATCACGTCGCCGCACTCCCGTTGATGCTTGACTCCGTTGCAAACAACCGGGCGCGGCCACTGCGGGTGCATGCGCTGCGGGCAACGATCGAAGCCTTGCGGGCGCATGTTTTCAATAACGTCATCTGGCCGGACTTTGCGAGCATCCCCAGTCGTGAGGCCCCGTTCGTGAGCTTTCACGACCTGGTGATCGGGCAGCAGTTGCAGCTTGGGACGGGGGCGCTCAAGCACATCGAAGTGCTGCCTGCGGTGCATACCGTTCCGGCTTGCGGCTACGCCGTGAGATGCGCGCGCGGGGGGCCGAACTGGGTTTTCAGCGGGGATACCGAGCGCAATGCGCCGTTTTGGGATCGGGTGAATCAGCTCGATGTCGCGATGCTGGTGATCGAGACTGCGTTCAGCAATAGAGAGCAAGCGCTGGCTCAGCGGAGCTTGCATCTTTCGCCTTCGACGCTGGCAAGCGAACTGGCGCAGATCGCTGAGGGCAAGAACTATCCGATCTATATCACCCACACCAAGCCGGCCGAGACGGGCGAGATCATGAGCCAGATCGATTTGCTGGCGCATGGGTCCCAACGACATGGGAAGCAGGGGTGGGACATTCGGTGGTTGCAGGCGGCTGGCGTTTTGACGGTCTGACCGTCTGACCGTCTGACGACTCTTGCCAGTGGAGTGACAAAAATTGTCGCAGTGTTTGTTGGTAACAACGAAGATTGTCACGCGTTGTAACGCGAACGTGAACAAATTGGCAGCGGGATCGACGTCAACAGGCGTGCGGCAGCATGGCATGGATGCTGCGGTTAGATGAACGCACCGGGGGCTCGCCTCGGGCCCTCAAACCAAACTGGAGTAACTGAATGAACCGTCGTTCCATCGCACGCAATGTGCAAAAGGGTTTCACCCTTATTGAATTGATGATCGTTGTGGCGATCATCGGTATTCTGGCTGCTGTGGCTTTGCCTGCCTACCAAGACTATGTGGTCCGCTCGAAGGTTAGCGAAGCAATGCTCGCGATTGACGGCTGCAAGACGGCGACCGCCGAGTTCCTGCAAACCAACAACGTGTTTCCGGCCGATGCCGACCAAGCCGGCTGCAGCACGACTGCCACAAAGTATGTCACTGGCTTGGCGGTTAGTAACACCACCGCTGCAATCACGGTCACGGTGCAAGGCACCGGTTCTGCGGCAGACGGCAAGAAGCTCACGCTGCAGCCTACCTCAGATACGGCTCGCACCACAGCCATCAGCATCACGAACAATGTCATGACCCCTATAGTTGGTTGGTCTTGCTACACGGACGCCACAACCGCGGATCTGAAATTCTTCCCAGCAAGCTGCCGCCAAGCAGCACTCGGCGGTCTGTAATTCGCCACAGCGCTTCAAAGAGAGCCGCCTTCGGGCGGCTTTTTTCGTCGCGTTGACCGTCCTGCTCTGGGTCGACACTTTTTCCTCGAAGAAAAGTCGAATCAAAACGGCGTTAGACGCGCCCAGTGTGACTACAGGCTGACTTTTAAGCTCTCGATCATTGAGCGGGTAGAAAAAGCGAACTCACCTAATAACAAACCCGGGAGCCCTATTGCATCCAGGGCCGCTCGAAGGTGCTGATGTGACTGCGCAAACATGACCGTCAGAATTGGGGTCGGCATCATCACGACGCCCATGGCAGTTCCGATCAAGAAACCTCTTCCTCCAGTGCGCCTGCGGCGCCGCTCACTCCCGAGCAAAAGATAAAGGCCCTCGAAGTGCAACTTCAGCAGGCCAACGAGAAGGCTTAGTTGTTCGAGACCGTGCTCGATGTCCGCAAGAAGAACTCCGGGGTGCGTGTCTTAAAAAAGTCTTTGAGCAAGTCCTCTCGCAAAAGCTGCGTCCGGGCTGGGCGTATCGAGGACTCGCCGCCAACGTCGCCTGCATGCGCGCAAGCACCACCTGCTGGTGCAGCTGCAGAAGGCCAACGCGAGCCTCGTGCGTGAGTCATCAAGCGCTCGGCGCGGTCACGATACCCACCGGCTGGCGTGCACAGCCATAGGGCATTCGATGCAGATCGTCGCAACAGCTCGCGAAACCAAGTTGCGCGTTTGAGCGCCGCCGAGACGCGCCATAAGACGCTCACGCCGAGCGTCGCGTCTCAACTCGAGTTGGATTGCTTCGGTAACGGCGGGCCCGCGCGACGGTGCCCGCAACGACGCCCCACAAGCTCTGGCGCGTGCTTGAGCCATATAGTCGCTGCCGCCGAGCATGCGGAATTCGCCTCTCGGAGATGTCCAGCTAGCAGATGGACAGCACGATCTCCGGATTGGCTTCAGATCTCATGTGGGGCGACTGGCCGCTTCCACTGGAAACCTCTTGAGCCGCGGCACGCGCATCATCAACCCTTCCGTGGAACAGACGCCGGAGTCCGTTTGATGCTAATGGTCCAACAATCCGTGCGCGGTCGGGGCCTCCGCAATGTTGTCCTGGCGGTCTGTTCCTTCCGGTGTGTCGTCTCCAGTTCAGCGCACGACCCCTCAATCCGTCAATTCACGCCAAGAACTCCTATGCGCACTGCCGGTCCCAGTCAACGATTGTGTCGGCGGAATCTCAGTCCTGATGTCACCGTTGCTGCCCTGCTCGATGATGCGCACATTGCCGTTGGTGTCCTTGACCCAGCTCAGGCCGACGATCAGCGAGTTGCTGCTCCACTGCTCGCCTGAGGGGTTGGTAGTCACCACACCGCCATTCGTCACATCGAGGAAGTAGCGCCAGGACGAGCCGCCTGAGGCACAGGCATCGCCATTCGGAATAGCACTTGCAATCGCCAGCGTATTGAATTGCAGCCCCAGGCTGGTAGCGACGCGTTCGCCCGAATGCGGCAAGTCAATCCACCAGCCGCCCTTGACGCTCCAGTCGACAGTGGTGTCCGAGACTGCGGCGCTGGTGGCTGTGTTCGAAGGTCCATTCAGCGTGAAGGTCTGCTGCACGAAGTTTGTGGTGTCGGCGCGCACATCACCCCACCCGGTCGCATTCAAGTTGTCTTTGATGGCGTACACGCTTTGCTGTGTCGTGTCAGCGATGTCGGATGTACCGAGGTAGCGCCCCGTTGCGACGATCACTACGGGCTTGCCGGAGGGCTCCGACAACTCGGGCTTGGTCGTGATCGGTTGAGGGGTGTTCGTGTCGATCTGCAGGTTGGCGAGCAGCAGGGCACCCTGTTTAGGCGCGACGAGATTGTCGACGTCGAATCGCCAGACGTTGCCCTTCAGGTCACCGCCGTAATAGCGCTTGGCCGTGTTGTCAGTCGGGTTGTCGATCCAGGCGTTGATCTTGGCCAACCCACTCGGATCGGTGGAACTGCCTACGCCAGTGGAGATGTCCAGGAGCTTGGCGCCAGAATTCGCATTGAGCAAATACAAGTGCCCCTTGCCGTCGCCGCTGGTGTTGTTGTAGCCCGAACTGACTGCGACGGTCCAGGTGCCATCAGCGCGTTTGGCGATCACCGGGTTGCCGTAGGTCAAGCCCATGTTGGCGTCGGTGAACTCCCAGAGTGCCTTCGGGCTGTTCGGATCGGTGATATCAAGCGCGTAGTAGCCGCTACCCCCTGAATTGAGCCCCGCGACGAGAATTGTCTTCCAGGTACTTCCTACCTTGATGTCGGCCATGACCGGCGCACCGTCTGCGAGATACTGGTGCTTCGACGCATAGGTCGAGTCTGCAAGCTTGTAAAGATTCTGCATCACTGCGCTGGGCACGTAGGCCCAGAGTTCGGTGCCGCCGTCTGCGGTGTCGGCCGAAAACGCGTGCAACATCCCGTCGTTCGCGGCGACATACACCACGTTTTTGCGTGTCTTCTGTGCCGCGACGAAATCGGCGTAGCCGGCGTCTCCGTATTTGAAGGGCGGCACGCCGACATGGACCGGCGCACCATTGATGATGTCGCCGAGCAAGTGGTCGCGCTTGCGATAGAGCGCGTTGGTGGTAACGCTGATGCCGGTGGAGGCTGTCGTGACGACCGCCTCGTAGGTTCGGACACCCTTGAGATAGTCAACCAGGTTAGTGCCGGTGTTGGCGAGCGCTTTGTCGTCGGGCGAAAGCGTGGCGCACTGCGCGGCCATCAAGGCTTGGGAGCAAAGATTGTTGAAATAGCCCTGCTGCGTCGAGCTCAAATTGTTGTAGTCGAAGCTCTGCAAGCCGCTCGTTCCCTTGAAGTAGATTACGCGATTGGCGACAGGTGTCGAATCGAGTTTGCTCTGCGCTGACCAGGTCGGAGTGGCCGCGATGGTGGCGTCTGCGCCATTGAGCGCATAGGCCTGGAGGTCGCCGGTCCAGGACTCCGTGGTGTAGCTCGCCTTGTAGACCTGGTTGTTGTTGCCCGCAACGAGTTCGAGCGAACTGGTGGAGGCCGCGGAGGCCGATCCCGAGATCTGCTGAACAGACGTGATGACGCCGTTGATGGCATCCGCCAAGAGGCCGGCATTGAGGGCTGAGTAATATTGGCCGCGACCGTTGACGGCAGCGTGCCAGAGGTCGTCAACGTTCGTTGCATTGCCGCCATTGCTTGTTGACGCGGGAGTCGGCCAATCCAATGCGCCGCTGGTGAGATCTACGTAAGTGCCGACCTTCTGCGTCAGGTAGTTCCGGTCGTAGGGCAAGGTTCCGCTCACCCCAAGACCGATGGTGAACGTGTTCATGTGCTGCTTGGTATTGGTGTCCGCACCTGCGGGTCGAACGATGTCGGCGCACACATCCTGGCTGCTGCCCGAACTCGTAGAAGTGCAATTGCTCAGTGAGGTGTTTCGCAGGTCGGTGTTGTAGTAGTAGTCGGCGACGTCGGCCAATGTGTTGGGCGAGCCTCCCGAGGTCGAAGGCGTCGTGACAGTGTTCGACGTGTACTGCCCAATCACAGGGGAAGAGGTGCCACTTGTTCCCGCGACCCAACTGCCATACCCGTTGTTGACAGGGTTCGAATAGCTCGGCTTGTCATTGCCAGCAGTGGACTGCGAGCTGACGACCGGATTTCCACTGTTTACCCAGACGCTGCCGGCATTCGGTGCGCCTTTGTCTATGCCGGGGACGATATTGGAAGTCGCGGCGGCGGTGTTGTTCCATGAAGAATAGGTCACCGGACTGGTGACGGGGCTGCCGGCCACACCGTCCCTACTGACGACCGTCACGGTGTAGGTGGCCGTTGCGGACTGAGGAGTGGTATCCGTTCGCGCTTGCGTGTTCTCCGTATAGACCTGCGTCTGCGTCGACACAGAATATTTGGGCTTCTTGTTGGTACCGGTATTTGTCGACGAAACCGTGACAGCAGTACGCGTCCACGTCCACGTGTTTGAGTAATTGGCAGTTGCGCTTCGCGTTGCCTGGGCGGTATAGGTTGTGACCGTCGTCAGGATGCTAGTGGCGTCGTCCTTCATGGGCCGCAGTTCGGCGCTATCGGGACTTCCAACCAGTGTCGAATTGTCGAGTTGATAAGGACCGAACTTCGGCGCACTCGTGCTCTCCAGGCCGGTGTTCCAATAACCGTCAGTCGACAACAGCGCGTAGTTCCGCTGGCACGAGTACTGCATCGGGTCGTAAGTCTGCCCGCTGACCTTTTTGGCGAAGTAGCGGCCAGCCTTCGAGAGAGCGCCTCGCAGCGGTGTATTGCCGCTTGGAGACGCGTTGTAGAGACTGCTGTAGAAGTTTGTCTTCTGCGTACTATCGAAGTCCTTGACGTCCCGGAAGTTGTTGGTGCCGTCGACTGCCGACTTGTCGCTGATCGTGCTGAATCCTACGCGGTAACTGGAATCGAGCGCGGCGATCGCGCGGCCCATTGCCGTGCGCATCAGCAGATAGCGCTTGCGATAGTACGAATACCAATTCGCATAGTTTTGCGCTTCGGTGGAGTTGACGGTGACTGTGACTTTGGTGAACAGATTGCTCGTTGAACCGCTAGAGGTCGAGCACTCTTGGTAGAAGGTGTTGTTGACCGGACCGCTGGAGTCATAGACCCAACCCATCTTGGGTTGAGTGCCCGAATATCTGTAGTAGTAGTTGTTGCTGGACTGGGTGAGGTCGACCGTGGTGCCTGACGTGACGAAGCCGTCGACCGGCACCGCGGCGCCGAAGGTGATATTCGGATATGACGTGCCGTCTGCATTGAGCGGCGGTGAGTAAGTGAGCGTCGGGTCATAGGCAACCCCATTGCATTGCGCCGAGCGGTAGCCATAGGTGCTGGTTCCGCTCATGTCGTCCGGCATGTAGGCCGAATCCATACTGCCCGAGTTGTCCAGGATGAACAGCAGATTGGGTTTGGCTTGCACGGTGGGACGCGTGGCCAAGGGCTGATTCGAGAGATCAGTCACCCCGGCTCGCGTGAGTTGTCCGAAGCCTGCAAGCACTAGAGCGCAAGCGAGCGTCAATGCCGCGCGTTGGCTCACACCTCTAAATTGCCCAGGCGCCGTCGAGGCGGCAGTCGCTTTGTTCTTCATGGCAGCAGGTTCCTCTCTCCGTTGGCGCCGGTCGGCGCTCCCTCGTCAGAAATGCACGATTGTTTCTGTGTAGCTAGCTGTGTTGCGCACCCCAAGCACCCGTACAACAACACGGTAGTACGCGCTGGTTGTCGAGCACGACAGGGGGGTGTCGCTGTAGCTCAACCCTCCCTTCGATCCGCACGATCCGGTGCTGGCGGCCCGCTGGGCGCAAGTGATGGTGTTGTCGGTGAGGTAGTCGCCCGGCTTCGAGCAAAGCCTGAACACCACATAGCGAGCGGCGTTGCCGTTGATGGTGCCGGCGTTTGCTGTCAACACGCTGCAGCCGTTATAGGTTCCGCTGGCAGCGCTTTGGCAGCCATTGCCGTCCCAGTCGACCAGTTGGCGGTCGGCGGTGGTGGCCAACATCCGGCCTGTGACATCGATCGGCGGCTTGACAGTGACACCGTCCGCCGCGAGTTCTCGCGTGCTGGCGTAGTAGCCGTTAGCGGGGATGTCTGTATTCAAGGTGGCGTTGTTGAGCGTCAGCCAGTTGATGGCCTGGCGCGCTGCCTGATCCGCAGCGGAAGTCGCGTCTTGCTTGAAGCCGATGTTGCCGAGGAGCAGCGTGCTGGTATCGACCGAGCGCACCAGTGCAAGTGTTGCGAGCGACAAGGCGACCAGCGCCAGCAGCGCAAACAATAGCGAAACACCGCGCTGAGGTTGCAATTTCGGAATGGCGGGGGATGCGTCGAGATGCATGGTGATACTCAGGAATTCCATAGCACGTTGCGCAAGGGCACGATGGCGTCGTAGACCTTATAGCGGTAGTGCTGCCACTCGGCCAGTTGATCCACTTTGAGGGTGATGCACTTGCTGGTGCCGTTGCACGTGGTCGTGGCGGGACCTGTGATCGTTGCGGTCGCGCCCACGTCCCATTTCGGCTCGCTTGCACTCACAAGGTCTTTTTCGTATTCATTGCTACGCGCCACGACGGCGATTCGGATTGCGACCACTCGCTGCCACTCGGCATTGGTCAGCGGCGTGACGTTGTCATACGTGTCGACGATGACATTTCCGCTTGCGTCCTTCGTGCCCTTGCCATACAGCGCTTGCAGGTTGACGATCTGCGGATACAGGGCTTGAGCGGGACCGGGTTGGCCGTTTACAAGAGAAAGGTCGCTGACTTGTAGGTTGTACGCGCTGTTGGCCGTATCGATTGAGTAGCTGCGCGAAAGCATGGAGCCAACGTTCAGCAGATAGTCGTCCTTGGCGTAGCCGCCGGCGGGAAGCACGCTGTTCTGGTTCCACTTGCCCTTGCTCGTGGTGGTCAGCACGTGTGGGATGACAGTAGGACTCAACGTAGTGCTCGGAGAGGCGCTGTCGTTGGTGACGCTGAACAAGGTGCACCAATTGGTGCCGGGGGTCTGCGACAGCGGCACCGCGATCATCATGTTGCCAGCGACCGCGCCGAAGGACGAGTTGACGGCGAAGTGGTCGTCGGTGTTCGTATGAGCGCCTGACAGTCCGATGGGCGCCGAGAAGCCCGACGTCTGGCCGCGGAGCAAAGTGATTGTGTCTGGCGCACCATTGGGACCGTCGTTGATCACGACCGGAGCCAGCGTGAACGTGAATGCGGCATTCGTGTCGAATTGCGCCTTCACTGTGCAACCCAACGCATCGAGGCTCGAGGTTGTGCCGTAGCCCGCCATCTGGATCTCGCGTTGCAGTGTGTAGAGCGCCATCGCGCCATTGACTTGCGCGTCGGCACCCATCGAAACCGATCGCTTTTTTCCTTCGGCGAGTACCAATACTTGAGCGATGACCAAGACTGTCAGCATGCCCAGCACCAAGCCGACCATGAGCTCGATCAAGGTGAAGCCGCCTTCCCGCGAGGACGAGTGGAACGTCGAATTCATGGTGCGCATGTCAGCTCCCCGCTTTCGCAACCGTGGTGCTCGTGACGAACTTGTGCGATTGCCCCCCGGGCATGGTCCAGGTAATGGTGATGGATACGTCACCAGTCGGAGCATCGACGGCCACCGCGCCAACGCCACCGGGAAGCGTCGTGGCCACCTTGCTCTGCCATTCGCTGCAGGCCGCCTTGGAGGCACAACCGCTGCCGCTGTAGGTTGCCATGTTCGTCAGATCGGACCACATGCGCCCGACAAGGTCGCTTGCGAGCAGGGCAGCGTCAGCGCGGACTTTCGACTCGGTCTGCGCGCGCGTCATTGCGCCCTGCAAGCCAACGAGTCCAATCACGCCAAGTATGAAGATCAACATCGCGACCAGGACTTCGAGCAACGCAATGCCACGAACGTGGTGTCGCACAGCGATCCCGTGTCTGCTGCGGTTTCTCAGTGGGGCGTGCATGTTCTTTCTCGCTTCAGCACTTGCGCGGATCCGTGGCGCTGTTCACGCGGGGGTCGCACATTCGCACCAGTCCCATCGGTGAGATCATGACGCTCAAGTCGATGCTCGATGTGCCGCCAGTGATGTTGATTTGACTGATGGGGCCTGTGTTGGGGTCTGTGTTGGCTACTCTTCCAAAACCGTCGAAGGTCAGGCTCTTTCCGGGCGTGCCGTCGGATCGAACGGAGGCGACCGTGGCACCGGCACCCCCGTCACCGACTGCTCGCCCGGTGACGAGCATTGGCGAGGACGTGGTCGAAGGAGCGTCCGCGCAATGGCCCACCGGAGAATTCATGCTTACGATCCAGGAACCGCTTGTTCCCGAAAGGGTGCAATCGTTGCTGAGAACGCCGGGATCGTTGAGTGCAACCAGCCAGAAGGACACGTTCTGATTGCGCCGTATCGCTTCGGCACGTGCAATCTGGACTCCGTTCTGAATCGAGTCCGCGACGTTTCGAATACGAGCGTTGCCAAGCCAGTTGCCCACGCTTGGCACCGCGATGGCAAGGATCGTTGCCAGCACCGCAAGGGTGACGATGAGTTCGACGAGCGAGAAGCCGCGTTGACGCATAGTGGGGCTCGTCGTGTCGTCAGCAAGTAGGCGACTTCATGAGCCAGCACGACGCTGTGACCGAGCTGCCCTTGAATTGCGTGGTGGTGCGGTCGCCGTTCTGGTTGATGGTGTACGTTTGCCCTACCGCAGCGCCCGCGTTGCCGGTCGCAGTGACGATGTAGCTTTGTTGGGCGGCGTCGTTGGTGGCACAGGTGAAAGCAAAGTACTTCGCGCTGCTCGGCGCGAAATTGTTCCAGGCGTTGGCTGTCGGGTCGGTGGCGCACCCAGCGCTAGTACCGTAATTGCGGTTGTCCTGGTAGTACTGTTCCAACTTTGTCCGGTAGTCGGAAAGAAAGCCGAACGCTTCTTGGATCTGGCCTCTGCGGATGTAGTCGTTGTAAGCGGGCAGGGCGATGGCGGCCAGGATCCCGATGATTGCGACCACGATCATCACTTCGATCAGAGTAAAACCATGAGCGCGCGACTGTCGCGCACCGAAACGGAAGCTGACCTGTTTTTTCACGGTGAGTGCTTTCGAAGTACGGGGGTAACCGCTTTGCAATCTGGCAAATTCGTTTCAGATTGTGTCCGGCCCGATACTGACCCGCAAACCGCCAGTCGGCCATAAAGCGCCTTCTATCAACTTTTGGCTATGGCGGGTGCCGGCAGGATGCTCCGGGAGCTACATCTGCCCTGATCCGGGCGTTGGCGCCGGGTGCGATGACTGAAGAAGCCAGCAAAAGTGCAGGCGTTCATTCGCCGGCGATGTAACTCCCCGACTTCCCCCCATGCTTCTCCAACACATGCACCCCGCTGATCGTCATCCCCCGATCCACCGCCTTGCACATGTCATAGACAGTCAACAGCGCCACCTGCACAGCCGTCAGCGCCTCCATCTCGACGCCGGTCGGCCCGACGGTCTCCACCGTCGCGGTGCAACTCACGTGCGGGAGCTCGCCCTCGACAAGCGCAAACGCCACCGCCACGCGCGTGAGCGCCAGGGGATGGCAAAGCGGAATCAAATCGCTGGTCTTCTTGGCTGCCTGGATGCCGGCGATCCGAGCCACGCCCAGCACGTCGCCCTTCTTGGCGGTTCCGGATTCGACCAAGGCCAGCGTAGACGCCAGCATCTCGATACGTCCCGTAGCAACGGCCACGCGATGGGTCGCGGGCTTGGCTGCAACATCGACCATGTGCGCCTGGCCTTGGGCATCAAAATGGGTGAGAGAGCTCATATGAACGTTCCGCGGAGTGCCGCATCATACGAGCCGAGCCGTTGAAGAGGAATGCCGCGCTTGACCACGATTTCTGAATCCTCCTCCAGACCTGCAGTACGCGTCCGCCGCCCGCTGCGTGCCCTTTGCGCAGCCCTGGTGATCGCCTCCCAGCTGGTGTTGCCGGCCCCCGTCCGCTCCCAGCAACTGCCCGGCATGGGCGACGGCGCCGAAATGACGGCCACTGCCGAGCGCCATCTGGGCGATCAGATCGCGCGCGAGTTGTACCGCGACCCGGACTACATCGACGATCCGGTGCTGATCGAATATGTGACCGACATCTGGCAACGCCTGCTCGCGGCGGCGCGCACCCGTGGCGAGCTCACGCCCGAACTCGACGAACGCTTTGCGTGGACGATCCTCCTGGGCCGCGACCGCGAGGTGAATGCATTTGCGTTGCCCGGTGGTTACCTCGGCGTGAACCTGGGGCTGATCGCGATTGTCGGCAGCCGCGACGAGCTGGCCACGGTGCTCGGGCACGAAATGTCGCACGTCACGCAGCGCCATATCGCGCGCATGATGTCCAAGCAGAACAAGCAGTTTCCGTTGATGCTCGCGGGCATGATCCTGGGCGTGCTCGCCGCAAGCAAGAGCCGCAATCCCGATGCCGGCCAGGCAGTGATGATGGGCAGCCAGGCGGCTTTTGCGCAGAGCCAGCTGAGTTTTTCGCGCGACATGGAGCGCGAGGCCGATCGCATCGGATTCGGCGTGATGACGCAGGCCGGCTATGCCCCGCAGGGCGCGGCGTTGATGTTCGAAAAGCTGCAGTACGCGTCGCGACTCAACGACAACGGCTCGTACCCCTATCTGCGCAGCCACCCGCTGACGGGCGAACGCATCGCGGACATGCAGGCGCGCTTCCAGCTTCAGCCCGGCAAGTCGGGCGCCCTGCCGCTGGCGATGGATCACGCAATGATCTCCGCCCGTGCGAGGGTGCTGACGCGGCCAGGCGTGGATGTGCTGCGTCTCTGGGTCGATGCGCCGTCAACCGGCGAGTTCGCGCGCAGCTCGCCAGCGCAACAGGCGGCAATGCTTTACGCAGCGGCGTTGTCGGCGAGCGAATTGCGCGACTTCAAGGCAGCCCGCTCGTTGGCGCAGCGGCTCGTCACTCGAACTGCGGACGACGCACCGTCGGCGCGACTGGCCCGTTTGCTTTCGGCCGAGATCGAGTTGGTCGCGGGCTCCGCACCGGCGGCGCAGGCGCTGCTCAATCCCAAGGCCAAGGATCGTCCTGAAATGCTGCTCGCTGCGCAGGCCGCCATTGCCGTGCACAACCCGGCGCCGATGGTTCAGCCATTGCGGGACTGGGTCGCCACGCATCCTCGCGATGCGACGGCTTGGCGCACGTTGGCCAATTTGTATGGCGCCCAGAACGATCCGGTTCGCGCTGTGCGCGCGGACGCTGAGTCCAACATCGCGGTGCTGGACTATCCGGCCGCGCGGGATCGGCTCAGGGCGGCGCAGGACATGATCCGCAACAACGCGCGCGGAGCTGGGGGTGAGCCGATCGACAACTACGAGGCATCGATCATCGATACCCGAGCGCGCGCGGTGGAGGCTCTCGCGAGAGAACAGGCCGCAGAGCCGCCCCTCAAATAGACGACCAGGCGCCGCTCAAGCCCGGGCGAAGAGTCCACCCAGCGCCGATTCGATGATCAATCCGAGCAGCGAATAGAGCAACGATCCGATGAGGGCGGCCAGGAAGCTGTTGACGTGGAAGCCCGAAAGCAACCCTGAAGCCGCCCAGAAGAGCAGCGCGTTGATCACGAACAGGAAGAGCCCGAGCGTGACGATGGTCACGGGCAGCGTGAGCACCACCAGAACCGGCCGCACGAACATGTTCAGAAGGCCGATCACCGCCGCCGCAAGCAGTGCCGAGCCATAGCTGGTGACCTGGACGCCGCTGTAGATATACGTGACCGCCAGCAGCGCCAGTGCGCTGAGCAGCCATTTGATGACAAGGCGCATTGGCTGGGCGCGTATTCAGTCGGTGAACTCGGCGGCGAGCATCATCAGCGCACCCATGCTCAGCAGGGCACTGGGAAGCGCCCAGCTCGAGCGCCCGGGAGGCGCCACGTCCGCTGCCACGGGCTCCAGGTCGAGCCCGGCCTTTGGACGGCGCGCATCGACGACTTGCGCCACGCCATGCTCCAGTCTCAGTCGCTTGGTCAGGTCGGCGAGCGGCCCCTCGGCGAGAACCCTTGTGACGCGATCGCCTTCCTCGCTTTGCAGGGCAGGCACTAATTGCTCCTGCACCTTGGCGAACCATTTGCTCCGCCAGTTTTCGCGCGCACTGTGGCTGACCCATTTGCTGATGCGACGGGTCATGCGCGGCGCGCAAGCCACCAGCACCCAATGCCGCGGAGCCCGACCGTTCGCTTCCGCTGCCATCTTCGCCAGAAATTCGCGGGCGTAGGCGGCGTCATCAACGTACAGAATGATCTTTTCCATGGGAGCTCCTTCTTGCGATGGTTGTAGTGGCAGAGACATCGAGCGCTACGTCAAACGGTGACCGTGTCGGCAGGTTTCGGGCGGCGCGCGGCCACCCACTTGCCGATGGCCAGTACCAGCAGCGCGCCGGCGACACCGGCCGCATAGCGGACCACGTCGCTTTGGGGCAGCTTGGGCACCCATGTCCACGCGGCGGCGTTCGCCACGGCCGGATCGGAGACAGCCATGGTGCCGGCGATCCAGCCCAGAAGCATCCCTCCGAGCGTGATGATGATCGGGAAGCGGTCCATCAGCTTGATGACCAGCTGACTGCCCCAGACGATGATCGGAATGCTCACGAGCAGCCCGAAAACCACGAGCGACATCTGATGGCCTTCGCCGGCACCTTCGGCCGCACCGGCGATCGCGATGACGTTGTCCACGCTCATGACCAGGTCGGCAACGATGACGGTCTTGACCGCGGCCCAGAGCTTGTCGCTGGCAGCGATGTTTCCGTGGGGGTCGTCGTGCTCGGGTGCGAGAAGCTTGATGCCGATCCAGACCAGCAGGATTGCGCCCGCGAGCTTCAGGAAAGGTATGGCGAGTAGCGTGAGCGCGAAAAAGATCAGGATCACGCGCAGCACGATGGCGCCAGCGGTGCCCCAGAGAATGCCCTTGGTGCGCTGCGCCGGCGGCAGCTTGCGGCATGCCAGCGCAATCACCACCGCGTTGTCGCCGCCGAGCAGGATGTCGATCATGATGATCTGACCGACGGCAACCCAAAACTCGGGCGTCAGAAACTGTTCCATAAAGTCCTCTGTTCGTTTCGATTCATCCCGTAGGGGCCGGATGAAGCGGGCGGGTGAGGACCAACGCCCTCGAGGAACACGCAATCGCTTCGATCAAACCAGCAGGGGTTCAAATCGAAGGTCTTGCTCGACAGCGCGTGACTGCCCGAAAGGCCGGAAGTGTGATGCTTCGTATTGACGACCTGACGATGCCCGCTGAAAAGCGAGCGGGAGCTACTCCCCTTCGTGGCGGAATTAGAGCATTGCGCCTGATGTGTGGCAACCGGGCGGAGCTTCGGCCTTGAGCGAAAGCCGCTGGCGGGCCGCATCGGGTAAGAAGTTGTTGCTATGAATATGAGAGCTGATCAATTCCTTCGGGCACGGCGGGATTTGTCGGGACTATGATCGCCGCTCGCTTTTTTTCGTCCGTATGGCCGCCATTCACATCACCGACATCGAGGCCGCCATCAACTTCTGGCGCGGCCGAAAGCCCTCGCCCGACGGCGTGACGCTTGCGCCCGAACTGCGGGCGCTGGCCGAGGTGTACGCGCTCATGGTGTTCCACCACGAAGACGAGGTTGATGAAGTCGGCTTTCCGTCGAAGGCATGGGACGCATGGCTGACGTGGTACCAGACCACGCCCGATACGCCGTGCATCGCCATCTGCTCCACCAGCCAAGGTGATGACGAATGCAAGGGTTGCGGGCGAAGTTTCGACGAGGTCCAGCACTGGCCGGCCATGACGCCGGGCGAGAAACGCTCGACCTGGCGGCGCATCACGATGCAGGATTCGGCCTGGCGCTTCAATAAATACGCGGAGCGCGCCCGCGAGGTCTCCGATACTGCAGCGAGCACCGAGTAGCCTCGCCTCAATCTATGCGCCGCCTCGTCCAAGCCCCCAATCTGGCCATCGCGACGCTGTGGTTGCATGCATTGCGCGAAGACGGCGTGCAGGCGTCGGTGCAGCGTGAATATCTGGGTGCCGCAGCGGGCCAACTGCCTCCGGACCAGTGCCTGCCCGAAATCTGGATCGAGGACGACGCGCAGTTCGCGCTCGCCGAGCGCCTCTTGCATGAACTGCGCCATCGGCCCCAACGCCGCTGGCAATGCGTGTGCGGCGAACTGGTCGAAGGCGGCTTCGAACAGTGCTGGCAATGTGGCGAAATGATGCCGAGCTAGGCTCGCACCGGGGGCAAAGCAGCGATCCCTACTTGAGCTTCACGGGTTCGATATCGATGTTGTGCGTGCCGTCGCCCAGCATCAACGCGCCTTCCTGAATCGTCGCCTGCAGCTGCATCGACCGCTGCGCCAGAGCGGCAAGCGCCTGCGAAGCTGCGGTGGGTATCCGGAACACGCTCAGGTTCTGCGGCCGCGTCAGCTTGTTCTCGATGCCGCGCCACCAGATCTCGGCGGCGTGGTTGAAGCAATAGACGATGACCTCGTCCGCCTTGCCGCACGCCTTGATGATGGGCTTGTCTTCCGGCTGGCCGACCTCGATCCACATCTTTACTTCGCCGGTGAAGTCGCGCAGCCAGACGTCCGGCTCGTCCGGGTTCGAGAGGCCGGCGCCGAAGGCGAGCGTTCCGTCGCCATTGCAGACGTCCTGCAACTTGTGGGCGTTGAGCGCCAGCGCCACCAGCCGGATCATCATCCGCTCGTCGGTTTCGCTCGGATGACGCGCCAGCGTCAGCGTGTGATCGGCGTAGTAGCCATGATCGATGTCCGCGACAGCGAGACTGGCCTTGAATATCGTTGACTTGAGTGCCATCAGATTCGCCGCTCCGTCAGGGGGAAGCGAGGACACGAAGTGCCGAGAGTGGGGGCCATCATGCCCGCCGGGCCAATTCGGCAGCCTTGCCGATGTAGCTGGCCGGCGTCATGGCCAGCAGCCGATCTTTTTCGGCGTCAGGGATCGCAAGCGAGCGGATCAGCCCATGCAGCGCCTCGGCCGTGACCGTCTTGCCGCGAGTCACTTCCTTCAACTGCTCGTACGCACCCTGCACGCCGAAGCGCCGCATCACCGTCTGGATGGGTTCTGCGAGCACTTCCCATGAAGCGTCCAGATCCGCTGCCAACGCTTCTTCGTTGAGTTCGAGCTTGCCCAAGCCGGCCGCCAAGCTCGCATAAGCGAGCGTGGCATAGCCGAGCGCGACGCCGATGTTGCGCAGCACGGTGCTGTCGGTCAGGTCGCGCTGCCAGCGGCTGATGGGCAGCTTTTCGCTCAGGTGGCGAAGAACCGCATTCGCAAGGCCGAGATTTCCTTCGGCATTCTCGAAGTCGATCGGGTTGACCTTGTGCGGCATCGTCGAGGAGCCGATTTCGCCTTTCTTCAGCCGCTGCTTGAAGTACCCCAGGCTCACGTAGCCCCAGATGTCACGCGAGAAGTCGATGAGGATCGTGTTGGCCCGAGCGATCGCGTCGAAGAGTTCGGCCATGTAGTCATGTGGCTCGATCTGGATGCTGTATGGCTGAAAAGTCAGACCCAGACCCAGCGGCGCGGGCGTCTCGACCACTTTTCGGCTGAAGGCCTCCCAGTCGAAGTCTGGCCACGCCGCCAGATGCGCGTTGTAGTTGCCGACCGCTCCGTTCATCTTGCCGAGCAACTGCACGCCCGCGATCTGCTCGCGCGCCTTCGACAGACGCACGGCGACGTTGGCGATTTCCTTGCCCACGGTGGTCGGGCTGGCGGTCTGTCCGTGCGTGCGCGAAAGCATCGATACGTCAGCGAACTTCGTCGCCATCTCGCGCAAGGTCGAGATCAGGCCGTCGATGGCGGGCAGCATCACCTTCTCGCGGGCCGCCTGGATCTGCAGCGCATGGCTCGTGTTGTTGATGTCTTCGCTGGTGCAGGCGAAGTGCACGAACTCCGAAGCGGCAAGCAGCTCGGGCCGCGCCTCGAACTTCGACTTGATCCAGTACTCGACGGCCTTCACGTCATGGTTGGTGGTCTTCTCGATCTGCTTGATCGCTATCGCGTCGGCCTCCGAGAAGTTGGAGACCAGCCCGAGCAAATACTTGCGGGCGCCTCCGGTGAGTGGCTTGAATTCAGCGAAGCCGCAGTCCGAAAGGGCGATGAACCACGCCACTTCGACCTGCACCCGCCGGTGCATGTAGCCCTGTTCGCTCATCAGCGGGCGCAGTGCCGCGAGCTTTGGCGCGTAGCGGCCATCAAGGGGGGAAAGCGCGGAAACGGTGGAGAAACTCATCGGCGAATTTTAGGTCTCGCCCGGCTCGAAGCAATTGCGGCTCCGGCTCGCCGCCGCACGCCAAGAACGGGTCGGGAGGGCAACGTCGATTCCGCAGTGGTCCCGTTCCCATAGAATCAAAGCGCTACAACGATGACCCTGATGGGGGGAAAGCCCGAATGAAACTGATCGGATCCGCTGCCAGTCCTTACGTGCGCAAAGTGCGAGTGGTCATGGCCGAGAAGCGGCTCGACTACCAGTTCGTGATCGAAGACGTCTGGTCTGCCGATACCACCATTTCCAGTGCCAATCCACTCGGCAAGGTGCCCTGCCTGATCATGGACGGCAGCGAAGCCATGTTCGATTCGCGCGTGATCGTCGAGTATCTCGACACGCTCTCGCCGGTCGGCAAGCTGATTCCACAGCAAAGCCGCGAGCGAGCGGAAGTCAAGACCTGGGAAGCGCTGGCTGATGGCGTCATGGACGCGGGCGTGCTGTGGCGGCTCGAAGCAACGTGGGCACATCGTGCCGACGGCGAACGCAGCCAGGCCTGGATGGACCGCCAGCGCGCGAAGGTCCTCAACGGGATCGCGGCCATGGCCAAGGGGCTCGCCGACAAGCCATTCTGCAGCGGGATCCACCTGAGTCTTTCGGACATCGCTGTGGGCTGTGCCCTCGGCTGGATCGCCTATCGCTTTCCCGATATTGACTGGCGCGGCGATCACCCGAATCTTGCCAAGCTCTACGACAAGTTGATGTTGCGGCCCAGCTTCGCCGACACCTGCCCTTGAGCCGGCCCAGACAAAAAAATGCCCCGCAATGCGGGGCATTTTTTTGGTGGAGATAAAAACGTTGCGAGGCGCCCCGAGACGAAGGAGGGAGGGAGGGAGGAGGAGAAGAATCGCCTCGGGATTTCAACCAAGCGACACGCACCTGGAAGACCTCGCAACATGAAACCGATCGGGTGATCCACACCCGAAACCGTTATGAGCGTGGCCCCGGCGACCGGTTCCCGCGCGAGAGGTAAGCGTTTGTGACGGTAAATCGATCAGTGGGTCGATCGATCGGGACCGAGTTGCTTTTCGACATCGCGGATAAAGGATCGATCCTCAGGCGTCGTGAGGCTTGAGTAAGACTCGACCACCGTTCCGTCTCGCGCGATCAGGTATTTGTAGAAATTCCATTTCGGCGTTGTTCCCGAAGCGCGCGCCAACTCCTTGAACAATGGGTTGGCGTCTGTTCCGCGGACAGAGCTTTTCGCAAACATCGGAAATTTGACACCAAAGGTGCTTTCGCAGAAGTCGGCGATTTCCTTGTTCGAACCTGCCTCTTGCGCGAAATCGTTGGACGGGAAACCAAGCACGACCAAGCCCCGAGCGCGGTATTTGCTGTGCAGGGATTCGAGACCTTTGTACTGGGGTGTAAATCCACAGAAGCTCGCGGTATTTACGACCAGCAGCACCTTGCCCGTGTACTGGCACAGATTCTGGGGTTTCTCATCTTGAAGCCGCGCAAAGGTGTGCTGCAGGATGGCTGGGCAGGCGGATGCCGCGGTCGAGGCGGCTTTGGCGTCGTCAGCCTTGGCGCTGCGGGGGAGAAAGCTGGCCACGGCGGCAATGGCCAAAAGAATCGTCAACGGCAGCCGGACGTGAATTCGCATGGCGGATTTCCTCAGTTTTGCGCATGGGAAGCGTACGCGTATTTGTATGTTCTTGCGCGTGTCATGGACGCGCCAAGACCGCCGTCTAAAATCCAGCGGCTTCAGAAAGACACCAATGCTGTACCCGGAACTCTTCAGACAACTCGAATCCGTCCGCTGGGACATGGACAAGGATATTCCGTGGCAGTCATTCGACGGGACCCTGCTATCCGAAGAGCAGGCCCAGACCATCAAGATGAATGCCATCACGGAATGGGCCGCATTGCCTGCCACCGAGATGTTCCTGCGCGACAACCGGCATGACAGCGACTTCTCGGCCTTCATGTCGATCTGGTTCTTCGAAGAGCAAAAGCATTCACTGGTGCTGATGGAATATCTCAAGCGCTTCAGCCCGCAGCACGCGCCGACCGAACAGGAACTGCACGACGTGCGCTTCGATTTCGATCCCGCGCCGCCGCTCGAAACCCTCATGCTGCATTTCTGCGGCGAAATCCGCCTCAACCACTGGTATCGCCGCGCGGCGGAGTGGCACACCGAGCCCGTCATCAAGCACATCTACACCACGCTCAGCCAGGACGAGGCGCGCCATGGCGGCGCCTATCTCCGCTACATGAAGCGTGCGCTCGAAAAGTTCGGCGACGAGGCGCGTTCGGCATTCACCAAGGTGGGCGTGCTCATGGCTAGCGCCCGCCGGACCGCGCAGGCGCTGCACCCGACCAACCTGCACGTCAACAAGGCGCTTTTCCCCAACGACACGATCCAGAGCCGTGTGCCGGACCCCGACTGGCTCGAGCACTGGCTCGACAAGCAGATCAAGTTCGACACGGTCTGGGAAAACAAGGTCGGCGACCGCATCCTTCACAACTTGAGCTTGCTGATGAACAGGAGCTTCAAGACCGTGCAGGAACTGAATCGCTATCGCAAAGAGCTGGCGGCTTCGCTTGGGCCGAAGCCCGAGTACCAGGGAGCCTAGCCAAGCTCGCCCCCAGGCTGCGCGCACTTCGTGTCGCTTCGCCAACCCCCTGCCGGGGGCGGCCGGCCGCTTCGGGCGGCCGGGCGCGGCGGCCCTCCTCTGAAGACGCATCGCCGTCAGTGGCGCTCTACGATCACGGGGGTTAGTTGGAGGCCGTTGCGGACTTGCTCTGCGGTGTTGCGGGCTGATTCGCGTGAGGCGTAGGGGCCGGCTTGCAGGCGGTGGGTGCCGCGCTCGCTGAAGACGTTGAGGGACGGCGCGAGGCTGGGCAGATCGCGTGCGACCTGTTGCTGAAAGCGCGTCGCGCCATCTCGCTGGCTGAATGCGCCGAGTTGTACCCAGAAGCCTTGCACACCTTGCACTCTTTGCGTTGGCGCCGAAGCTGCGCCTTCGGACGGCAGCATGGGCGAAGCGATCGGGGGCGATGCGGCAGCGGTTGAAAGCGGAGCCATCGGTGCCAGAGGCGAGACTTCCATTGCCTCGAAGCGCGGCGTGGCCGCGACTGGCGCCGTCAATGCTGCTGGCACGGCGACGCTGTCCGCCGCCGGGGCAAGTTCGGCAGGTGTGGGCGGCGGCGTACGGCTTGCCAACTGCGTGGCATCGGCATTGCCGCGACGCCAAGCACCTGTGCGGATGTCGTCGTTGGTGATGCGTTCGATCTCGACAGGCGCAACGCCGCGCAGCAAGTCCAGCTTGAGCGCGGCGGTATAGCTCAGATCGATGACGCGGTCGTCGTGAAAAGGCCCACGGTCGTTGACTCGCACGATCACTTCGCGACCGTTTGCCGGATTGCGAACGCGCACATAGCTCGGCAACGGCAGTGTCTTGTGGGCCGCGGTCATCGCGTACATGTCGTAGGGCTCGCCGCTGGCGGTCGATTGGCTGTGGAATTTGCGGCCATACCAGGACGCCAAGCCGCTCTCGCGGAATGGGCGGTCATCGACGATGGGAACATACGAGCGGCCCAGCACGACATAGGGCTTGCTGGTTCCACCGCTGCTGCGGATGGGTTCGACGCGGGGTTCCGCATCGGGGACCTGGCTCAGGTTCGGGGGCGGGCTGGCATCGGCGCCGTCGCGCCCGAAGCCGCCACTCTTGGGGCCGCTCGCGCAACCGGCGAGCAACAGAAGGACCAGCGAAATGACGCGCGTTGCTCCCTGAGAGCGGATGGGCGGCCACACGAGGTGGGCACGCCTGGGGGCGAGCGTCGTCCTATCCAAAGACCGCCTTCCAAAGTGCCAACATGGCCTCACGCTCGTGGACGAGAGAGCTCATCGGCACCTGCGTCGGTTCTTCGTTGAGCCGCGCCCGGTGCTGCACACGACGCAGTTCACGGTATGCCGCCGCGGCGTTCTGGCCGATGCCTTGGGGCAGCAAACCGGCGTTTTCCGCGCGCACGAGCAGGGCGATGTTGCCGACGTTGGGGACCAGTTCAGGGTGGGCTTTGGCTGCGGAGAGGATGAGAAATTGCACCGCGAATTCGGCGTCGACCATGCCGCCCGCACTGTGCTTAACGTCGAAGTGATCGGGCTTCACCGGCCGCGCTGCTCGCACCTTCTCGCGCATGGCAACGATCTCGGCCTTGAGGGCATCGTGATCGCGCGGCGCGGTGATCACGGCTTCACGGACGCGGTCGAACCGCTCCCCCAGCGACGCATCGCCGAGTACGAAGCGCGCACGCGTCATGGCCTGGTGTTCCCAGGTCCAGGCCGTGTTGCTGCCGCGGCCAAGCTGATACTTCTCGTAGGCCTCGAAGCTGGTGGTGAGCAAACCCGAATTGCCGTTCGGCCGCAGCGCCGTGTCAATCTCGAACAGATCGCCTTCGCGCGTCTTCACCGTCAGCCAGTTGATGAGCTTGCGAACATAAGCCGCATACACCTCGCCCGCGCGCTCGTCGTCGTCGTCATAGACAAAGACGATGTCCAGGTCGCTCCCGTAGCCGAGTTCCTTGCCGCCGAGTTTTCCGTATCCGATGATCGCGAACTGTGGCTGTTCGCGGTGCGGATTGCGCACGTGCGGCCAGCACCAGCGCGCCGTGGCGCGCAGCACCGCGTCGGCCAGGGCGCTGAGATCATCGGCCACCTGCTCGACGGTGATGCGCCCGTCGACGTCACGAGCGAGCGTGCGAAACAGCTCCGCGTGGTGGGCGTGGCGCAAGAGATTGAGCAAGCGCTCCTCGTCGGCTTCGCCGGTTCGGGTGAGCGACTGGTGCCGCGCTTCGAGTTCGCGCTCGAACTCCGTCGCGACAAAGCGGCCCGAGAGCATCTCGTCGCTCGCGAGCTCGTCGATCACACCCGGGTGCTGCATCAAATAGCGCGCCGGCCACTTGGCGGAGCCGAGCAGTCGCAGCAAGCGCTCCTGCACGGCGGGCCGCTCGACAAGCAAGGCGATGTAGTTCTCGCGCCGCAGGAGTGGTTCGATCCAGTCCGCCCAGCGCAGCGCCGCGTCGATGTGATGGCCGATCTTGCCGGGCGCCTCGCTGTCGGGTTCGCGCAGCCATTGCCCCGTGCGGTGCACGAGCTGGCGCAGGCGGGCACGCGTTTCGTCGCGCAAGGCCCGGATGCGGGGGTTCTCGCGCCATGCTTCGATGCGTTCGGCGAAAGGTGCGGGAAGGCCGTCGATCAGGTCGGCCAGGTCCGTCGGCGCCGCGCTCGCGCCGCCGTTGCATCGCTTGCAGGGCGCCTTGCCGCCGAGCAGCTTGTCGAATTCCTGGGCGACGAACTCACGGTGTGTATCGAGTTGGGCGAGGAAGCTGCAGCAATCGGCAAAGCCGAGCGTCTGTGCGATCCATCGGACGTCGTCGTCGCTGACCGGCAGCACGTGTGTTTGCTGGTCATCCAGGTACTGGATTCGATGCTCGACGCGCCGCAGGAACACGTATGCCGCGGCTAACTCGTCGGCGGCTTCCTGCGGCATCAGGTTGGCGCGCGCCAGTCGCTGCAGCGCATCGAGCGTCGGGCGGGTGCGAAGCTCCGGGAATTGCCCGCCGCGCACCACCTGAAGCAACTGGACCGTGAATTCGATCTCGCGGATGCCGCCACGCGACAGCTTCACGTCGTTCGCGCGCTCCGGCCTTCCAGCGCTGCGGCGCGATGCCTGTTCGCGAATCTGCCGGTGCAGCGTACGCAACGAGTCGAACACGCTGTAGTCGAGATAGCGGCGGAAGACAAAGGGCAGAACCACGCCCCGAAGCGCTTGGGCCGAGCCGCTGGTCACCACCGATCGCGGCGCGACCACGCGGCTCTTGAGCCAGGCAAAACGCTCCCACTCGCGCCCTTGCACCTGGAAATACTCTTCGAGCGCGTCGAGCGAAACCACGCTCGGGCCTGAATTGCCGTTCGGTCGCAGCGCCAGGTCGACGCGGAACACGAACCCGTGCTCAGTGGTGTCGCCCACCAGTGCATAAATGCGCTTCACCGCCCGCGCGAAGTATTCCTGGTTGGACAGCTTGCCCCGGCCGTCGATGTCGCCGAGCGTGTCGCCATCCTGGTCGTACAGGTAGATGAGGTCGATGTCGCTCGACACGTTGAGTTCGCGCGCACCGAGCTTGCCCATTCCGACGATCCAGATCTGCGCGCGCTGGCCGTCGGCTCCGATGGGCGCGCCATGGGCCGCGTCGAGTTCAGTGCAGGCCTCATGGCAGGCGACGTCGAGTGCAAATTCAGCGAGTTCGGTGACCGCGGTCGTCACGACGGCGAGCGGCGCCTGCTGGTCGCAATCGAGGGTAATCAGCCGTTCCATCACGAGCTGGCGCACGATGCGCAGCGCGTCGGCGGCATTGTCCCCGCGGCGGCGAAGGGATTCATATGCCTGGGCCATGTGCGCGAGAACCGGCGCACCGGGCGGCAGCAGCGACAGTTCGCCGGCATAGCGGCGCCTCAGGCGTTGAACGAAGCGCGAGTAGCCCGCCAACGGCGTTGTGGGCGCGGATGCCTGTGGCGCGCCATGCGGCGCGGAGCCGGGGCCGTTGGAACCGGGTTGGGAGCTGGCAGTCATAATTCTCGACACAGCGCGATCCTCAATGAACGACACGACGTCTTCCCCTTCACGTCTGCTCAAGATCACCGCTGTAACGGCGCGCTGGTTGCTGGCATTGCTTTTCGGTGCATGGCTCCTGCTCGTGCTGTCCGTCGTTGTCCTACACGTCTGGATTGTGCCGCGAATCGGCGACTACCGTGGTGCCCTCGAAGCGCAAGCCAGCCGGGCCATCGGTGTACCTGTGCGCATCGGTTCGGTTGCTGCTGAGTCCGGCGGATTGTTCCCCACGATCGAGTTGCGCGACGTCGTGCTCCAGGATTCGAACGAGCAGGAGGCGCTGCGCCTGATGCGCGTGGTGGCGAGCGTTTCGCCGCGATCGCTCTGGAATCTCAGTTTCGAGCAGCTCTACATCGAAGAGCCGCAGGTCGACGTGCGGCGCGACGCCGCCGGCAAGCTCCACATCGCGGGCATCGACATGTCGGCCGAGACCAGCGGCGAGCGCGACGGCGCCGACTGGTTCTTTGCGCAGCGCGAGCTCGTCGTGCGGGGCGGCACGGTCGTCTGGATCGACGAAGGCCGCAGGATGGAGCCGCTGCGGCTGACCGATGTTCAGTTCGTTGCGCGCAACGGCGGGCGGCGTCACGCCATGCGCCTGGACGCGACACCGCCGGCAGGTTGGGGCGAGCGGTTCACCCTCGTCGGCGATTTCCGCCAACCCCTTTTGTCGGTGCACAGGGGCAACTGGAAGACCTGGGACGGCAAGATCTTCGCGAATCTCCCGTATGTCGATGTCACGCGCCTTGGCGGCTACGTGGACCTCGACGCGCGTATTCGCGAAGGCAGTGGAGGAATGCGGCTCTGGGCGGACATCACGGACGGCAAGCTCACGGGGGCCGTCGCCGATCTGGCGCTGCAAAGGGTCGACGTCTCGCTGGCCAAGGGCCTTCAGCCGCTGTTTCTTCGTGACGTGACGGGGCGTCTCGCTGGCCGTCTCGACAATGAAACCTTCGAATTCTCGACCACCAATCTGCAGTTCGATACGGCCGGTGGAAAGCGTTGGCCTGGCGGCAACATCTGGCTGCAGCACACACCCGCCAAAGACCGCGCGGCGGAGCGCGGCGCCTTCCGTGCCGATCGGCTGGACCTCGCCGCGCTGGCGCTCATCGCGGACCGCTTGCCGTTCGGCGAAGCCACGCGCAAGCTCATCGGTGAATTCGGTTTGAGCGGCCTCGTCGAGCGCGTCGATGCGAACTGGCAGGGTCCGGCGTCCAAGCCCGACAAATACCAGGTGCGCGGGCGGCTGAGTGCCTTCGGCATTGCGTCACAGCCCGGCGCGCCGGTCGAGGCGGTGGCAACAGCCACGGCCGAACCGCCGCCGGTCCCGGTGGGCACGCCGGGCGTGCGCGGCGCCACAGTAGAGTTCGACGCCAGCCAGACGGGCGGCAGCGCCACCGCGTCCATTGCAAACGGCGCGCTCGATTTTCCCGGTGTTTTCGAGGAACCAGTGATCCCCATCGACCGGATGTCGATGCAGGCGCAGTGGAAGGTCGACGGAGAGGCCGTCCAGTTGCAGGTTTCGAACCTGCGCTTTGCCAATGTCGACGCCGAAGGCGAGGCGCAGGCCAGTTGGCGAACCAGCGATCCGGCGGTGTCCGGCGGCGGCGCGCGCTATCCAGGCATTCTCGATTTGCAAGGAAAGCTCACGCGAGCCGATGGAACGCGGGTCTATCGCTACCTGCCGCTGCATATACCCAAGGGCACCCGCGACTACGTGCGAGACGCAGTGACAAAGGGAACGGCCAGTTCTGTCGATTTCAAGGTGCGGGGCGATCTGTACGACATGCCGTTCATGGACCCGAAGCAAGGCGACTTCCGCATCGCCGCGCGGGTGGCCGACGTCACCTATGCCTACGTTCCCTCCATGCCGAACGCGTCCAAGTCGTGGCCCGCGCTGACGGGGCTTTCCGGCGAGCTCGTCTTCGAACGGGCCGGCATGCTGGTGCGCAACGCACGCGGGCGTATCGTCGGCGCGCCCGGCGTGGAACTGACGAAGGCCGAGGCGCAGATCGCCGACATGTCGCACCATGCCGCGCTGTTGAAGGTCGATGCGCAGGCCAAGGGCGCCCTTGCCGAAGTGCTGCGCGTGGGCGCACCGCTGGCAGGCGACGCCGAGAAGACGCTGGCCGACATGCGCGCAACCGGCAACGCCGACTACAGGCTGCGCCTCGAGCTGCCGCTTTCAGCCATGGACAAGTCGAAGGTGCAGGCAGGTATCGTGCTCACCGACAACGACCTGCAACTCGCTTCTTCCGCGCCCGCGTTGACGCAGGTGCGCGGCACGGTCAACATCACCGAGACGGGCTTTTCGCTGGCGGCGATTCAGGCGCGCGCATTGGGCGGCGCAGTGCGCATCGAGGGCAACGGGCGCTTCGGCAATGCGGTCCAGGACCTGAACTTTCGGGTGCAAGGCAATGCCACCGCAGAGGGGCTGCGCGCCGCGCGCGAAGTCGACTGGCTGACGCGCCTTGCCAGGGGCGCAAGCGGCGGTACAGCCTATGCGGCCACCTTCTCCGTGCGTGACGGCGTTCCAGAATTTCTGCTCACCAGCAGTCTTCAAGGATTGGGGCTGCAAATGCCGCCGCCGCTGACCAAGGCGGTCGAAGAGTCGATGCCGTTGCGCATCGAAAAGAAGGTCGTCCTGCGCGGCTCTCGTTCGACGGGCGGCGCCACGCAGCCCATCAACGACCAGATCTCGATCGATCTCGGACGCGCGGTATCGGCGGCCTACGTGCGCGACCTTTCCGGCAGCGAACCGAAGGTGCTGCGAGGCGGAGTCGGCGTCGGCCTCTCGGCGGGGGAATCGGCGGCGCCGCCCGATCGCGGCATCTTCGCGAACTTGCGCTTCGATCGCCTCGACATCGCTGCCTGGCAGGCACTCTTTGCAGACGCAACCGGCAGGGCGCCGGAAGCCGCCGGCGCCAATGAAAGCGCGGACGACGCGCTCTCCTATCTGCCCACTCTCATCGCCCTGCGGGCGCGGGAACTCGCCGTCGGTGGCAGGACGTTGCACGACGTTGTGCTTGGCGGAACGCGCGAGGGGTCGCTCTGGCGCGCCAATATCGACGCGGCGGAGCTCAGCGGCTATGCCGAATACCGGCATACGCAGTCTGGTCGCCTGTATGCGCGGCTGGCACGACTGAAGATCGCACGCAGCGAGGCCACGGCCGTCGAAACGCTGCTCGACGAACAACCCAGTACGCTGCCTGCCCTCGACATCGTGGTGGACGACTTCGAGCTCTTCGGACACCGGCTCGGGCGTGCGGAGATCGACGCGGTCAATCGTGGCGGCGCCGCGCGTGAATGGCGGCTCAATCGGCTGGCGCTGTCCAATCCGGATGCCACTTTCACCGCGCAGGGCACGTGGGGTGCGCTTCCGGGTGGTGGTGCCTCAGGCGGGCGCGAGCAGCGCCGCACCAGCATGGACTTCAAGCTCGAGATTGCGGATGCCGGCAACCTTCTCACGCGGTTTGGCATGAAGGACGTCGTGCGGCGCGGCCGGGGCCGGCTGGAAGGCGCGGTGCAGTGGACCGGCTCGCCGTTCGCAATCGACTACCCAAGCCTTGGCGGGCAACTGCAGATCAACGTCGAAACGGGACAGTTCCTCAAGGCCGAGCCCGGCATTGCCAAGCTGCTGGGCGTGCTCAGCCTGCAGGCCTTGCCGCGACGGCTGACACTCGACTTCCGCGATGTCTTCAGTGAAGGCTTCGCATTCGACTTTCTGCGCGGCGACGTCAAGTTCGACCAGGGCGTCGCGTCGACGAACAACCTGCAGATGAAGGGCGTGAACGCCGCCGTGCTGATGGACGGTTCCGCCGACCTGGCGCGGGAAACGCAGAGCATCCGCGTGGTGGTCGTGCCGGAGATCAATGCCGGGACCGCGGCGCTGGTGGCCACGGCGATCAATCCCGCGATCGGCCTGGGCACCTTCCTCGCGCAGATGGTGCTGAGCAGGCCGCTCATCGCGGCCGCCACGCAGGAGTTCAAGATCGACGGCACCTGGACCGACCCGAAAATCACCAAGGTGCCCCGCCGGCTGCTGCCGGAAGCGCAGAGCGCGCCGGTGGCACCCGCTCCGCGCTAGAAGCAAAACCGAAGGAGACATTCGCCATGAAAGTCGCTGCAATCCAGATGGTGTCGGCCATCACCCGCGAAGCCAACCTGGCGAGCGCCCGCGCGCTGCTGGCCGAAGCTGCGGAAGGGGGCGCGGAACTCGCCGTCCTGCCGGAATATTTCTGCATGATGGGCGCGCGGGATACGGACAAGCTGGGGCTGCGCGAGGCGACGGGCTCGGGTCCGGTACAGAGCTTTCTCTCGGACGCCGCGCGCGAATTCGGCTTGTGGATCGTCGGCGGCACTCTGCCGCTCGAGACGGGCGATGACACCCACGTCTACAACAGCTCGCTGGTCTATGCACCGGACGGCGCCTGCGTCGCGCGCTACGACAAGATCCATCTCTTTTTCTTCGACAACGGCCGCGAGCGCTACGACGAACGGCGCGTGATCGCGCCCGGCAGTCAGCCTGTGACATTCGATCTGCCCTCGCGGGACGGTCATCTCTGGCGCGTCGGAATGAGCGTGTGCTACGACCTTCGCTTTCCCGAGCTTTATCGGGCGCTGGCCCGCGAGGGTGCCGAACTCCTGCTGGTACCCAGCGCGTTCACTCACACCACGGGGGCTGCGCATTGGGAGGTGCTCCTGCGCGCCCGCGCGATCGAGAACCTCGCTTGGGTGGTTGCGCCCGCACAAGGCGGCAAGCACGAGAACGGACGCCAAACCTGGGGCCAGTCGATGGTGGTCGACCCCTGGGGATCCGTGGTTGCGCAGCAGGCCGCTGAAGAGGCGGTGGTGCTGTTCGACGTCGATGCGCAGCAGGTCGAACGCGCGCGCACGCAACTGCCGGCGCTGTCTCATTGCGTGCTCTGAAGACGGTGTCCTCGCCCACGCTGCCCGTCGCCCGCGTCCTTCGCCCCGCATTCGCGCGGCTGCGCTTCCTGCGCTCGGTATGGAGGCGCTGGTTCCTGTGGGTGCTGCTGGCCATCCTCGTGCTTGCGTTGCTCGTCACTGTCGTGTGGCTGGCCGGGCGGCATGAGGTCGAGCAGGCACAGACGGTGCTGGACCGTGACACGGCCGATGCCGTGGCGGACTTGCGTGGAGGCCTGCAGCGCAACGTGCAGACCTTGCGCGCTTCGCTCGCTGGCGGCGTGAATCGCGAGCAGTGGGATCTTCGCGCCGGCAGTCTCCTGCGCGAGCACCGCGAATGGCTGCGGCTCGAATGGCGAGATGCCGGCTTGCAGACGCAGGCGGCGGTCGACACACCCTACCGCCGGCGCATCTTCGACGAGTCCGATCGCGGCGGGCAGGAGCCTTCGGATGTGGCGCTCGCCTGCGCCACTGCGCGCAAGCTCGGCGGCGCCGCCTATTCGCCAAGCCACTATGTTCCGGTCACTCAGGGCAACGGCCTGGAAGTCATGGAAATGTGCCTGCCAGTCGAGGGCGGCGGCTATCTCATCGCCTCCTATTCGCTGCGGGACATGTTGACTGAACTGGTCGCCCCCACGCTGAGTCGTGGACAGGAGGTCGCTTTCACCGAGGCGGATGGCACGCGGCTGGTGGCGATTGGTGTTCAGCGTCGCGTCGGCACCCGTGTCTTCACGTCGCAGCAGCTCATCGATCTTCCCGGCGCGCCGCTGATGCTGCGGGTCGACGGCTGGCGTGCCGTGCCGGATCTCTTCCCGAACATGCTGACGGCGCTCGTCACGGCGATCTCGATCGCGCTCGTGTCCGTGCTGGTGTTGCTGGCGCGCGATACGCGTCGACGCCAGCGCGCCGAGCACGACCTCGCCGATGCGCTCGCGTTTCGCAAGGCCATGGAGGACTCGGTCATCACCGGCCTGCGGGCGCGCGATCTTCAGGGCCGCATCACCTATGTGAACCCCGCCTTCTGCGAAATGGTGGGCTTCAGCGTGGAGGAACTCACCGCCAGCGGCGGCAACGAGGCGCCCTATTGGCCGACCGAACTCGCCCACGAATACCAAAGCCGCCAGGCGGTGCGGATGGCCGGTGGCGTGCCACCACGCGAAGGCTTCGAATCGGTGTTCATGCGCAAGGACGGTAGCCGCTTTCCGGTGCTGATCTTCGAGGCGCCGCTGATCAACGCGCACGGCTCGCAAACGGGATGGATGAGCGCCTTCATCGACATCAGCGAGCAGCGCCGCATCGAGGAGCTTTCGCGCGCGAGCCAGGAGCGGCTTCAGGCCAGCGCGCGCCTCGCGACGGTGGGTGAGATGGCGTCGCTCCTGAGTCATGAGTTGACGCAGCCGCTGGCGGCCATTGCCAGCTACGCGAGCGGCTCGCTCAATCTGCTGCAGGCGCCCGACGAGAGTTCGCTGCAGAGCCATCGCGACGATGTCGCCATGGCCGTGCGCCGTATCGCCGAACAGGCCGACCGTGCCGGGCGGGTGATTCGCAGCGTCCACGATTTCGTTCGGCGGCGCGATCGTACCCGCGAGACTGTCGCGCCGCATGCCCTGATCGATGCGGTGCTTCCGCTCGTGCGCCTGCAGGCACGCAAGCTGGGCGTGCAGATCGACGTCTTCGTGGAAGACTCACTGCCTTCCGTGTACTGCGACCGCACGCTGGTCGAGCAGGTGCTGCTGAATCTGGCGCGCAATGGCATGCAAGCCATGGACATGCCCGGCTTGAGCAATCGCGTGCTGCGCCTGAGGGTCGCTCGCGCGCGGAACACAGGGCGCAACCGCGAAGCCGCCTCGGGTGCGGACGCACGCCGCTGGCTCGAATTCTCAGTGGCCGACGTCGGCTCAGGCATCAGCGACGAGGTGGCCGCTCGCCTGTTCACGCCTTTCTTCACGACGCGATCCGATGGCATGGGCCTCGGCCTCAGCCTGTGCCGCACGGTCGTCGAGCAGCACGGCGGGGTGCTGATGTTCGAGCCGCAGCGGCCTCGCGGCACCCTATTTCGCTTCACACTGCCGGCGGCCTGAGAGTCCGTCGGCCCATATTTATGCAACCCCTGATCGATGCCCTGATTTTTATCGTCGACGACGATGCGAGCGTCCGCGATGCCCTGGCATGGCTGCTTCGTTCTCGACGACTTTCGAGCGAGAGCTTCGCGAGCGCCGAAGCTTTCGAGGCCAGGCTGGCCTCCGAACCGCTGAGCGACCGGCCGCATTGCCTCTTGCTCGACGTGCGCATGCCCGGCACCAGCGGATTGGTGCTGTTCGACCGGCTGGCCGAGCGCGGCCTGGTGGATGCGATGCCGGTGATCTTCCTGACCGGCCATGCCGACGTGCCCACGGCAGTCGATGCCGTCAAGCGCGGCGCCTTCGATTTTTGCGAGAAGCCTTTTTCGGACAACGCACTGGTCGACCGCATCGAGCAGGCGCTCGGCGCGTCACTGCGCGCGGTCGAGGCGGAGCGCGCACGTCAGGTATTGAAGCGGCGCATCGGCGAATTGACCGACCGCGAGCGCGACGTCATGCGTTGCGTCGTCGAAGGCTTGCCCAACAAGCTGATCGCCGATCAACTGTCGATCAGCGTCCGCACCGTCGAAGTCCACCGCGCCCGCGTCTTCGAGAAGATGGAAGTCAAGTCAGCCGTCGAACTCGCCAATCTCCTTCGCGGAATGTGAACGTTGCTCGCCCCCAGGCTGCGCGCACTTCGTGTCGCTTCGCCTACCCCCTACCGGGGGCAACACCGGCGGCCCGGCGAAGCCGGTTCCGCGGTGTTTCACTAAGGAGCCGGGGCCTCCGCGCGGGGGCTATCCTTGCGCTCGTTCGCCTACGTAGATTTCGACGCGGCGGTTCTGGGCGCGTCCTGCGGGGGTGTTGTTGTCCGCGACGGGTTCGCGTGAGCCGCGGCCGTCGATCTTGAACGCGCTTTGCGACACGCCGCGTGCGATCAGGTAGTCGCGCGTTGCGGCGGCGCGCTGGATCGACAACGGATCGTTGATCGCGTCAGTGCCGGTGCTGTCGGTGTGGCCGATGATCCGGACTTCGGCGTTCGGGTTGTTGCGAAGGCCGGAGGCAAATTGGTCGAGGATCGGCGAGAAGTTGGGCTTGATGACCGAGCGGCCCACGTCGAACGACACGTCGCTCGGGATTGCGAGCTTCAGTTCATTGTTCGGGGTCTGGGTCACGGCGACGCCGGTGCCTTTGGTCGCGGCTTCCATCTGACGCTTCTGGTTCTCCATGCGCTGCGACCACAGGTAGCCGCCCGCTGCGCCCGCCAATGCGCCGATGGCCGCACCAGCGCCTGCGTTGCGGCCGGTCGCCGAGCCAATCGCTGCACCAGCGACCGCGCCAACGCCTGCACCGATGCCCGTGTTCTTCTGCGTCGTGCTCATGTCCGCGCATCCGGAGAGCACGTAGGCGGCGGCGCAGCTTGCGAGTACGAGTTTTTTCATTGGACCCTTTCGATGGTGAGAATTGACCGGGCGATTATCCAGAGCGAGGGGTCGGCTCCAGGGGCGTCGGCAGTTTCAGCATGTAACGCATGCGGCGCATTTCAGTCGCGTCGTGCGTTGTCGCCGGGCGCGGGTTTCTCGTCGGTGTCCGCATCGTCGTGCAACTCGCCGCGTTTGCGTCCCGAGAACATGGTCCACCAGATGATGAGGATGAACACGATTCCGGCGCCCAGGGCTTCAAGCAAAATCAGACCCATGAAAAAAGGACTCCAGTGGCTGGTTGGGCTCGCGATCGTAGCAACGCTCGCCGGCTGTTCCACCAGCATCAGGCAGCCCGAAGTGCCGATTGCAACGCCGAGCGTGGGCACGCCGCCTCGCGACCTGGGTCCGCTCACCGGTTCGCTCGCGCATCCGAAGAGCCGTTGGGTGCCCGTCGCGTGGTCCGAGCTGCCGGGCTTCAACGATGACGCCTTGCATGAAGGCTGGGTGGCGATGATTTCGAACTGCGCGCGCCCCAACGCCGCATTTGCGCCGCTGTGTCGGGAGGTCCGGCAGTTGTCGCTCGCCGAGACCGGCGAGCAGCGCGAATGGATGATGCAGCGGCTGCAGCCCTACCGGGTCGAATCGCCGACCGGCCCGACCGATGGCAAGCTCACCAGCTACTACGAACCGGTGTACGACGCCACCCGCCGTCCCGATGCCACGCACACGGTGCCCATCTATCAGGCGCCAGCCGGACTAGTTCCGAAGCGGCCCTGGTACACGCGTCAGGAGATCGACACGCTGCCGCAGGCGCAGGCCGCGCTGAGGGGTCGTGAGATCGCGTGGCTCGCGGATCCAATCGACGCGCTCATGCTCCACATCCAGGGTTCGGGGCGATTGCGCATGACTGAAGCCGATGGGACACAGCATGTGATCCGTGTCGCCTTTTCGGCCACCAACGAGCAGCCGTACCGGAGCGTGCAGCAATGGCTCATCAGCCAAGGCGTGCCCAAGGTCAGCTTGTGGCCTGACGACGTCAAGCTGTGGGTGGCTCAGAACCCGCAGCGTCTGTCGCAGTTGCTGTGGAGCAATCCGCGCTACGTGTTCTTCCGCGAGGAATCCATGTCTGAAGTCGACGCTTCTTCGGGTCCGGTGGGGGCGCAGGGTGTGCCGCTTACTGCCGGGCGCTCGATCGCTGTGGACCGAGACAGCATTCCGTACGGCACGCCGGTCTGGCTTGCGTCGCCGGGGCCTGCCATGCCTTTGGCGAAGCTGGTGGTGGCGCAGGACACAGGCAGCGCGATCGTGGGGGCGGTGCGGGCGGACTACTTCGCCGGCACTGGCGCGGATGCGGGGCGAATCGCAGCGAGGATGAATCAGCCGCTGCGGCTTTGGGCGCTCTGGCCTAAATAGGGCTCGCCCCCAGTCTTCGCGCACTTCGTGTCGCTTCGCCTTCCCCCTGACCGGGGGCAACACCGGCGGCCCGGCGGAGCCGGTTCCGCGGTGTTCCTGGTGCTCGCCCCCAGGCTTTGCGCACTTCGTGTCGCTGCGCCTTGCCCCTGACCGGGGGCAACACCGGCGGCCCGGCGGAGCCGGTTCCGCGGTGTTCTTGTTGCTCGCCCCCAGTCTTCGCGCACTTCGTGTCGCTTCGCCTTCCCCCTGACCGGGGGCAACACCGGCGGCCCGGCGGAGCCGGTTCCGCAGTGTTTCTGGAAGGCGTTGCGGAGGCGGGTGGGTGTGGTTAGAGGCCGATGATGCCGCCGTCGTCCTTGGTGATCATTACGGTGGCGGAGCGGGGGCGGGCTGTGGGGCCGCCGGGGCCGTAGGCTGCGACGCCGGCGCCGTTGCCGGGCCAGTGGCTTTCGTATTTGCTGGGGTCGGCGATGCTGGCGGCGGAGGTGTTTTCGCCGGGGTGCTGGATGTTGATGAATAGCGCCTTGCCGTCGGGGGATTCGGCCAGGCCGGTGACTTCGGCGCCCAAGGGGGCGGTGAGGAAGCGCTTGAAGATGGTGTCGTTCATCTTCTTGCCGGCGTAGGTGGTCACGGTGACTGGGGCGGTGGCGGCTGCGCCGGGTTTGCCGTTGGGCTGGTTGACGACTTCGATCTTGGTGCCGTCGCCGTATTCGCCAGGGATCGCCGCGAGCAGCATGCAGTTGCTGACGTCGGTGTAGGCGTTGTCGTCAGTCTCGATCCACAGGATGCCGCTCGCGCGCGAGAACCAGCAGCCGTCGGGCTTGGAGAGGTCATTGAAGTCCGAGAGACCCGACAGGTTCACGTTCTTCTGATAGTTGACGTCATCGAGTGCGGCATCGGCCTTGGCTTGGCTGCCGAACAGGAAGATGTCCCAGTTGAAGGTAGCGGAGGACGCGTCGTTGCCGCTCTCGCGGATGCGCATGACCTGACCGTTGACATTGCCCTTGGACGTGGAGGCCGTGGCGTTCTGCGTCGAGACTCCCTTGTTGTCGAGCCAATAGCGCGGAAAGGCGGGGTCGACATCCGGGTTCGGCACGTTGTTGCTGCTCGTGGTGCCGACTGCGCCCCGATCGGGGTTCTCTGTCATCGTGATGTAGATCTCGCCGTTCTTGGGGTTCACGGCTGTCCATTCGGGTCGGTCGCATTTGGTGGCGCCAGCCGCATCGGCGGCGAGGCGCGCGTTGACCAGCACATCGGCGAGGTCGGCGAAGGCATATGCCGCATTGCCTGATAGGGCGGAATTGCTCAGGTCGAGCTTGAGCCATGTGCCGGTGCCGTCAGCGTTGAACTTGGCTGCATAGAGCGTGCCGTCATCGAGGTACTTGCTGCCGGTGGCGAGGCGGTCGGCCGGGTTGGCATCGGCCGCGCTCCACAACGCTTTCGAGACGTACTTGTAGACGTACTCGCTGCGCGAATCGTCACCCATGTAGAAGGCCAGCGGCTTGCCGACGACGGGGTTGCTGGGCCATGCGCCTTCATGCGCGAAGCGACCGAGGGCGGTGTGCTTGACCGGTTTTGAAGTCGGATCGTACGGATCGATCTCGACCACCCAGCCAAAGGTATTGGCCGTGTTGCGGAAGTCATCGCTGCCGTCCGCGGAGGCGCCGATGCTGCTTGCATCCCATCGCGCGTATTCGGTGCTCGTGCCGTCCGCCGGCACGACGGTGGCCCAGCGCTGACCGCCGCCTGCGCCCTGCGCAAGGCCAATTCGCTTGAAAGCAACGAGTTCCTTGGCGGTGCGCTTCGCATCGTCGGCTGCGCCGCGCCTGAAGAAGCCGGCGAAGTTTTCTTCACAGGTCAGGTAGGTGCCCCACGGGGTGTAGCCGGACGCGCAGTTGCCGATCATGCCGCGCGTGTCGGTACCGGCGGGCGAGTAGGCCGTCTTCAGCAGGGCCGAGCCGCGCGCCGGACCGCCGAACGCCATCGGCGTGCGCGGCGTGATGCGGCGGTTGAAAGGCGAGCCCTTGACCACTGCGAACTTGCCGTTCGACCGGGCGATCTCGACGACGGACGCGCCGTGCGCTTCCACTTCCTTGAGCGCCTCTGCTTCGGGGCGCGGACCGGCGCTGGAGCCGGCATTGGTCTGCCCGCTCGGGTGCATGAAGACCACGGTGCCGTTGATGGCCTCGTGATTGATCGCCATCAGCGCGCGTTCGTTGGCGCCGGGAGACGGCTTGCCGTCAGCGCCCAGGCCGAAGTAGTGCATGCCGTCGTGTTGGTCGCCGCTGCGGCGGCCAAAGGTGTCGTCGGTGCCGTTGTTCTTGTAGTCGCCGACGGCGGGGTCGATCGAATCGCCCGTCGCGTAGATCACCGTGGCGGTGTAGCCGGCCGGTACGGTGATGCGGTCCGCAAGGTCTTTGCCGACAGCCGAGAAGCCGAGCTTCGGCTCTGCGGGGCCCGGTGCGGGCGCGGGTGTCGGCGCCGGTGCCGGCGAGGGCGTCGTGGCAGGCGCGGGCGCGAAGATGCCGCCGTTGCTGCCTCCGCCACAGGCGCTCAGCGCCAAAGGGCCCAGCGTGGCCGCTGTCAGCGCGCCGACGCCGCCGCGCAGCAAGTGACGGCGATGCATGCGCGCGGCGATGACGTCGTGAAGACTGGCGTTGGAACTTGCGTTGTTGTCTAGGTCGTCCGGATCGATGGAGTCGATGGCGTTGACGGATGCAGGGGGTGCGGAAGGATGCTTCATCTTGTGGTCTGGCTGACGAGAGCCTGACCATAGCCACGCAATATGAAACTTCTGTGTCGCTGCGGCCCAGCGCGAACATCCTCTCAGGGAAGCGGCAACGCCGTCTTGTAGCGGACCTGCTTGAGCGCAAAGCTCGAGCGGATTTTCTCGATGCCGCTGATGGGCGTGAGTTGTTCGAGGATGAATTTCTCAAGGGCGGCGATGTCGGCGACGGCAACGCGGATCAGGTAGTCGCTGTCGCCGGTCATCAGGTAGCACTCCATGACCTCCTCGTGCTCCGCGATGCGCTGCTCGAACTCCGCCAGCGATTGCTTGCTTTGCGTCTTCAAACTGATGGAAATGAACACGTTCAGGCCGAGGCCGAGCGCGCTAGCGTCGACGAGCGCCACATAGTGCCGGATCACGCCGGCGTTCTCGAGCGCCTTGACGCGCGCCAGGCAGGGAGACGGCGAAAGATGCACCCGGCGCGCGAGTTCGACGTTCGAAAGCGCGCCGTCGCGCTGCAATTCATCGAGGATGCGAAGGTCAAGAGCGTCGAGTTGCATGAAGTGCTTCGGTTGAAAGATGTTGCGGCAGTTTATGCGGTGCTCTTGCCGATATGGATGTAGAAACAGCATCCAATGTCAGCGAACGCAGCCTAAAGTGCGGCCTATGAACGCCCCGATCTCTCCCGACCCATTGCGCGCCGTGCCCGATGCAGCCCTGCGCGACGCGGACCCTGCCGAAACAGCCGAATGGCGCGAAGCCTTCATCTCGCTGGCCGAGACGCAGGGCCCTGAACGCGCGCGCTGGATGCTCGACGAACTGGCGCGCATGGCGCGGGCCCAGCGCATCGCCTGGCAGCCGGAGTTGTCGACGCCATACGTCAACACCATCGCGGTCGACTCGCAGCCGTCCTTTCCCGGCGATCTCGCGATCGAAGAGCGGCTTGCCTCGCTGATGCGCTGGAATGCGCTCGCCATGGTCGTGCGCGCCAATCAGGCCTACGGCGAACTCGGCGGACACATCGCGAGCTACGCCAGTGCAGCGGATCTGTTCGAGACGGGCTTCAATCATTTTTTCCATGCCCGCACGGCGGCGCATCGCGGTGATCTCGTGTTCTTCCAGCCGCACAGTGCGCCCGGTGTCTATGCGCGTGCGTACCTCGAGGGCCGCCTGGGCGAAGAAGACCTGATGCATTACCGCCAGGAGCTGACGGCGCCGGCGTTCGTCGACGGGAAGGGCGCTCGCGGACTGAGTAGCTATCCGCATCCGTACCTGATGCCGGACTTCTGGCAGTTCCCGACCGGCTCGATGGGCATCGGCCCCATCAGCTCGATCTATCACGCGCGCTTCATGCGCTATCTCACGAATCGCAATCTGCTCGATTGCGGAGGCCGCAAGGTGTGGGGCGTGTTCGGGGACGGAGAGATGGACGAGCCCGAGTCCATGAGCGCGCTGACACTCGCCGCGCGCGAGAAGCTCGACAACCTCGTCTGGGTCGTCAACTGCAATCTGCAGCGCCTCGACGGGCCGGTGCGCGGCAACGGCCGAATCATCGATGAGCTCGAAAAGCTCTTCGCCGGTGCAGGCTGGAATGTGATCAAGCTCGTGTGGGGCAGTGATTGGGACGGCCTCTTCGCGCGCGACGTGAACGGCGCATTGGTGCGCGCGTTTGCCAACACGGTCGACGGGCAGATGCAGACTTTCGCGGCCAAGGATGGCCGATACAACCGCGACACCTTCTTCGGGCAGGACGACGAACTCGCGCGCCTCGCGCAAGGCATGACCGACGAGCAGATCGATCGCCTGAAGCGCGGCGGCCATGATCTCGTGAAGATCCATGCTGCTTACGCCGCGGCCGCTGCACACCAGGGGCAGCCCACGGTGATCCTTGCGCACACCAAGAAGGGTTACGGCATGGGTACGGCGGGTCAGGGCAAGATGACCACGCACTCACAGAAGAAGTTGGACGACACCGACCTGATCGAGTTTCGCAACCGCTTCAACCTGCCCCTCACGGACGAACAGGCGACCACCGCCGCGTTCTATAAGCCGGCCGATGACAGCGCCGAGATGCACTACCTGCTCGGCCGTCGCGCCGCGCTCGGCGGCAGCATGCCGCGCCGCGAGACCGTTTGCGACGTCGTGCCCAAGCCCGACATCGCCGCGTACGCGCAATTCGCCGTCGCCGCCGCGGGCAAGGAGATGAGCACCACGATGGCCTTCGTGCGCCTGCTGGGAAACCTCATGAAGGACAAGGCGCTCGGCCCGCGCGTGGTGCCCATCGTCGCTGACGAGGCGCGCACCTTCGGCATGGCGAATCTCTTCAAGCAGGTGGGCATCTATTCGAGCGTGGGCCAGCGCTATGCGCCGGAAGACATCGGCTCCGTGCTTTCATACCGCGAAGCCACCGACGGACAGATTCTGGAAGAAGGCATCAGCGAAGCCGGCGCCATCGCAAGCTGGACGGCGGCGGCCACGAGCTACAGCGTGCATGGCCTGGCGATGCTGCCTTTTTATATCTATTACTCGATGTTCGGCTTCCAGCGCGTGGGCGACCAGATCTGGGCCGCGGCTGACCAGCGTGCGCGCGGTTTTCTGCTGGGCGCCACGTCGGGGCGCACCACATTGGGCGGCGAAGGGTTGCAGCACCAGGATGGATCGAGCCACCTGATCGCGGCAACCATTCCGAACTGCAAGGCGTACGACCCGGCCTTTGCCGGCGAGATGGCGGTCATCGTGGATGCGGGCATCCGCGAGATGATGGTCGAGCAGAAGGACGCGTTCTATTACGTCACGCTGATGAACGAGAACTACGCGCAGCCCGATCTGCCGCCGGGTGTCGAAGCCGACGTGCTGCGTGGTTGCTATCGATTCAAGACATGGACCGGCGGGCAGCCGGCATCGAAAAAAGGCAATCGCGAGTTGACCTTGCTCGGCTCCGGCGCGATCCTGACGGAAGTCATCAAGGCCGCTGAACAGTTGGCGGCCGAAGGCATCGCCGTGGATGTGTTCAGTGTCACGAGCTGGAGCGAGCTTGCGCGCGACGGTCGCATCCGGGAAGAGCGCGCGCTGTCTGGCGACCCGGATACTGGCGCGCCCTACATCGCGCAACTCCTCGCCGGCGGAAGCGGCCCGATCATTGCGGCGACCGACTACGTCCGTGCTGTGCCCGAAAGCATTCGCGCCTTTCTCCCTCAAGGTCGGCGCTTCCTCACGCTCGGCACCGACGGCTTTGGCCGCAGCGACACGCGGGCAGCCTTGCGCCGCTTCTTCGGTGTCGATGCGCAAAGCATCGTGCGCGCCGCGCGGCATTCGCTCGCACCGCGCTGACGAGCCAAGCGGGGTTATTCCCGTTGTGAAGCGCGGCCATGGATTCCTAAGATCGCGTTTCGCGCCGCGCCCCCTTGAGCGCCGGCCATCGTTCGAACGCCTCGGGAATCTCCATGAAAAAAGCAGGACTCATCGGCCTCGGCGCCATGGGCGCGGGCATCGCGGCCACACTGCGGGCCAAGGGCTATGAAATGCACGTGTGCGACGTTCGGCCTGGCGCGGCGTTGCGCTTTGCGGAGGAAGGCGGCGTCGCCTGGGGAACGCCCGCTCAAGTCGCTGCCACATGCGAAGTTGTGGTGTCGGTCGTGGTCAACGCCGTCCAGACCGAAGCCGTGCTCTTTGGCGACCACGGAGCGGCTGCGGCGATGAAACCGGGCAGCGTGTTCGTGATGTGCTCGACAGTCGACCCGAACTGGTCGGTGGCGCTCGAAGCACGCCTTCAAGCGATGGGCATCCACTACATCGACGCGCCGATTTCCGGCGGCGCCGCCAAGGCGGCCAGCGGACAGATGACGGTGATGAGTTCGGCGCGACCGGAAGCCTATGCGCGGGCCGATGCGGTGCTCGACGCGATGGCCGGCAAGGTCTATCGCCTGGGTGACCGTGCCGGCGCGGGCAGCAAGGTCAAGATCATCAATCAGCTGCTGGCCGGCGTACACATCGCCGCGGCGGCCGAGGCGATGGCGCTCGGGCTGCGCGAAGGCGTGGCGCCCGATGCGCTCTACGACGTCATCACGCACAGCGCGGGCAACAGCTGGATGTTCGAGAACCGCATGGCCCACGTGCTGGCCGGCGACTACACGCCGCTATCGGCCGTCGACATCTTCGTGAAGGACCTGGGACTGGTACTCGATACGGCGCGCGCGAGCAAGTTTCCGCTGCCACTGGCCTCCACGGCGCACCAGATGTTCATGCAGGCCTCTACTGCAGGCCATGCGAAGGAAGACGACAGCGCGGTGATCAAGATCTTCCCCGGCATCGAACTTCCAGTCAGCTCCAGAGCGCCGTCCAAGCCATGAGCATTCTCCTGGGCTGCATCGCCGACGATTTCACGGGCGCGACCGATCTCGCGAACAACCTCGTACGCGCGGGCATGCGCGCCGTGCAGACGATCGGCGTGCCGGCATCGCCATTGGCTGCGGAAGTCGATGCGGTGGTGGTGGCGCTCAAGTCGCGCACGATCCCGCCGGCCGATGCGGTCGCGCAATCGCTGGAAGCGCTGCGCTGGCTTCAGACGCAGGGTGCAGGGCAGATCTACTTCAAGTACTGCTCCACATTCGACAGCACGCCAGAGGGCAACATTGGCCCCGTGACCGAGGCGCTGATGGATGCATTGGGCTGCGACTTCACGATCGCGACGCCGGCCTTTCCGGACAACAAGCGCACCGTGTTCAAGGGCTACCTTTTTGCGGGCGACGTGCTGCTCAATGAAAGCGGTATGCAGAACCATCCGCTGACGCCCATGACCGACCCCAACCTGGTGCGCGTCCTGCAGGCCCAGACAAAGCGCAAGGTCGGCCTGATCGACCATGCGGTGGTCGCCGGCGGGCCGGAGTCCATTCGCGAGCGCATGGCTCAGTTGCGCGCCGAAGGTGTGGGCATCGCCATTGTCGATGCGGTCTCCAACGCCGATCTCCTGCGACTCGGCCCTGCCCTGGCCGACATGCCGCTGGTGACGGCCGGCTCGGGCGTAGCGATCGGGTTGCCCGCGAACTTCGGCATCGCGCCGTCATCCACCGCGGGAGCGTTGCCGCCGTCGAGTGGGTTGCGGGCCGTGGTGTCGGGCAGCTGCTCGCTCGCAACCAATCGGCAGGTGGCGGATTTCATCGGGTCGGGGCGTCCGGCCCTGGCGATCGATCCGCTGCAGATTGCGGCGGGTGCCGATGTGTCTGCGCAAGCGCTCGAGTGGGCGGCTCCGCTGTTGCAGGACGGACCGGTTCTGATCTATTCGACTGCCGACCCGGCGGCCGTCAAATCGGTGCAGGGCCGGCTCGGCGTCGAAGAGGCGGGCGCCATGGTCGAGCGCGTTATCGCGGCCATCGCGCGCGGGCTGGTGGAGCGCGGCGCGCGGCAGCTCGTCGTCGCGGGCGGCGAGACTTCGGGAGCCTGCATCCAGACCCTCGGGATTGCGCAATTGCAGATCGGCGCGCAGATCGATCCCGGGGTGCCGTGGTGCCATGCCCAGAGCGACGCGGCAGGCGGGGTCGGCCTGCACGTCGCCCTCAAGTCCGGCAACTTCGGGACCGACGATTTCTTCAGCAAAGCCTTTACATTGCTTGGATGAATGAAGCCCAGATCCGCGAGGAAATCTGCCGCGTCGGCCGCAGCCTGTTCGAGAGAGGCTATGTGCATGGCACCGCCGGCAACATCAGCGTGCGGCTCGACGACGGCTTCCTGATCACGCCTACCGAGGCCAGCCTCGGCCATCTTGATCCCTCGCGGCTCGCGAGGCTGGACGGCAACTTGCGGCAGACGCACGGCGATCTCGCGAGCAAGACCATCGCTCTGCATACGCGCATCTACGGAGCAGCGCGCCGCTTTGACCCGGGCACGCGCTGCGTCATTCACACGCACAGCACGCACTGCGTGGCGCTTACGCTCAACGCACCGGGCGCCGAGCTTCTGCCGGCGCTCACGCCCTATTTCGTGATGAAGGTAGGCCACGTGCCGGTGATACCGTATCACCGGCCGGGCGCGCCGGAGGCCGCGGTGCTCGTTGCGCAAACCATTGAGCACTACGGCACGCGGCGCATGCCCATTCGCGCCGTGGTGCTCGAACGGCTCGGGCCCAACGTATGGCACGACTCCCCTGCCGCGGCGATGGCTGCGCTCGAGGAGTTGGAAGAAACGGCAAGGCTCTGGTTCGTCTGCCGCCAATCGCCGCAGCGCGCGCCCGCGCCGCTGGATGAAACACAGATCAATGACCTGCGCCGGAACTTCGGTGCCCGTTGGTGACGACACTATGCTCACCCCCAGCCTCGCCCACTTCGTGTGGCTCGGGCACCCCCTCCCGGGGGGCGACACCTGCGGGCCGGCAAAGCCGGTTCCGCGGTGTCTCCCGACGGGGCCGCACGTGACCATTGGAGCCTTTGATGCCTCGATTTGCCGCCAACCTTTCGATGCTCTATCCGGAGCTCGATTTTCTCGATCGCTTCGAAGCCGCTGCCAAGGATGGATTCCGCGCTGTCGAATATCTGTTTCCCTATGCCTACAAGCCGCATGAACTCGCGGCCCGGCTGTCGGCGAACGGGCTCGAACAGGTGCTGTTCAACGGGCCGCCCGGCGATTGGGATCGCGGCGATCGCGGCGTGGCCTGCCTGCCCGGGCGCGAGGCCGAGTTCCGCGAGGGCATCCTGAAGGCAATCGATTACGCGGATGCGCTCAACTGCCCGCGCATCCATGTGATGGCGGGTCTCGTGCCCGACGGTGTGGAGCGCGAGACAGTGCAGCCCGTCTATCTGGACAACCTGCGCTGGGCGGCGGTCCAAGCGGCCAAGGCAGGACGTGACGTGCTCATTGAGCCCATCAACACTCGCGACATCCCGCGCTTCTTCCTGAATCGCCAGGACCATGCGCATGAGATCGTCGACCTGGTCGGCGCGCTCAACGTGCAGGTGCAGATGGATCTCTATCACTGTCAGATTGTCGAAGGCGATGTGGCGATGAAGATCCGCAAGTACTTGCCGGGCGGCCGCGTCGGGCACTTCCAGATCGCCGGCGTGCCCGCGCGGCACGAGCCCGACATGGGCGAGCTGAACTACGGCTATCTCTTCGACGTGATCGACGAAGTCTCGGCGCAATGCGGCTGGAACGGCTGGGTGGGCTGCGAATATCGTCCGCAGCGCGGCGCAGTGGCGGACAGCACTTCCGCAGGCCTCTCGTGGTTGCGTTCCCTGCAAGGCACGTCCCGCGAATGAAGCTCCAGGCGGTACGCATTCCTCCGCGCCTGCGGGCTTTCGAGGCCGGTGAAGACCAGGTGTTCGACGTGATGGTGGCGGGCGGGCGCGTGACATCGATTGCGCCGACGCAACAAGCCGCGCGCGGCACGCTGCTCAGCGGTCTGGTCGACGCGCACGCGCACATCGACAAGAACTACACCGTGCGAGAGGTGGGCGCGGCCGAGGGCAACCTCTTCGCGGCCATCGGCCGCATGGTCGCGCACCGTGCAAGCTGGACCGCTGAAGGGTTGCGCGCCCGCATGCAGCGGGCGTTGGATGAAGCATGGCGCGGCGGAACGCGCGCGCTGCGCACGCATCTCGACTGGAGCGATGCGGAGGCGCCGACCTCGCTCGCGGTGTTCGAGCGCTTGCGCGACGAGTGGCGCGGCCGCATCGAGCTCCAGTTTGTCTCGCTCACGCCGCTCGACGTGTTCGCCGACGCAAAGACGGGCGACAGCATCGCGCGAAAGGTGAAGCGCGCGGGTGGCGTGCTGGGCGCATTCGTCTATCGCAACGACGGCATCGTGCACAAGCTGGGACGCGTGTTCGATCTTGCGCAGGAGCACGGTCTCGCGCTGGACTTCCATGTCGACGAAGGACTCGATCCCGAGGCGACCGGCCTGCGCACCATCGCGCAGATCGCGATCGCTCATGGCATGCAAGGACGGGTGATGTGCGCCCATGCATGTTCGCTGTCGGTGCAGGACGAGGCGTTTGCCAACCACACGTTGGCCCTCTGTGCGCAGGCGGGCATTCATCTGGTCGCCCTGCCCACCACCAATCTCTATTTGCAAGGCGCCTGGGACCGCACACCCTTGCAGCGCGGCATCACGCGTGTCCGCGAGGCCGCGAGCCGCGGAATTCGCGCCAGTCTTGCCACCGACAACGTGCAGGACGCCTTCTACCCCTATGGCAGCTATGACTTGGTCGAGACCTTCGGCCTCGGCGTGCAGATGGCACATCTCTCGCCCGCGACCGACTGGCTGGACGCAATCACCGTCAGCCCCGCGAAGGCACTCCGGCTTGATTGGGATGGCCGCATCGCGCCGGGCTGCCCTGCAGACATGGTGTTGCTGGCCGCATCGGACGAATATGAACTTCTGGACCCGCGCGGACGTCGACGCACCGTCATCCGCGCCGGCCGCACTTTGGAGAGCATCGCATGAGCATGGGCAAGCCGATGGCGAACTACGCCGCCGCCAAACGGGTCGGTGACTTCGTCTTGATGAGTGGCGTCGTCGCCGTCGACCCCACGACGCGCCGCGCGGTCGCAAGCTATGAAGACATCCCAGAGGCGGCCCGCACGGCGCTGCGCACGCTGGGCTACGCCACCGGACAAATGTCCGTGGACGTCTTCGAGGCGCCGATCGTCGCGCAAAGCTGGTTCGTGCTCGAACGCATTCGCCAGATCGCGGCGGAACATGGCGGCACGATGGATGACGTCGTCAAGCTGGTGCAGTACTTCACCCATCTGCCGAACTACGCGCCGTACAACCGCGTGCGTGGACTGTTCTACCCCGGAGAGCCGCCGGTCAGCACGGTGGTTGAAGTGTCGCGATTCCTGCCGGGGAGCGAGGTCTTGGTGGAGGTGGAGGCGACGATGTATTTGCCGGCGCAGTAAGTCGAGGCCTCAGCAACGCAGCAGTTCGAGAGCAACGCTCAATTCAGAATCCCAAGCACCGTCGCGCGCACTGCCGCCGCCGTCTTATTTGGTACTTGCAGCTTCGCGACGGCATTCCTGACGTGGAAATCCACCGTCGCCTTCGAGAGACTCAGTATGTTGGCAATGTCCTGAGCCGACTTGCCGTCGGCGGTCCACCTCAGCACTTCAATCTCCCGGACGGTCAGCTGTGGGTGGCACTGCTCACGCTGCACTTGGCGCACCGATCTCGCCACCTTCCTGGACCGGCCACATTTCAAGCGCGCCAATCACAGCCAACCCAACGGCCAATCCGAGCAGAATAGGGGACGCACCGTGGCAGACGGCCCAGATCTGACATGACACCACCATAAAACGCAATATTCCATCCAGACGCCCCAATTCGCGCGAAGTCATCTTCAGGCGCGCAAAGGCCCAAACGAGGTACGCACAGCCACCAAGATTTATCAGAAAAAGTGCGCTTGGGTCTAAGGGTTGAAACGCCGTTGCTAGCCCCATCGTTTCATCGATCCATTGAATAAGTTGTAGGGCGAAGGGCGTAATAAAAGGCACTGCAAGGGGGGTCGTAGCGACAATGTCGTACATCGCGCCGAACTGAACAATTTTCTTATAGGATACTGGAGTCATCGTGAGCTTGAAGAGGAATGAAGAGTTAGGAAAGCTTGGGGATCAACTGGCGTATCTCTCGAAACTCGCCCGAAGGCAGCATCAGTCGGTCGCGCTGGTCGATTACTGATGCAATGTGCATGGCTCGGTCGCGTGCATTGACCAAATACCCCGGCCTGAAAGACCGCTCGCGCAATGCGCAAAGCTCATCGAAGCGTTCATCCGCTTGTAGGATGACCTCCGCGAGGCGCGTATCAACATTGCAAAGGCCAAGAACGGCGAAGAAGATTTCGGGATTCTCCAACTGGTAAACCTTGGCTAGTGCATTCAGTGCGGCCTTTGATACGGAGTAGGAGAGCATTCCTGGGCGTTGTCGTATCGCCGAAACGGACGAAGAAAATATCACGCACTTCGGTTGCACTTCTCTCGCTAAGCATGCATCGAGGACCGCCTTGACCGCGTAGACATTTAGGCACAGTACATCTTGAAGATGCATGATCGAAGTTTCGTTGCCACGCTGCGGTTGATCACCGAACTTGCCAGCATTGAGAAACACGTTCTCTATCGGCGCGTGGCTGGTTCGATCCAGCAGCTTTGTCACCACCCGCTTAGCTTCGGCGAAGGATCGTAAATCACAAGAACTGAAAGTCATGTTTGGATGATTTACTAGGTGTTCAGGCGGTCTCCGTGACACGCCGCACACCACATACCCTTTCTCAAGATAGAGCCGACCCAATTCGTAGCCAATACCGGAACTAATGCCGGTAATTAGAACGGACTTCATCGCTACCGTTGTCACGATTTGCCGCTGTGATAGCCGCCGTCGACGCCCAGGATTGCTCCTGTCACGTAAGAGGATTCGGTGCTCAGTAGATACAGAATGCTCTCTGCTATCTCGTCTGGCCGGGCGAAGCGCTTCATCGCCGTGGCGTCTGTCTTCCGCTTGGCTCCTTCTGGATTCGCAGCCAGCCTCTCGGGCGAGTTCATACCCCCTAACGTTGGCCCAGGAGCTACAGCGTTCACTCGAACCGCGAATCCTTGATCGTTGTCGCAGGCATTTTCCAACGCCGCCACCTGTGTCACTGCATTGACTGCGGCCTTGCTTGCCACGTACGCCGCTTGATTTGGAATTGGGACGACGCCCGCACAGGATGAAACGTTCACGATAGCGCCGCCAGGAGCAAGTCGTATGCACCGCAATTCGCGTCGCATGCAATAGAGCGGTCCACTGGCATTGATTCGCATCACCCTATCCCAATCGTCGGCAGAGAGTTGAGAGACGCTTTCATACGGAGTCGTCACCCCTGCGTTGTTGACCGCGTATTCAAAACGCCCGTAGCGTCGCTCGATCGTATCGAACGCCTCATCCACTGCCAGCGCATCGCTCACGTCACACGCGAGAAAGCTAGTCTGTGGTCCTAGAGCCTCGATGGCGGTCCGACCCTTGTGCTCGTCTCGGCCCAAGACTGTGACCCTGGCGCCCTCTAGCACCATCCGTCGAGCTACAGCGAATCCGATGCCGCTCGTACCGCCAGAAATGACGCAGTATTTATCTCTAAATTTCATGTGTTCCTTGCGAATAGCTGATCTGGGAGGGTCGCCGATAATTTGGATTGACACAGCAATAGACTCGATCCAGTTGCGGATTGTTTTTGTCGCGAAAGCAGTTTCCGTCGAAGCGACAAGCATGAATGAGGTGATCTTGCCTCGCTATAGACTTAATGATCAATTCGTTATCTGCGAACAAGGCGCGAGTCATCCCGACGAGATCTGCGGTTCCGGTCGTTAGGTGCGATTCGATCTGGTCCAACGTACCAACGAAGCCAGCGAATCCAACTGGCACGCTGCTTGCGGAGCGAATCAGGCGAACGCCCTGAACAAGCGCTTCGCGTGTTTCCGCGCTCGGCCGAATCAAGTGATCAAAGGTCTCTGCGATCGACATGGAACACATAATTGCAACTACGCCTGCTTGGCTCAGGGCGGTCACCACATCCTTTAACAGGTGTGGTTGCTGGCCTCTCGTACCGAGGCAATCATCTATGCCGAGCCTTACCGAAATATCCAGCGAGTCTTCAGTCGCCATCCGTATGTCGTGGATGACTTCGAGCAGAAATCGAGCCCGACGCAGCGGTGTGCCTCCATACTCGTCTTCCCGCTTATTGGTGTAGGGCGAAAGAAAGCTGCTGAGGAGGTAGCCGTTGGAGGCCTGCAATTGGACGAGCTTCGCCCCCGCGCGTTTCGCAAGGCAAGCGGCGCGCGTGAACTGACGTCGCGCGGCTCTAATGTCGAAGGGGCTCATCGCGAGCGTTCGATATGAAGGATCAGCCTTTTGCATCCGTCGACAGGGGAGTCCACTCGGTCCTAGGAGCGGCACGCCTGTTTGTTGAGTGCTGCCCTGCGGTCCATAGTGCTGAAGCTGCACCGCCACCGTGCAGCCGCGATCTGCGCCGTAAGCAATCAAAGGTGCCAAGTCTTGTGCATGGCGCTCATCGTGAAGGCACAGACCTCGACGATGAAGTCTGGTCGCGGAATCCACCGAGGAGTTACCCAGCACAACCATGCCGCATCCTCCATCAATGATGCGCTCATAAAAGTGCTTCATTGCTTCGGACATTCCACCGTTGTCCGCCGCCAAGTCGATACCCATTGGCGCGAAATAGATCCTATTCTTCAAGACGAGAGATTTGCCGAGTTGCAGCGACGAAAGTGCAGTTGGGCACCGAGAGCTTTGAGTCGATTGAGTCGTCACGCTGCTTCTTTGGTGTAGTGGCGGACGGGCACGAACTTTTCCTGCGCGACTTTGCTCGGCCGGTCGGCGTGTTCCGCGAAGAAGCAATGGCACTTTATCGCTTCCTTGAGCGCCGCCATCTGGTCGCGAGATGCACCATCGATCTCTAGCAACAAAATGCCATGTTCGGACATGGACTCCGCCGGGAGCACTGGCAGACATAGGAACCCCACTCCTTCGATGCTCAAAGTGATATGCCGAGCGGCCTTAATCGTTCTCAAATGAGTGGCGTCAACGCTCAACTTGATGGCCCGCACGGAGAGCATGGACAATCTCGCATGTATCGGCAAACCGGTGCTAACGCCAATCAGCACATGCGGAGAAATTCGTTCTGAGGGAATGAACCAATGGTGATCCGGAAAGTTCAACACTCGCATTCGACGGAACAAGGGAATCTTCATGACCCCACCACGAAGGCGCACCTTGGCCACTAAGCGACTGTTCTGATAAAAGCTCGCCAGCATGTCCACGAATCGTGGCTTGTCTCGCGCCAATTCTTCGGCATCAGAAACCACCACCTCGACCTCGTACGCCGACTCGACATAGCTGGAAAAGATGACATTGAGACTCGAGATTGAGACTGAGACATCGCCGCGCGCGTATCCGTTGAAACTATAGAAGTAGTGGTACATCGCCTGGCGAGCGATCTCAATGAGCATCAATCCTGGAACGTGCTCATGCACTTTTCGGTAGAAAAAGTAGTTTTTTGTATCGTTACGTACCATGTAGGACTTGATCCTCGCCCACGTGTAATGGGGAGACTTCGCTAGCAGGTCTGCGACACACGCCGCATCTTGTTCACTTAGGGCGGTTACGTCTGGAAAGAAGTTCTCGCGCAAGCGGTTCTCGACGGTGCGAGGAAGGCAACGCGAGGTCAGCAGAAGCTGCCCTTTATGCGGAGAGTAGTGCTCCGGCAGGTCCATCTCAAATTGGGATATCTGCCCGGCAGCGTCGAAGCTCAGATGCAACGGCACACCCCGACGAACGAAGAAGCCACTGTCTTCGCGATATGCCGTGTCAAAGGCCGTCCTTTCATGAAGCTGCCAGCCTTGAACAACGCTCTCGACCAGATCACTTTCAATACGCGCAGGGAGGATCTCGAAAGCATTCTGGATTAGCACGTCATCTGGGTTTTCCTTGTGAAGAGTCTCTGGTTCGATGGACTGGTGGGCTGGCATTGACAATTCCTCCGCAATTGACACTTTTGTTAAATCCGTACGGCTTGCAACATTTTCTTCACGATCACCCTGTGGGCGGGTGCAACCGGAACCATGTAGGCTTTGCCGAATGCGTTATAGGTTTTGACCGAAGCTGTTAGGTGAAGCCACTTTGATGGTTTTGCCGTTGGAGCGACTTCGGCGCGCGAAATCAGGTCTAGCGACACCATTACCCCCAGGTGCTTGTCTTTTGACGTTAGTACCAGTTGGCTGTCGGTTAGAGCTTCAACGGTGAAAAAATCGAGCTTGCCTCCCGCATGTGGCGCCTCAGATGGCCTGTGTCCCGTGAAGCCGTAGATTTCCTCCACCTTGAATAACCTGGAGATCTTGTCGCGCAGAAGGAATGCGAGCCGCAGCGCCGTCGACATGTTTTTTGTCATCTCACAATAAGCCTCGAAAGCGGTCAATTCTGGGTCCACTCGTGTTCCTGCGGAGTGGAGAAAATCGAGTTGCGAAATATCAGAAATAAGTCGCGCGCATTGAGGCAAGTCGTGAGCGGCACATTCGTAAGACGCGATCATTGAATCAGATCGATTTGTGCCACCTCTGCCTTGATGAGGAGCTTTTCGTAGGCCACGTCAGGCGGGTCTTGAATAGCCTGGACGGCGGAGGCTACATCGTCTGCCACAGCGGCGATAGCCACGTCGCAAATGAACACAGATTCGTACACGACGATAGGTGTGAGATACCTTCCTCCGACGTATGAAACTGTCTGCTGAAAAGGGCGGAGCAGTTCGTCAACGGTATAGCTGTTGAACCCCCCAGCTCGATAGCCCGCTTCAGGCGCGCCTACCGTAGTGGCAACTAAAAACTCCTTGCCTTGCAACTTGTCTCCATGGCGCGCGTACGCAAAGCCCGGCGTGAACACATCATCAATCCACTTCTTCATGATGGCCGGGCAGGAATACCAGTACAAAGGAAAGAGTAAAACTATGCGGTCGTGTTGAGCGAGCAGTTCCTGCTCGGCGTGTACATCGAATTGGTAATCCCGATGAATCTCGGAAAGCCGGTGCAATGTCACTTCCTCAGCTGCGAGCCGATTCAAGAGCGCGTTGCTGATCCGCGACAGGTTTAAATTGGGATGGCCCGAAATCAGTAGTATCTTCAAAATTACTCCGATTGAATTTATGAAGCGGCGATTCGCAAGAATTGCAAAGAAAGTTTAAGCGTCAAAGTTTAGACATATCGACGTCAATCGCCGCCCGTCAAGTCGTCTGCTTCAAGTGAGTTCAACTAAAAATTGCGATATCCGGATTGGGACTCAATTTCCTCGGTTTGTGACCTCCTACTCTTCGTAGGTCTGCGAACCTTAGCTCGCATTTTTTTGATCTTCGACTGCACTTTTCATGATTCACCAAGAGAGTCTTTAGGCGGCGGTTGCTGGCAGGCGCGGGCCTGCCGATGGTAGTAATCGCGGGGAGGCTGTGGCTATGCACGAATCTTGGATGTGGCCGTCGCAATCTCGGAAAGATTCGTCTGGGTATGTGCGAGAAATATCTCGGTCGTCGACCAGATAAAAGATAGGTGCACTTTGTCAGCATTGCTGCTGATCGATCTTTAGCCATATTGAGTTGGAAAAATTGATCGAGCGCAAATGCCACCGGCGGGCCGCAGTGGCCAACGGAACTTTCGCTTGCCGCGCCCAGCCGCGCGCGCTGTGATTGACACCTCGCGGGCATGAGGCCCGAGACGAGCAATTTCTTCTCGCCTGCGGCAATTGGATGGAACGCCCTCGAACTGAGCCGTGCACCGCGGAAGCGGGCTGCGTCCTCTGACTGACGCGGTAGTTTGGTACTTATCTGCCGAACGACGCGCACGCGACCGAGCGCATGGACTGTCGAATTGGCGAAGGTGCGCCCGCGTAAGGTGATGGAAAAGACACGTTTTCTGGCGGTGACCGACCTCCCCCGGGGGGCGACCACCTCGAGCGAGGACTTTGAAAACGCCGAGCCGCGGCGGCTATAAGACTGGTGCCAAGTGAACGAGCTGCGATGCAGCTGGCAGGCGATCCTGTCCTCAGGAAGTAGAAGCCAGCCGCCAGTTGCCGCGCTGCTTCAACGACCTGCACAGCAACCGTAATATTCGCGTTCTTGCCCCGGAGAAGCATCATGCCCATCCATCTGAATCACACGATCGTCAAAGCCCGCGATCCGCGTGCGTCGGCGGAATTGCTGGCGGAATTGCTCGGTCGAGGCGCGCCAGTCCGCTTCGGGCCGTTCATCGGCGTGGAGACCGACAACGGCGTCACGCTGGACTTCATGCAGGTCGACGGGGAGGTCGATTGGCAGCACTATGCGTTTCTCGTGAGCGAGGATGAGTTCGACGAAATCTTCGGTCGCATTCGGGTGCGCGGCATCCGCTATTGGGCGGATCCCGGCCATCATCGGCCCGGCGAGATCAACCACGGCGATGGCGGTCGAGGCTTCTACTGGGACGACCCGGACGGCCACAGCCTCGAGATCCTCACTCGCGCGTATGGCAGCGGCAGCAACAGTAGCGGCTGACCATCCCGCTTGCGCTCCATGGACCTGCGACGTCCTCGTGATCGGCGCCGGACCGGCTGGCAGCGCCTGCGCCCAGGTGCTCGCAAATGCGGGCTTCGATGTCGTGCTCGCCGACCAGCATGAGTTTCCGCGGGACAAGGTCTGCGGTGACGGCCTGATCCCCGACGCGCATCGCGCCCTCGCGCGGCTTGGTGTTCTCGACGAAGTGCTGGCGCATGCCAGAAGCGCGCAGCATGTCGCGTGCTTCGGGCCTCGGGGAGGCAGGGTGGACGTACCGGCGCGGCTGGCCGTTTTGCCGCGCCGCCAACTGGACGAAATACTTCGCCAGGCGGCGGTCGGGGCCGGTGCGCGCTGGCTACCGTCCGCTCAGTTCGAGGAGCCCTTTCTCGACCCCGAAGCACAAGTTGCTGGCGCGATCTTTTCGATGTCCGGAGGTCTCTCGCGGACAGTGCGTGCGCGCTGGACTGTGCTGGCCACTGGCGCCGGTTCCGGGCCATTGGCGGCGGCCGGCATCTGCGAACGGCGCGCGCCGAGCGGGATTGCGCTTCGGGGCTATATCAAGAACGACGCCATGCTCAACCGTGTGACCGAGTTGCAAGTCGTATGGCATCGCGCGCTTCGGCGAGGCTACGGGTGGATTTTTCCGTGCGCCGGCGGCGTGTTCAATGTGGGTGTCGGCGTGATCGGAAAGACTGACGTCAACCTGCGCCACCTGTTCGACGCCTTCGTGCGGGTCCATCCGCCAGCACGCGATTTGTTGGAAAGCGGGCTGTCGCTCGGACCTCTCAAGGGCGCGCCGCTGCGCTGCTCACTCGATGGCGCGCGCTGGTCTCGGCCCGGGATGCTCGTGGTGGGCGAAGCGGCGGGCAGCACCTATCTCTTTACGGGGGAGGGCATTGGCAAGGCGATGGAGACCGGCATGCTCGCTGCCGATGAGATCGAGGCGCATCGCGACGAACGACTGGGCGATGACGAAGCGCGCAGGCGCTATGAAGCCGCGCTGGGCGCACTGAAGCCGCGCTTCGCCGCTTACGAGCAGGCCAATCGCATCAACAACCATCCGTGGCTGGCCGATCTCTTGATCTGGCGAGCGCGTCATAGCGAAGGAATCAAGACCCACCTGAGTGGTGTGCTGCAGGAAACCCATGACCCAGCCAGCCTCGTGAGCACCATGGGCATCCTGCAACTTCTGCTGCCCCGCTGACGCAGTGACACCGGCGACGACAGGGCGCTCTCACCGCGCGCTCTTGGGGCTCAAATGGCCGAGAGGCAAGGCGTGGCTTGCCTTGACCTCGCCGAGCGAGAAGCTGGTGTGCAGATCCTTGACGTTCGGCAGGTTGATCAGATGCCGCAAGGCGAAGCGCGAGAAGCTGTCCAGGTCCTGCGAAACCACCTGCAGCTCGAAGGTGCCTGTGCCGCTGATGTAGTGGCACGCGATGACTTCCGGCAGCTTGCGAATCGCATCCTCCAGCTTGCGGGTGAGGTCGCCAGTCGTGCGCTCGGTGTCGACGCGCACGAAGGCGAGCACCCCGAGGCCGATCTTGTGCCGGTCGATCTCCGCGTGATACCCCTTGATGAAGCCGGCCTCTTCGAGCGAACGGACCCGGCGCCAGCACGGCGCAGCCGACAGCCCCACGCGCTGCGCAAGCTCGGCGTTGGTGAGTCGTCCATCGGTCTGCAGTTCTTGCAGGATCGCGAGGTCAAACTTGTCAAGACTTTCCATTCTGGCGCATTTTAAGCAAGATCCTTTCAAGATCGGGCCTTGAGCGGGCAAAGAACGCAAACACCTGTCGTCACAGCAGGCATACACTTTGCGTGATGATGGCCGAGAGGCACCCGACCCGGATGCTTCGCAAGCCACGCCCACAAGGCACAGCCAACTGGTCACTTGGAGACAACCGATGAATGCCCCGCTGCCCGAGCACATCCGCAAAGCCCTGGAAACGGTCACGCTCGACGACAAATATTCACTCGACTATGGCCGCGCGTTCATGAGCGGCGTGCAAGCGCTGGTCAAGCTGCCGATGCTCCAGCGATTGCGCGACCAGCAGCAGGGCAAGAACACGGCCGGCTTCATCAGCGGCTATCGCGGCTCGCCGCTCGGCGGCTACGACCAGGCGCTATGGAAGGCCAGCAAGTTCCTCAAGGAACAGAACATCGTCTTCCAGCCAGGCGTCAACGAAGAACTGGCGGCCACCGCGCTGTGGGGTACACAGCAACTCGGCTTCTCGCCCGCGGGCACGAATAAGTTCGATGGCGTCTTCGGGATCTGGTACGGCAAGGGCCCCGGCGTGGACCGTTGCTCCGACGTCTTCAAGCACGCCAACATGGCCGGCACCACGCCCTGGGGCGGCGTCATCGCCGTGGCTGGCGACGATCACATCTCCAAGAGCTCGACTGCGGCGCACCAGAGCGATCACATCTTCAAGGCGTGCGGCACGCCGGTGTTCTTTCCCGCGAACGTTCAGGACATTCTCGACCTCGGCATTCATGCATTTGCCATGAGCCGCTTCGCCGGCATCTGGTCGGGCATGAAGACGATCCAGGAAATCGTCGAATCCAGCGCCACGGCAATGATCGACCCCGAGCGCGTCGAGATCGTGACGCCCACCGACTTCCAAATGCCGCCCGGTGGTTTGCACATCCGGTGGCCCGACCATGCGCTGGAGCAGGAAGCGCGGCTGATGCACTACAAGTGGTACGCCGCGCTGGCGTACATCCGCGCGAATCGGCTCAATCACAACGTGATCGAAGGTCCTCACGATCGCTTCGGCATCATGGCCAGCGGCAAGGCGTTCAACGACACGCGCCAGGCCTTGATCGACCTCGGCCTGGACGATGCGGCCTGCCGGCAGCTTGGAATCCGGCTGCACAAGGTGGCCGTGGTGTGGCCGCTCGAAGCGCAGCTCACGCGCGCATTTGCGACGGGTCTGCAGGAAATCCTGGTGGTCGAGGAAAAGCGCCAGGTCATCGAATACCAGCTCAAGGAAGAGCTCTACAACTGGCGGGCCGACGTGCGGCCCAACGTGGTCGGCAAGTTCGACGAAGGCGAAGTGCACCATGCGGAGGGCTACTCCGGCGGCGAATGGTCGATGCCCAATCCGACTGCGCACACGCTGTTGCGCTCGAACGCGGACCTGAACCCGGCGATGATCGCCAAGGCCATTGCCCAGCGTCTGAAGAAGACCGGCATCCTCGCCGCCGCGGGTGCGGACATGGGTGCGCGCATCGACGCGCAGCTGGCCATCCTCGAAGCCAAGGAACGCGCCATGGCCGCGCCGCAGACGATCGCCATGGCCGACGCGACGCGCCAGCCGTGGTTCTGCTCGGGCTGTCCGCACAACACCAGCACCGTGGTCCCGGAAGGCTCCCGTGCCATGGCCGGCATCGGTTGCCATTTCATGGCCACGTGGATGGACCGCTCGACCATCGGCTTCACACAGATGGGCGGCGAGGGCGTGCCTTGGGTGGGCCAGCAGCCCTTCACGACGGACCAGCACATCTTCGCCAACCTGGGCGACGGCACGTACTTCCACAGCGGGCTCCTGGCCATTCGCCAGAGCATCGCGGCCGGCGTGAACATCACCTACAAGATCCTCTACAACGACGCGGTCGCCATGACCGGCGGGCAGCAGGTCGGCGAGCGGCCCGAGGGGCACTCGGTGCTGCAGATCGCGGAGAGCCTGCATGCCGAGGGCGCCGTGAAGGTCGTCGTGGTCACGGACGAGCCGGAGAAGTACGAGGGCGTGACAGTGCCCGGCGAGAACGTCAAGGTGCGCCATCGCGACGAGCTGGATGCGATTCAGCGCGAGTTCCGCGAGATCAAGGGCACGACGGCGATCATCTATGACCAGACCTGCGCGACCGAGAAGCGTCGCCGCCGCAAGCGGGGCACTGCTGTCGATCCGGCCAAGCGCGTCGTCATCAACGAACTCGTCTGCGAGGGTTGCGGCGACTGCAGCGTGCAGAGCAATTGCCTGTCGGTCGAGCCGCTCGAAACCGAATTCGGCCGCAAGCGCGCGATCAACCAGAGCACCTGCAACAAGGACATGAGCTGCCTCAAGGGCTTTTGCCCGAGCTTCGTCACCGTCGAAGGCAGCCAGCTCAAGAAGAAGTCGAAGAGCAAGGGAGCGGCGCCGATCGAACTTGGTGCGCTGGCGGAGCCTTCGGTTCCCGCGCTCGGCGGCGGACAGGTGTGGGGCATCGTGGTCGCCGGCGTGGGCGGCACTGGCGTGATCACCATCGGGCAGTTGCTCGGGATGGCGGCCCACATCGAGGGCAAGGGCATCGTCACGCAGGATGCTGCCGGACTCGCCCAGAAGGGCGGCGCCACCTGGAGCCACGTGCTGATCGGCAATACACAGGACGACATCCGCACGACACGCGTCGGCACGGCGGCTGCCGACCTGATCCTGGCCTGCGATCCATTGGTGAGCGTGAACGCCGAGACGATGGCGCGCATGCGCGAAGGGCGCACGCACGTGGCGCTCAATAGCCACAGCAGTCCGACGGCCGCTTTCGTGCGCAACGCCAACTGGCAGAACCCGCAGGACACCTGCGCCGCGGAGATCGCGCGCGCCGTCGGCGCCGATGCCGTGGGCGCATTCGATGCCGACGCCGCGGCCACTTCGCTGATGGGCGACAGCATCTACGTGAACCCGATGATCCTGGGCTACGCGTGGCAGAAGGGCTGGGTTCCGCTCGAGCACGCGTCGCTGATGCGCGCGATCGAACTCAACGCCGTGGCTGTCGACAACAACAAGGCTGCCTTCGAATGGGGCCGCCAGGCCGCACAGCGGCCTGCCGAACTGCAAAAGCGTGTCCAGCCAGGCCACGTCATCGAGTTCAAGAAGCGCGATTCGGTCGACACGCTCGTCGCGCGGCGAGTGGAATTCTTGACGGACTACCAAAACGCCGCTTACGCCGAACAGTACAAGGCCTACGTTGCCAAGGTGCAGAAGGCAGAAGCCGCGTTGGGCAAGACCAGCCTGAGTGAAGCTGTCGCGCGCTATCTGTTCAAGCTGATGGCCTACAAGGACGAATACGAAGTCGCCCGCCTGCACACCGACCGCAGTTTCCTCGAGCGCATCGAGGGCATGTTCGAGGGTGAGATGGGCAAGGATTACAAGCTCAACTACCACCTCGCGCCGCCCATCATCGCCAAGAAAAACGCCAAGGGCGAACTGCAAAAGCAGAAGTTCGGCCCTGCCATGCTGCCCGGCTTCAGAGTCCTCGCGAAGCTGAAGGGCTTGCGCGGAACGGCGCTGGACATCTTCGGCCGCACCGAGGAACGCAAGACCGAGCGCGCCCTGATTGGCGAATACCGCGCGAGCATCGACGAAGTGCTCGCCGGGCTGGACGCGGCCAATCACGCAGCCGCGGTCGAGCTTGCCAGTTTGCCGGAGCAAATCCGCGGCTACGGGCACGTCAAGGATCGCAACCTGGCTGCCGCGCGCGTCCGCTGGGCCGACCTGATGGCCAAGTGGCGCAATCCGCAGGCTGCGAAGGTCGCTGCTTAGCGTCTCGCGCTGGGGAGGGCGAAGCCAGCCCTCTGATTGAAAGACCCGGAATCGGCTTTGCCGGGCTGCCGGTGTGGGCGCGGGCAACCCCTACAATCCCCGGTGCTGTGCGCGGCCAGGCCCCGCGCTGCGCGGCCTGTTTGACTGGGCCGCGGACCCGCGGGCCCTCCTGTATTCATGTACGGGAGGCCGGCGCTCTTATTTCTTCCCTCTGCTGGAGACTCCCTTGTTCATTTCCTCTGCTTTCGCCCAGACCGCACCTGCCGCCGGAGGCAGCGACATGATGTCCTCGCTCGGCAGCATGTTGCCGCTGGTCCTGATGTTCGTGGTGCTGTATTTCGTCATGATCCGTCCGCAGATGAAGCGCCAGAAAGAAGCGCGCGCCATGATCGAGGCGCTGGCCAAGGGCGACGAAGTCGCAACGTCCGGCGGCATCCTCGGCAAGATCACCCAGATCGGCGAGCAATACCTGACCATCGAAGTTGCCAAGGGCGTCGAAGTGCAGATCCAGCGCAGCGCCGTCGTGCAGGTCCTTCCCAAGGGCGCAATAAAGTAATGGCTCCCCCCCAGGCTGCGCGCACTTCGTGTCGCTTCGCCTACCCCCTACCGGGGGCAACACCGGCGGCCCGGCGGAGCCGGTTCCGCGGTGTTTCACCAACGGGCCTGGCTTCGCCGGCCTATTCCAATGAGCAGTGACTTTTTTTCCCATCGGCTGCGCTCAGCGCGCCCCACATTCGTGGGCTGCCGTGGAACCGGCTTCGCCGGGCCACTGGCAGCGCCCCCGGTAGGGGGTAGGCGCAGCGACACGAAGTGCGCGAAGCCTGGGGGCGAGTAATAGAGATGAACCGATATCCGGTCTGGAAGTACGCGGTCATCGTGATCGTGTTGCTCGTGGGGCTGATCTATGCCCTGCCCAATTTCTTCGGCGAGGCACCTGCGGTGCAGGTGTCGGCGGCCAAGTCGACCAGCAAGGTCGACGCCAGCACCCAGGCCCGAGTCGCGGAGGCGCTCAAGGTGGCCGGACTGGCGCCGGACTTGTTGACGCTTGATGCCACTTCGGTGCGGGCGCGGTTCACCAACACCGACGATCAACTCAAGGCACGCGATGTGCTCCAGCATGCACTGGTGCCCGATCCAAGCGATCCGCCCTATGTGGTTGCGCTCAACCTGCTGTCGCGTTCGCCGTCCTGGCTGACGGCGCTGCACGCCTTTCCGATGTACCTGGGCCTCGACCTTCGCGGCGGGGTCGACTTCCTGCTGCAAGTCGACATGAAGGGCGCCATGGACAAGCGGGCGGAGTCGTTCGCGAGCGACATCCGCACGGGGCTGCGCGACAAGAATGTGCGCGGCACTTCGGTCACGCGCGTCGACCAGACCGTCGAAATGCGATTCCGCGACGCCGCAGGCCTGCAAGCGGCCAAGGCCTTGTTGCAGGACCAATTCCCCGACCTCACGGCGGTCGAGAGCCAGGACGGCACCGACTTCAAGCTGACCGCGACCATCAAGCCTGAAGCCGCACGGCGACTGCAGGACGCGGCGCTCAAGCAGAACATCACCACGCTGCACAACCGGATCAATGAACTCGGCGTAGCCGAACCGGTGATCCAGCAGCAGGGGCTGGACCGCATCGTGGTGCAGTTGCCCGGTGTCCAGGACACGGCCAAGGCCAAGGACATCCTGGGCCGCACCGCCACGCTCGAGATGCGACTTGTCGACGAAAGCGCGGAAGGCCGCGCGGCTGAAATGGGCACAGGGCCGGTGCCCTTCGGCTCCGAAAAATTCCTCGATCGCCAGGGCCGGCCCGTGATCGTCAAGAAGCAAGTGCTGGTGACGGGAGAGAACCTCACCGACGCGCAACCCGGCTTCGATTCGCAAACCCAGCAGCCGAAGGTCGACCTGACGATGGACGCCAAGGGCGGCCGCATCATGCGCGACGTCAGCCGCGAGAACTATCGCAAGCGCATGGCGATGCTGATCTTCGAAAAGGGCAGGGGCGAAGTGCTCACGGCGCCTTCGATCAACGGCGAACTCGGCAATCGGTTCCAGATCTCGGGATCGATGAGCGTCGTCGAAGCCAACGATCTCGCGCTGCTGCTGCGCGCCGGTTCGCTGGCCGCGCCGATGGAAATCATCCAGGAGCGCACCATTGGCCCGAGCCTGGGCGCCGACAACATCAAGAAGGGTTTCGACAGCGTCATGTATGGCTTCATCGCCATCATGGTGTTCATGTGCATCTACTACGCGCTCTTCGGCGTGTTCTCGTCGATTGCACTTGCGGTCAACCTGTTGCTGCTGGTGGCGGTCCTCTCGATGCTCCAGGCAACGCTGACTTTGCCCGGCATCGCGGCCATGGCGCTCGCCATCGGCGTTGCAATCGACTCCAACGTGTTGATCAATGAACGCATCCGCGAGGAATTGCGCAGCGGAGCCTCGCCGCAGGCGGCCATCCATGCTGGCTATGACCGCGCATGGGGCACGATTCTCGATTCGAACGTGACCACGCTCATTGCCGGCATTGCGCTGCTGGCTTTCGGATCAGGTCCGATCCGCGGCTTCGCCGTGGTGCACTGCATCGGAATCGTCACATCGATGTTCTCGGCCGTGTTCTTCTCACGCGGACTCGTCAACTTCTGGTACGGCAGCAAGAAGAAGCTCAAGACCCTGTCGATCGGCACCGTCTGGAAGCCGGCCAACCAGGTCGCTGCGGACGCGAAATAAGGGGCACCAAAAATGGAGTTCTTCCGAATCCACAAGACGATCCCGTTCATGCGCCACGCGCTGGTGCTGAACGCGATCTCTCTCATCACGTTCCTGCTGGCGGTGTTCTTCCTGTTGCATCGCGGGCTCCACCTGTCGGTCGAATTCACGGGCGGCACGGTGATGGAAGTCGCCTACCAGCAGTCCGTCGACGTCGGCAAGGTGCGCGAAACGATTTCGACGCTCGGCTATCACGACGTGCAGGTGCAGAACTTCGGCACTTCGCGGGACGTACAGATTCGATTGCCAGTGCAAAAGGGCCAGACCTCGGCCCAGCAGAGCACGCAGGTCATGGACGCCCTCAAGGCCGCCGACGCTTCGGCGACGCTGCGCGGCACCGAGTTCGTCGGCCCGCAAGTTGGCGAAGAGCTCACCACCAACGGCCTCAAGGCGCTTGGGATGGTGGTGGTCGGCATCATGATTTATCTGGCGTTCCGCTTCGAATGGAAGTTCGCCCTCGCGACCGTACTGGCGAACCTGCACGACGTGGTGATCATCCTGGGGTTCTTCGCCTTCTTCCAATGGGAGTTCTCATTGGCGGTGCTCGCGGCCGTGCTGGCTGTGCTGGGCTATTCGGTGAACGAGTCAGTAGTCATCTTCGACCGGGTCCGCGAGAACTTTCGCCGCTATCGCAAGATGAACACGCGCGAAGTCATCGACAACGCCATCACGTCCACGATCAGCCGCACCATCATCACCCACGGGTCCACGCAGCTCGTGGTGCTATCGATGTTCTTTTTCGGCGGTCCCACGCTGCACTACTTTGCGCTGGCCCTGACGATCGGCATTCTTTTCGGCATTTATTCGTCGGCCTTCGTGGCGGCCGCCATCGCCATGTGGCTGGGCGTGAAGCGCGAGGACCTCGTGAAAGGTCCGATCAAGCGGGAAGGGGATCCGGACGATCCGAATGCCGGCGCAACAGTTTGAGCGTTCAAGTTTTGGCCCGGCACGTGTGTTGCGTTGGGGTTGCCGAGCATTGCCGGCTCTTGTGCGCTTACGTTTCCCGATGCAAGCTCGCGCGATAGCTCAATTGAATCCATAGCATCCTGTTCATCCATGCCCACGCGGTCCCACGCATCCTCCCTCCAACTTTCCCGCGAGACGCGCGAGCGTTTCGTCGCCGCCACCGAGGGAGTGATTGGGCCGGTGGCCCATGCAGTTCAGGAGCGGCTGGTCGCGCTGGCCGCACAGGTCGGCAATGCACGTGAAATGCAGGAGAACCGGGACGGCTTCCTGGCGTTCCAGGCACACGGTGCGGGTTGGGTGACGGAATCACGCGCTGCATGGCGAAAGGCGCTGGCAAGCGGTGCTTCGGGCGTCTCGATCTCCAATTCGCTGTCGCGCCTCGAGTTGATCGGCGATGAAGTCGTCGAAACCGGCATCCTTTCATCGCGGCTTGCGCAGTCCATCCAGGACAAAGCCAGCTTCGAACTGAACGACCTGCGCTTGCGCATCCAGCATCTCGAAGGGACTCACGAGCTCGATCCCAAGGACGTCCTGAAGCCCGAGACCCTGGCGAAGGTGCTGGTCGGCCAATGGCTGGCGGCCGGCTTGAGTCGCGAGCTCTGGAACAGGGTGCAGGAGCAGGTGCAGGCGCACATGGTCGACGCCGTCGTCAAGGCTTACAAGGAGGCCAACGCCTTCCTGGTGGCAAGTGACGTGATGCCGGAGATCGACCTCAAGAGCTTCGTCCGGCGGACGGGCTCGGTCACCTCGGGTGCCGCTGCGCTCGGGGGCAGTTTTTCGGGTTCGCATGCCGGCAGCGCATCAATGGGGATCGCCCAGCAAGCGCAGCCCGGTCGCGGCGGCTTTGGCGTCCCACCCGGCAGCTTCGCTCCGGCGGCCATTGGTGTAGGCATGGGCCGTGGAGCAAGCGCGCAGGGTGCTGCCGGAGGCGACACGATGCTTGTGACGGGCGGCTCGCCGCTGCTGCTGGCACGTCAGCGCGCCCAGGGCGTGTTGCTTAATCTGAAGCGGTTCGTGACGGCGCGTATCGGTGGCGACATCACCCAGCAGAGGACGCCCGGCAGTGGCGGCGAATTGATGGGCGGCGGTGCCGGTGGTCTTGGCGGCGGGGCAGGTGGCGGCATGGGCGGACCCGCCTTCGCGGCCGCTATCGCCGATGCGGAGGCAGCCTATCAAGTCGCGGCATCGCAGTATGTCGTGGGCGATCACGCTGCTGCCGTTCACAACGCATCGAGCGAACTGAGAAGGCGCAGCACCGAGCTGAAGAAGAAGGCTCCGACGACCGCAGACAAGGCAACCGTGGAGATCGTCGCGCTGATGTTCCAGGCGATTCTGGCCGAGGAGCGCATCCCGTTTTCGGCGCGCGTCTGGTTTGCGAGGCTCCAGATGCCGGTCCTGCGAGTGGCCATTGCCGAGCCTGAGTTCTTCGGCACGCTGCAGCATCCGGCGCGGATGCTGATCGACCGCATGGGCTCGTGCGTGATGGGCTTCGATGCCGCCGCCATTTCCGGCAGTGCACTGGAGGGCGAGATCCGCCGTGTCGTGCAGGTGATCGAGCAATATCCTGAAACCGGCCAGCGCGTGTTCAAGCTGGTGTTCGACGAATTCGTCGCCTTCCTCAACAAGTACCTCACCCAAAGCGACACCACCCAGAAGGTGATGAGCGTGGCGCAGCAGGTCGAGCAGAAGGAGACGATGGCGATCCAGTACACCATCGAGTTGCGCAAGATGCTCAACGACATGCCGGTGCGCGAGGAGATCCGCGAGTTCCTGTTCAAGGTCTGGGCCGAGGTGCTGGCCATTGCCGCGCTGCGCTATGGGCCGCAAGACGAGCAGACGGTCACGCTCAAGCGTTCCGCATCCGATCTCGTGTGGGCAGCGAGCGCGAAGCCGAACCGCAACGACCGCACGCGCGTCATCCAGGATCTCCCGAAGCTCCTTCAGCGCCTGCGCCAGGGCATGACGCTGCTGGGCATCGTCGGCGAACCCCAGGAAGCGCACATCAAGACCATCGGTGCGACCCTGTCCGATGCCTTCATGTCGAAGACCGAGGCGATCCCGCAGGCAAAGATCGAAGCCATGGCCAAGCGCCTGGCCAACCTCGAGGATTTCGTGTCCGACGAAGGCGCGACCGACCTTCCGCTCGACGCCGCAAGCATCGAGCTCCTGCTCGGCGTCGATGCCGCTTCCATCGAGATAGTGCCCGACACCGGCACCAAGGTCAGCGAAGACATGCTTGCCTGGGCCCACGAACTTCAGGTCGGCAACTGGTTCATGCTCGACCACAACGACCGAGTGAGCCAAGTCCAATTCGTCTGGCGCAGCGACCGCAAGCAACTGCACCTCTTCGCCTCCAGCGACGGCCGCAGCTTCCTCATCCAGGTCGGAAGGCTAGCCTCCTACCTCCAAGCCGGCCTCCTCGTCCCCGCCGAAGAAGAAACCCTCACCGTACGCGCCACCCGCGAAGCCCTCGCCAAGCTAGACGCCAACCCCGAACGCCTGCTGAACTAACGCCGGCTCAAGCTCCGGCAGCGGAAAGGCGAAACGACACGAACGCGCGAGCCCTGGGGGACGAGCAACAGGAATACCGCGGAACCGGCTTAGCCGGGCCGCTGGTATTGCCCCCGGTCAGGGGGTGGAGAGCGACACGAAGTGCGCGAGCCTGGGGGCGAGCAACAGCTAATGCGCGACGCGCGCCCTGCTGTCATCGCAGAGCTCGTCGAGCACTAGCGCATCGGGCTCGACCCCGGTGCTCCAATGCACCATCAACACGATGATCTTGAGTTCATCGATCGAAAGCGGTTCGCTGGGTGTCGCCATCGCGCGTTCGATCACGATTTCTCGCATGCCCGCCGGCAGGACCCCGGAAGATTCCAGAAAGCTGATGAAGCCGAGGCATTCAGCGCCGATGTGGTCCTGCTCGATGATCGAATAGACGCGGATCGAATCCGGAGATGGAGCCATCACGTCATCGCTGCGGGTTCGAACCGTGACAGTGGCGGTGGTCTTGTCTGCGTGCCTGCTGAGCTGGATGCCCTGCGTCGCCAGGCTGAGGCCGTCGAGCCATTGCAACGCGTCGCGGATCTCTTCGGCGTCGAAACCTTGCGCACTGAGCTTTCGACCCAACTGCTCGGGCTCGGGGCACGCGTCGCCGCGCCAGTAGTTTTCGTAGACAAACACGAGCACTTCGAACATGGGTTCAATATAGCCCAGGCACGCGCTCAAAAGTTGCGCGGACACGACGATATCCAAGCCGCTCGGCCGCGCGGCCGCGAGATCGGTCAGCCAGCCGCAATGCGCTGGAACAATCCTCCAGGCAAGCGCGCGATGCGGCCGTCCAGTTCGAGTTCGAGCAGACGGGCCTGAAGCTCTGCCGCGCTGTAGCCGGTGCGCGCACAGAGCGCATCGAGACTCACCGGATCGAAGCCCATCTCGCCCAGCAAACCAGGCTCGTTCGCGCCTTCAGATTCCGATGGAGACGATGGCTGAGCCAACGCCGACGCCGCCGTGGATGCGTCGAAGTGCAGTTCCTCGAGCACGTCGGCGACGGATTCGACGAGCTTTGCGCCTTGGCGGATCAACGCATGGCAACCGTGCGATTGGGGCGAGTGGATCGAGCCGGGTATCGCGAATACCTCCCTGCCCTGCTCCGCCGCGAGCCGCGCGGTGATCAGCGAACCCGACCGAAGCGCCGCCTCCACGACCAGCGTCCCGCGAGACAGCCCCGCGATGATTCGATTGCGCTTGGGGAAGTTCTGATTGAGCGGCGGAGTGCCGAGCGAATATTCGCTCACGATCAGGCCTCGCGCCGCGATGCGGTGGGCGAGTTCGCGATGCCGGGCGGGGTAGACGCGGTCCAGTCCCGTGCCCACCACCGCGACCGTTGCCAGTCGATCGGGTCCGCCGCCCGCCTCCAGTGCGCCGGCGTGCGCTGCGCCGTCGACGCCGAGAGCGAGGCCGGACACGACGGGGATGCCTGCTTCTCCGAATGCTCGCGCAAAGGCGCGCGCAGTCTCCGCACCCTGCGCGGTCGGGTTGCGGCTGCCCACCATCGCAATGCTGTGGCCCAACTGCGTCAGGTCGAACGCAGGCGCGCCCAGCATATAGAGCATCAGCGGGGGATCGGCTGTTTCGAGCAGCGGCTTCGGATAGCCCGCGTCGGCAAGCGTCACGATCCGCCGCACGGCGCCTTGCTCTTCAGAGCCTTGAAGCCAGTCCCAAGTCTGGTCGAGTGCGCTGGGGAATGTGGGCGCCTGCTGAAGCAGCGCATCGGCCTGGGCCGGCGTGACGACTTGCTGCAGTGCTTCGCGGGACTGCGCGAAAACGCCTGAAGGCAAGCCGAACGCCGCGAGCAACTTGCGACCGGCAACGTTGCCGATGCCGGGTGTCAGTGCAAGACGCAGCCAGCCTGCGAGTTCCTCACGTTCCACGCGATGTCGAGCGCGGCGTCACGGGTTGACCAGCAGGTCGCCGGGCTTCGGCGCATCGCTGATTTCGAGCACCAGCGCATAGGAGGCTTTTTCGAACGGCCGGAACACCATCAGCAAGCCAATGCGCTCATTGGGCAGCTTGACCACTTGCTTGCCTGAATAGTCGGGGTTCGACGCACGGTCGACGACGGTGTCGCCGTTCTTGAGGATGGCAAGCACATGGCCCGCTTCGATGCCGTCGCGCGTTCCCTTGTTGATCACGACCACCTGGTTCTGAGCCACGTATTGCACCGCGTTGCCGTAAACGGAAACGATGCGTCCGTTGATCAGTTGTTCAGGCGCACGAGGCGCGTAGCTCAGCAACTGTCGCTGGGGTTCTGGCAAGAGACGATCGCCGGCGCGCATTTCCTCGCGTGCCGCAGTGATGTCGATGGTGGCCGGGACGATGTTCGTCACTTCCTTGCCGTCGACCAACTGGCTTTCGACCGACTGGCTGCGCATGAGCTGTGCCCTGCCCAAATAAGCTGCTTCGTAGCCGAGCAGTTCGCCGGTGGCGGGGTCGGTCAGCGGCGTGGCGTTGCGGAAGACTCTGAAGGTCTGGATCGGGCCAGCAGTCTCGATCAGTGCCGAATTGATGTCGCCCAGCGCATAGGCACGATCGCCACGGGCCAGGAGCACGCGGCTGTCATTGCCCGCGACGACGTGCGGTGCACTGTTGAGCGTGTTCTGGTCGATGATGATCGGCTCGCTGAGATACGGCTCGATCAGGCTCGGATTGAGTGTCGGCAGCGCCATGCCCGAGAGCGACTCGTAGCGCGTGCGCGGCGACAGCTTGACCGTGCCGTCGGCGGCGCCGCCACGACGGGTGGTCAGGCGAGCGCGGCCGTTGGTCTTGTCCAGATAGAGCACTTGGCCCGGATAGATGCGGTGTGGGTTCGAGATCTCGCTGATGTTCATGCCCCAGAGCTCGGGCCAGCGCCAGGGGCTGCGCAGATAGAGACGCGAAATCGCCCAGAGCGTGTCGCCCGGCTTGACGGTGTATTCGTCCGGCGCGTTGGGAGCCAGTTCGCTCACTGGGATGCCGGCTTGTGCCGTTTGTTGGGCTGTGGCGCGCTGTTGCGGCGTGATCGGATAGTTTTGCGCGGAAGCCGTGGTGGCTCCCATGCCCAAGGCAGCGAGGGCTGTCAGCGTGGCGAAAAGGCTGGGACGCAGGTGTTCTTTGATTCGGAATTTATTCATGTTTAATGGTGTGCACACACTGCGCCACGCAGAACGTACGAATCCTCACAATTTGCTACGAATTTTGCGCTGAAGCCCTAGATTGGGCAATGTATATCCCCCGCCTCACATTCACGCGTCGCGGAAATGGCGAAAATAGCGACAACTTTTCCTCGCTTTCATGGCAAAACGAACCATTTTGAGTTACCCCGATGCGCGACTGCATACGGTGGCGAAACCAGTGCAAGGCGTCGACGCACGCATCAAGGCCCTCGTTGCCGACATGCTCGAGACCATGTACGACGCCAACGGCATCGGTCTCGCGGCCACCCAGATCGACGTGCATGAGCGCCTCGTCGTGATCGATGTTTCGGAAGAGCGAGACAAGCCGCTCGTGCTGATCAATCCGGAAATCGTCTGGGCGAGTGACGACAAAGTCCTCAACGAAGAGGGTTGCCTGTCCGTACCCGGCATCTACGACGGCGTCGAGCGCTCGACGGCCGTCCGCGTGACCGCACTGGATGCCCAGGGCGAGCTGCAGAAAATCGAGGCCGAGGGTTTGCTGGCGGTATGCATTCAGCATGAACTCGATCACCTCTTGGGTAAGGTTTTCGTCGAATACCTGTCGCCCCTGAAGCGCAACCGCATCAAGAGCAAGCTGCTCAAGCAACAACGCGAGGACCAGAAGGTCGAGCAGCGCGAAGGACGGCGTTGATGAGGAATCGCCGCTGGATCTTGCCGCTGGCACTAGTCGTGGCCCTGGCCGGCTGCGCAAGCGATCCGACACGGACCCCGCTGGGCGCATCGCGGGCGCAGGTTCTGCAGCAAGTGGGAACACCCACTGCGACCTATCCTTTGCCAGGCGGCGGAGAACGGCTTCAGTACTCGCGGGCGCCGATGGGTTTCGAAGTCTCCAACATCGACATCGATGCCAGCGGGCAAGTGGTTTCCGTGCGGCAGGAGCTGTTCGAAGGTTTGTTCGGCAGCACGATCAAGCCTGGCGAATGGCGCGTGCCTGACGTGCTGCGCACCTACGGACGTCCCTTCGACATCACGCGCGTGACCTCGTTCGACGGAGACGTCTGGAGCTGGCGCTACAAGCACCTGAACCAGCGGCGTTTTCTGTACATCTACGTCTCTCCAGATGGTGTGGTCGACCACTACAACACCGGCGACGACCTGACCCAAGAGCTGATCAACCGGTGAGCGCCACATGAAGGTTGCGTTCGCGGGGACACCCGAGTTTGCGCGCGTCGCGCTGGAAGCGATCGCGGCTGAGCCTAGGTTCGAGATCGTCCTGACACTGACCCAGCCTGACCGCCCGGCCGGCCGCGGCATGAAGCTGCATGCATCGCCGGTCAAGCAGTTCGCAATCAGCCGCGGCTGGCGGGTGGCACAGCCACGCAGCTTGCGGCGGGACGGCAAGTACCCGGACGATGCCGCTGCCGCGCGCGACGCCATCGCCGAAGCGAAGCCTGACGTGATGGTCGTTGCCGCCTACGGGCTCATCCTGCCGCAATGGGTGCTCGATGCGCCGCGGCTCGGCTGCCTCAACATTCATGCGAGCCTCTTGCCGCGCTGGCGCGGCGCGGCACCGATCCACCGCGCGATCGAGGCGGGAGATGAAGAGACTGGCGTCACCATCATGCAGATGGACGCGGGCCTCGACACCGGCGACATGCTGTTGCGCGAGTCGATCGCGATCGGCAACGACACGACCTCGCGGCTGCACGACCGACTCGCAGCGATGGGCGGTCGCCTGATCGTGCAAGCATTGAAGCAAGCCGAAGCGGGAACGCTCCGCGCCGAGCGGCAACCCGCCGAAGGCGTGACCTACGCGCACAAGGTCGAGAAGAGCGAGGCGCAGGTTGAGTGGTCACTCGATGCGGCCACCATCGTGCGCCGTATCCGGGCCTTCGATCCCTTCCCGGGTGCGACCAGCACGCTGGACGGCGAAAGCGTCAAGCTCTGGGCCGCCCGGAGCAGGGCCGAAGCCCCCGGTGAAGCGCCGGGGACGGTCCTCGCTGTCACGCCAGACGGCATCGCCGTCGCCGCCAGGGATTCCGTGGTCGTGATTTCCGAACTGCAGCGCGCCGGCGGCAAGCGCCTGCCGGTCGCCGATTTCCTGCGTGGCTTCGATGTGAAGCCCGGCCAGGTTTTCGGCTGATGTTTCTCTCGACGTCCATTCGGAGCCGGCCGGAGTTTCGCGAAGGCTTGCGCGACATGTTGCCCGTCGCTCTCGGCATCGGCGCCTGGGGCCTCATGACCGGCGTGTCGATGCTCCAGTCGGGCATGAGCCTCTTCGAGTCGATCGCTATGACGGTGCTCGTCTATGCGGGCAGCTCGCAACTGGCCGCCATTCCGCTCCTGATCGCGGGCGCTCCGGCGTGGGTGATCCTGGCCACGAGCTTCTGCGTCAATCTGCGCTTCGTGGTCTTCAGCCTTCACCTGCGGCCCTATCTCATGCACATGCCGCGCTGGCGTCGCATGACCCATGGCTATCTCACGGCCGACATGAGCTATGCGCTTTTCACCCGGAAGTACCCGCGCCCGCCGGAATCGGCCGCCGAGCAGCGCGGGCAGGAGGCCTATCTCACAGGCAACTATTGCGTGACTTGGGTGGCGTGGATGGTGCTGAGCCTCGTCGGCATCTTGCTCGCGAACATGATCCCGCAAAGCTGGGGGCTGGGCTTCGCCGGCGTGCTGAGCCTGGTGGCGATCGTTTGCTCGATGGCGAGCACGCGTCTGCGCGTGCTGGCCGTGCTGATTGCGGGGGTCACCGCCGTGGCGGCATATGCATTGCCGCTCAAGCTCAACATCGTCGCCGGCATCGGGGTCGCGGTGCTGCTGTGTTTCTGGCTCGAGAAGCAGTTTGGACTCGATCCGGACGCGGAGGATGACAAGTGAACGTGGGGACAGGCCAGACCGATTGGTGGACGCTTGCGGTGATCCTCGGCATGGCCGGCGTCACGGTCTTGACGCGCTGCTTCTTCTTCATCCTCGATCGGCCCTGGGGTCTGCCGGAGTGGGCCCACCGCGCTTTGCACTACGCCCCCGCCGCCGCGCTTGCCGCAGTGATCATTCCCGAAATCGTGATGACGCAAGGCCACCTGACCTCTACGTTGCACGACGCGAGGCTCTATGGCGCCGTGGCCGGCACTGCCTACTTCTTTTGGCGGCGCGGCGTGCTGGGGACGATGCTCGCCGGGATGGCGGTCTATCTGCCGCTGCACCTCGGCTTGGGCTGGTAACCGGCCACAGGATTCGTGCGGATGAGCGACCTCATTCAGCGTACACGAGTGCGGCGCGGATGGCGGCTGCAATGCTTGCTGGCGTAGGTTCAGTCAGCAGCGCGGCGCGGTAGGCGTCCGGACGCACGAGGCACAGGCTGCCCGGCGTTGCATTCCCAAGGTGCCGCGCCAGCATCTCATCCGGCTGCAGCGTCGGAAGCCCGCTGTTGCCGCCGATTGCCACGAGCCGCACAGGCAATGAAGTGACGGCGTCGGCCGCTGCGTCCGCTTCCGCGCGCGTGGGCGCGAACCAGAGGCCGAGGCAATGCGAGCCCTCGTCCAGCAACTCCATCAACGTGGTCGACGTACCATCATGGCGGCGCAGCGGCAGGTTCTGCACGGTCCTTCCACCCTCCGGCAGATGAGGCGCCACCGGATATTCGTTGGCTACTGACATTCGGCCCGTGTTGACGAGTGTGCGAGCGAATGCATGGCGCGACGCCAGTGCCATCACCGCGCGGCGCAGCATGTGCTCGGCCGGCGACCGCGGTGCGAGAAAGCGCGCCGAGCGGCTCGTGACGCGCAGGTTCTCCGCAGCGGCGTGCCTTCGCTCGGCATCGTAGGTGTCGAGCAGGGCGTCGCCAGCCAAGCCGTTGGCGACCAGTGCCAGCTTCCAGCCGAGGTTGGCCGCATCCTGGATGCCGCTGTTGCCGCCGCGGGCGCCGAAGGGGCTCACCACGTGCGCCGAATCGCCGATGAAGAAAATGCGGCCGTGTCTGAAGTTGTCGAGCAAATGGTCACGGTAGCCATACGGCCCGATCCATACGAACTCGAATTCCACGTCAGTCCCGAGCTGGTTGTGCAGCCGCGCACCGGCCACTTCGGGCTTGCTGATGTGCGCCGCGTCGCAGTCTTCCGGCATCTGGTAGTCGATGCGCCAGACGCCGTCGCCCATCAGGTGCTGCCACACCGCGCGACCTTCGTTGAAGGGGGCATCGACCCAGGTCCACCGCTCGGTCGGCAGCGGCTTCTTGAAGCGCACATCGCTGATGCACCAGCGGTCGGTGCTGCGCGACGGGTGCGCATCGATGCCGAGCTGAGTGCGAATCGCGCTATTGGCGCCGGTGGCGTCGATGAGGTGCTCGGCTTCGATCGTGTAGTGGCCAGACGGTGTTTCGACGTCCACGCAAACGCAGTCGGCGAGCGGGGTCACTTGCGCTACGCGATTTTTCCAGCGCAGGTCGGTCAGACCGAGGTCGACGATGCGATCGACAAGAAACCACTCGATGTAGAACTGCTGCAGGTTGATGAAGGGCGGCTGCACCGAGACACTGTCGGTCTTCAGATTGAAGTTGTAGACCTCTTGCTCACCCGAGAAGGTGCGGCCGAAAGACCATGTGATGCCCTTCCCGGCAACCCGCTCGTAGATGCCCAGCCGTGCGAAGATTTCCAGCGACTTCTGCGCATAGCAGATGCCGCGCGACGAAGCGCCGCGCACGCCGACCGTATCGTCCTCATCGAGCAGCACGGTGCGCACGCCGCGCCGGGCAAGGTCGCAGGCCAGCGTCAATCCCGCGAGGCCTCCGCCGGCGATCACGATGGGGTGGCGTACGACTGCGCCACCGTCCAGTTCAGGCGGCGGAACGAAGGGCCATCGCGGCAGTTCGTATCCGGTGTTCAAAGCGCGTGAGCCCATTCGGCAATCGCATCCGCAGCCTGCTGCACGAGTCCCGGCTGGCCTGCAAGATAGTGGGTGCCCCCAACGATGTCGACGTTGCGAATGCGCCGGTCCCCTGCGGCCATCCACGCGTCGCGCGTGCTCGGGAAGGTCGACTGGTCACCGGTATAGGTAAGCAGCAACTGAGGCACCGTCGTGCGCGCGAGGTTCGATGGCCCGTCGGCTTGTGAGCGCGATGACCATTGCGACAGGAATGCGGTCAACGACGTCACGCGGCCCATCGCGTTGGCCGAATAGTTCACCTGTCGCGCATTGCCCCAGACGCTGCCTGGCGCCCGATCGTTAGGGTCGATCGACAAGTCGACGCAGCGCGGATCGGCGTGCGTGCGGTAGACGATGAATGCCTGGTCGCGCGGCGCGCCGGGCGTGCCGCGCAATTGCTGTAGGCGCTCCAGCACCCAATGCTCGATACGGTCGAGCCGCTGCTTCTGGGCTGCGCTGAATCGCGCCAGGAACTCGGCGCTGTAGGGCAGCGCGTGGCGAGCGTCGTACATATCGAGCTCGGGATTCACCGACAGCGGGTCGTGCTCGTCGGTGACGGAAGGGTCGATCCAGTCGCGCATCAGCTTGGAACGGCCCTGGTGCGCTGCGCAAAGCGCGATGCCGTCCACTGGCGGCAAATCGTCGGGATGGAGATGCGTCGGGTCACCGTCCGGAAAATGATGTGCGGTGAGGTTCTCCGCTTGTGCCTGGTAGAAGCTGGACAACGCGGCGCCACCCGAATTGCCGATCAGCACGACCTTGTCGTAGCCCGCGGCCCGGAGGAACTGCACGCCCGCACCCAGGTCCTGGATGGCGCGTTCCATGCGCAGCATGGTGTCGTTGCCCATATAGCGAGAGTTCAGGCCCATGCAGCAGATGCCGCGCTCTGCGAGCGGCTCGATCAGGTAGTGCCCCATGAAGTTGCTCGTGGGATGCATGACGATGGCCGCGACCGTTTTTGCGCCGCTCGGCGCGCGATACGCGCCGTAGATGCGCGGGCGCAGCATCTGCAAACCCGATTGACTCTCCAGCGCTGCCCCTGGCTTGACGTCGATGACCGCGAGCTGCAACTCAGCCATGCTGGGCTGCCTTCCGCAGGTCTGCCTTGCGCTGCGTCCAGGCATCGAGTTCGGCGCGGGCGCGCCGGGCGTGCTCGTCCATTTCTGCCTTCGGCACTGTGGGCGTGGTGAGTTCGAGACGGATGCCGTTGGGGTCGAAGAAATAGATCGACTTGATGATGTGGTGGTCGGTCGGCCCCAGTACTTCGACGCCTGCGGCTTGGAGCCGCGACTTGGCGGCCAGCAGTTCTTCCAGAGAGTCGACACGCAAGGCGAGATGGTTGACCCAGGCCGGCGTATTGGGCGAAGGCAGTGCCGCGACATCGTCACCGAGATCGAAGAAGGCGATCGATGAACCATCGCGCATCTGAAAGAAGATGTGGACGTAGGGGCAATTCTCGCCAGTGCTCGGGACGTGATCGCTCTTGATCACGTGCGTCAGCGGGAGACCCAGCAGGTCCTCGTAGAAGCGGCGGGTTTCCTCGCTGTCCCGGCAGCGCCACGCGAAGTGGTGAAGTCCCTGGACGGGCACAGGAGGCGAGGAAAGAGGCGGGTTCTCGGCGGGCATGGATGTCTCCAACAGGGCTCTCAAGACGTAGAGGGTGTGATCGGCGATGGTTTTTCTTCCCATTCAATCAAAATAATTCGATAGATGGAAATCAGCGGAATTTGACGCTGCGCCACGTGCAAGCCTGACATTCGCCGGAGGGACCCGATCCCTACAATGTCCGTTGCTGCCCGTCGAGGCATTTCCAACCTCCACCCGCATTTATCCGCCTACATCCGCCTATGAACGTTCTTCGATTCACTGACCTCTGTGCGCAAGGCAAGGTTGCCGGCCAGCGCGTGTTCATCCGAGCCGACCTCAACGTGCCGCAAGACGACACCGGCCGCATCACCGAAGACACACGCATTCGCGCATCGGTGCCCTGCATCCAGCAGGCGCTCGACGCGGGTGCAGCCGTGATGGTGACCTCCCACCTCGGCCGGCCCACCGAGGGCCAGTTCAGGCCTGAAGACTCGCTGGCACCAGTCGCAAAACGCCTGGGCGAACTGCTCGGGCGCGAAGTGCCGCTGATCTCCAATTGGGTCGATGGTGTCCAGGTGGCGCCCGGCCAGGTCGTGCTGCTGGAAAACTGCCGCTTGAACAAGGGCGAGAAAAAGAACGACGAGGCGCTTTCTCGAAAGCTGGCAGCGCTGACGGACATCTACGTCAACGATGCCTTTGGCACCGCGCATCGCGCCGAGGCGACGACCTACGGCATCGCGCAATTCGCAAAGATCGCTTGTGCCGGTCCGTTGCTCGCAGCCGAGATCGACGCCATCACGAAGGCGCTGGCCCAACCGAAGCGGCCGCTGGTTGCCATCGTCGCCGGTTCGAAGGTCAGCACCAAGCTCACCATTCTCAAGAGCCTGGCCGACAAGGTCGATCAACTGATCGTCGGGGGCGGCATCGCCAACACCTTCATGCTGGCCTCCGGCCTCAGGATCGGCAAGTCGCTGGCAGAACCCGATCTGCTGAACGAGGCCAAGGCCGTGATCGAGGCCATGCGGGCTCGCGGCGCCGCAGTTCCGATCCCCGTCGACGTCGTCACGGCCAAAAGCTTTGCTGCCGATGCGGCGGCGACGGTAAAGGATGCGAGCGACGTGGCCGAAGACGACCTGATCCTCGACATCGGACCGAAGACGGCGGATCTTCTGGCGGCGCAACTGCGTGAGGCCGGCACCATCGTCTGGAACGGCCCCGTGGGCGTGTTCGAGTTCGACGCTTTTGCCAACGGCACGAAGACGATCGCCCATGCCATCGCTGAAAGCGGCGCCTTCTCGATTGCGGGCGGCGGCGACACGCTGGCGGCCATCGCCAAATACGGCATCGAAAACAAGGTCGGGTACATCTCGACCGGCGGGGGCGCTTTCCTGGAAGTGCTGGAGGGCAAGACGCTCCCGGCCTTCGAGATTCTTTCCAAGCGCGCTGGATGAGCTCGCCCCCAGGCTGCGCGCACTTCGTGTCGCTTCGCCTTCCCCCTGACCGGGGGCAACACCAGCGGCCTGGCTAAGCCAGTTCCGCGGTGTTTCTGGCTTGTGGCGGGGGAGCGCTGGCGGGGGGTTGATAAAGTGTATACAGTGCGGAATACAACACGGAGACATTGAATGAGCACGCCACGCCTTCCCCGTCACGCCACCAAGATCGTCGCCACACTCGGGCCGGCGTCGAGTTCGCCCGACCTGCTGGTGCAGATGATCACTCACAAGGTCAGCGTGGTCCGGCTGAACTTCAGCCATGGAAGCGCGCAGGATCACATCAACCGTGCCGCAATGGTGCGCGAAGCGGCCCGCCGCACCGGGCGCGAAGTGGCGATCATGGCGGACCTCCAGGGGCCGAAGATCCGTGTCGGCAAGTTCGCCGAAGGAAAGATCTGGCTGGAGCCGGGCGCGAAGTTCGTGCTCGACGCATCGCGGACGGAGCCGGGAGACATCGATTCGGTCGGGCTGGACTACAAGGATCTTCCGCGCGACGTGAAACCCGGTGACCGCCTTCTGTTGAACGACGGGCTCATCGTGCTGACGGTCGACGCGGTCAAGGGCGATGCCGTCTACACCACCGTCCACCTCGGCGGCGAGCTCTCGAACAACAAGGGCATCAACAAGCAGGGCGGCGGCCTCACGGCGCCGGCGCTGACGGCCAAGGACATGGAAGACATCAAGACGGCGATGAGCTTCCAGGCCGACTACGTGGCCGTGAGCTTTCCGAAGAACGCGACCGACATGGAGATGGCACGCCAGCTCTGCAACGTCGCCGCGGCCGAGTACGGCCACAAGCCCGGGATGATCGCGAAGATCGAACGTGCCGAGGCGATCCCGAAGTTGGAAGAAATCCTGCGAGCGAGCGACGGGATCATGGTTGCGCGAGGCGACTTGGCCGTGGAGGTCGGCAACGCGGCCGTGCCGGCGCTGCAGAAGAAGATGATCCGCATGGCGCGCGAGATGGACAAGGTCGTGATCACCGCCACGCAGATGATGGAATCGATGATCACCAACCCGGTGCCGACCCGCGCGGAGGTCAGCGACGTGGCCAATGCGGTGCTCGACGGCACGGACGCGGTGATGCTTTCGGCGGAAACTGCCTCGGGCCGCTATCCGCTGGAGACGGTTCAGGAAATGAGCCGGATCTGCGAAGCCGCCGAGGCCGCGGAAGATCCGCACCTGGACGCCGATTTCAGCGGCCAGGCCTACAGCCGCATCGACCAATCGATCGCCATGGGTGCACTTTTTACCGCGCATCACCTGGGCGCCAAGGCGATCGTCGCGCTGACCGAATCAGGCTCTACGCCGCTGTGGATGAGCCGGCACCGGGCGCACATTCCGATGTATGCACTGACGACCCGTCTTTCCACGCAGCGCAAGATGGCGCTCTATCGCAATGTGCGGCCGCTGCTGATGGATTCGGAAAGCGATCGCGACACGGCGCTCGAGCAAGCCGAGGCGCACCTGAAGAAGCGCGGCATCGTGCAGACGGGCGATGTCTATGCAATCACCTGCGGCGAGCCGATGGGGGCTCCGGGCGGCACGAACATGCTGAAGATCTGTAGGGTGAGCTAGGCTCGCCCCCAGGCTACGCGCACTTCGTGTCGCTTCGCCTACCCCCTACCGGGGGCAACACCAGCGGCCCGGCGAAGCCGGTTCCGCGGTGTTTCTGGAATTGGGCGGTGCGTCGAAGGTCGATGAGCCGCGGTTGTCGGGGGCGATTAGTAGAATCGTTGCAGTTTTTTTGATTCAACCTTAGATCCTGCGAGGTATTTCCATGGCACTCGTTTCGATGCGCGAACTGCTCGACCACGCCGCCGCCAACGGCTACGGTATTCCGGCTTTCAACGTCAACAATCTGGAACAGGTGCAGGCCGTGATGGAGGCCGCCAAGGAGGTCGGTGCTCCAGTCATCCTGCAAGCGAGCGCGGGAGCTCGCAAGTACGCCGGCGAAGCGTTCATCAAGCATCTCATTCAAGCCGCGATTGAGGCGTATCCGACGATTCCGCTGGTGATGCACCAGGACCACGGGCAGAGCCCCGACGTGTGCCGCGGCGCCATCGATCTCGGCTTCAGCTCGGTGATGATGGACGGCTCGCTCGAAGCGGACGGCAAGACCATCGCAAGCTACGACTACAACGTCGACGTCACCAAGAAGGTGGCCGACATGGCACATCGGGTCGGCGTCACGGTCGAGGGCGAGCTCGGCTGCTTGGGTTCGCTCGAAACGATGAAGGGCGACAAGGAAGACGGCCACGGCACTGACGCCACGATGACGCGCGAGCAACTGCTCACCGACCCGGAGCAGGCCGCCGACTTCGTCAAGAAGACGCAAATCGACGCGCTCGCGATTGCGATCGGCACCAGCCACGGGGCCTACAAGTTCACCCGCAAGCCCACTGGCGATATCCTGGCGATCGACCGCATCAAGGAAATCCATCGCCGCATTCCCAACACCCATCTGGTGATGCACGGTTCATCCAGCGTGCCGCAGGACCTGCTGGCGATCATCCGGCAGTACGGCGGCAACATGAAGGAAACCTACGGCGTGCCCGTCGAGGAAATCCAGGAAGCCATCAAGCATGGCGTGCGCAAGATCAACATCGACACCGATATTCGCCTCGCGATGACCGGCGCGGTGCGCAAGTTCCTGGCCGAGAATCCCGAGAAATTCGACGCCCGCGAATGGCTGAAGCCAGCGCGCGAGGCCGCCAAGCAGATTTGCAAGCAGCGCTATCTGGAGTTCGGCTGCGAAGGCCAGGGCCTCAAGATCAAGGGCGACAACCTGCAAGTCGTCGCGGCCAAATATGCCAAGGGCGATCTGGCACAAGAGGTCGTCTAAGTCTTTTTGCTACGGGCGGCCGGGCACGGCGGCGTTCCGCATCAGTTTTCGCCGGCCACCGTTCGCGGTGGCTTTTTTCTGCGCGCACAATCTCCGTCGTCTCCGCACATCGATACAGCTACCCCGCTACCCAGCCATGACCACCGTCCACACCTCCTCCATCAAGAGCCTCCCGCTGCTCGCGCGCGGCAAGGTACGCGACAACTATGCCGTTGGCAACGACCGCATCCTGATGGTCGCGAGCGATCGCCTTTCGGCCTTCGACGTGATCATGGGCGAGCCCATCCCCGGCAAGGGCGTGATCCTCACCCAGATGGCGCTCTGGTGGTTCGACCGGCTCGGCCACCTGTGCCCGAACCACCTGACCGGCGAAGCGCCCGAGAGCGTCGTGACGCCGGACGAGGTGCCGCAGGTCAAGGACCGCTCGATGCTGGTCAAGCGGCTCAAGCCGATCCCTGTCGAGGCGGTCGTGCGCGGCTATCTCGCGGGCAGCGGCTGGAAGGAATACCAGGAGAACCGGGCGGTCTGCGGCGTACCGCTGCCTGAAGGGCTGTCCAACGCGAGCAAGCTGCCCCGGCCAATCTTCACGCCGGCTGCCAAGGCGGCGGCTGGCGCGCATGACGAAAACATCAGCTACGACAAGGTGGTCGAAGTGGTCGGCCCGCGGCTTGCGCAGCAGATTCGCGAGACCAGCATCGCCATCTACGAGGCGGCGGCCGAGATCGCGCTGGCCAAGGGGATGATCATTGCCGACACCAAGTTCGAATTCGGCCTGGATGATGCGGGCACGCTGGTACTGATGGACGAAGTGCTCACGCCCGACAGTTCCCGGTATTGGCCGATCGAGGGCTACGAAGCCGCGCTGGCTGCTGGAACAAATCCGCCGAGCTACGACAAGCAGTTCGTGCGCGATTGGCTGGAGTCCGCGCGCATCAACGGCAAGCCATGGGACAAGACACCCCCGGCGCCGCGCCTGCCGGCCGAAGTCGTCGAAAAGACCGCGGCAAAGTATCGCGAAGCACTGCAAAGGCTCACGGGCTGATCAATCGGCCGCCGCCAATGTGAATAAGTCACAAGGCTGGCGGCAATAGTCACGCCCTGAAAACGGCCCTGTCTTCCAAACTCTTCGCATCCCCCCGATAGATGAGGAGTGCGAGATGGAAACGGCAGTGGACTTTCAGATTCGATACCTTAGGGACGAGGCTCCGGTTTCCGCGCCGCCGCCTGACGCGCTTCATCCCGGCGTGATGGCGCGCGTGCTCGACGAGATCGACCATGGTCTGCTGCTGCTGGATCTGACCGGGCGCATCCTGCACGCGAACTTCCCTGCCCGGCGTGAGCTGGCCGGAGCGCGTGCCGTGCGAAGCGTCGACGGCATGCTGTGCGCGGGGCAGCCGGAGTCGCAGTTGAAGATTCGCCACGCCCTCAAGGATGCGGAGCGCGACTGCCGCAGCATCGTCGAGCTCGACCACGCGGGTGAGTCGCTGTCCCTGGCCTTCATACCGCTCGCGGCGCTGCATGGCGAGGACAGGATCGACACGGTACTGGTCATGTGCAGCCGGCGATCGGGCTGCGAAAGTCTGACGATGCAGATGTTCGCGCGATCCAAGCATCTGACGCGTGCGGAACAGAATGTGCTGGCGCGTCTGTGCGCCGGGCACGATGCCGAGGAAATCGCCTGCCTCGAAGGCATCCGGATGTCGACCGTGCGCACGCACATCAAGAACGTGCGGCAGAAAACCGGCAGCAACAGCATCCGCGAGGTCGTCCACAGGGTGTCTCGCATGCCGCAGATCGTCTCTGCGCTCAGGCTGACCGGGGAAGACTGATCCAGGCCCGCTCGCGAGCTGCCTTCAGCGCGCTTGCGCCGTACCTAGAACGGCCACGGTGCGGCCGCTGGAGTCCAGAAGAGACATGCGTGACGATCCTTGGAGGCGATAGCTGGCGGTCGATTGAAGCGCGGCAAAAAATTGCGACTCGCTGGCGCTGCGCGCAGGATCGGCGCAGGCCATTCGCGTGGAGGCAAGCTGGCTCAGCCTGAGCGAGTTTCCGCTGCGTTCGAAGGTGCCGGACACGCGGTTGCAGCCGCCGGAGCCGCTCACTCGGCCGTTGCGGCGATCGAACTGGAGTTGCGGATCGCGCTGAGGGTCGCCAGTGGATGCGACGGGTTCACCGCCGAGTTGCTCAAGGCGCCAGACCGGACCTTCGATCGGCTCATCCAGGCTGATGCCGCTGCCGCAGCCGACTAGCAAACCAGCGACGAGCATTGCGGGGGCGACAAAGAGAGCGGCGTTCGAGCGGGCGGCGAGACGAAAACGCATGGCCAGTCTTTCCTTCTGCGACATATTGAAACACCGCGCCATCGTATTCGAGTCAGGGCTCAGCTCAAGACCACGCTGCTGAGCCGGCGGCGATAGCTCGCCACCGTCGGGTCGTCCGGCGGAATCTGCCCGTCGGCGACCTTCGCTTTCGGTGGCTCGATGATGTCGAGGATCGCGATGTAGGTCTTGCGCGCAAGATCGCTGTTCCAGGTCTTATCGCGCATCAGGATGTCGAGCAGCTCGTCCATGGCTTCGGTCCACCGCTGCGCCGCCATGAGGAGCCTGGCCCGGTCGAAGCGAGCGTCGAAGTCACGCTTGTTGGTGGCGATGCGCGCATCGAGCCCGGCCAGGTCGGGTGCTGTGCCGGTCGCAGGCTGCGCGAAATCGATGGCGTCCATGCACCGCTGGAGTGAATCGAGGCGGCGCACCAGTGACGTCTTGGCAATCACCGGCGCAAACGCCACCTTGGCGTCGTCGATACGACCCTCCTGCAGCAGCAGTTTGACGTAGTCGAATCGAAGGTCATCATTGGCCGGATCGGTCGCGACCGCATGCTGGAGCTTTTCCAGCGCGCCTTGGGTATCGCCATCGGCGAGCGTCGCCTGGGCCGACTCCTCCTGTTCCTGCGCCTCGACCTCGTCCGCGCCCGGCACGTGCTTGTCGAGGAACTCGCGGATCTGCTCCGCGGGAATCGCGCCGACAAAGCCGTCGACCGGCTGCCCGTCCTTGAACATCACGCAGAACGGAATGCTCCGGACGCCGAACATCTGGCTCAACTGCTGCGAAATCTGGGGCACTTTATCGGCGTCGAGCTTGGCGAGGGCGAACCGCCCCGCGTATTCGACTTCGAGCTTTTCGAGCACCGGCCCCAGCTGTTTGCAAGGTCCGCACCATTCGGCCCAGATGTCCAGCAGCACCGGGGTGGTCATCGAGCCGTCGATCAGCTCGGTCTGGAAGTTTTCGAGGGTGATGTCGATCATCGCGGGAAGTTGAGGGTGAAACGTAAAATTCGAACCATGAAGCAAGCAATTCAGGTCGGCGTGGTGATGGGATCGAACTCCGATTGGGAGACGATGCGCAATGCCGTCGAGATTCTCCAGCAATTCGGCGTCTCCCACGAAGCGCGGGTGGTCTCGGCCCACCGGATGCCCGACGAATTGTTCGCCTACGCCGAAAGCGCCGCTCCGCGCGGGCTCGCCGCGATCATCGCCGGTGCAGGGGGCGCCGCCCACCTGCCGGGCATGCTCGCAGCGAAGACCACCGTCCCGGTGCTCGGCGTGCCCGTCGCCAGCCGGCACCTTCAGGGTGTGGATTCGCTCTACAGCATTGTCCAGATGCCCAAGGGCGTACCCGTGGCAACCTTTGCCATCGGCAATGCCGGCGCGGCGAACGCGGCGTTGTTTGCCATCGCGATGCTTGCGGTCGCCGACCCGGCGTTGCGAGCCCAACTCGACGCCTTCAGGGAAAATCAGACGCAGGCCGCGCAGTCCATGACGCTGCCGCCGATCGAGTCCCAGGCCGTCTCGCCTTTCTCGCCGCAAGGCGGGGGCGCCCTGTGATCCCGATACTTCCCGGCGCCACCCTGGGTGTCGTCGGGGGCGGCCAATTGGGCCGGATGTTCGTCCATGCGGCCCAGCAGTTGGGCTATTTCACGGCGGTGCTCGATCCGGACCCCGATAGTCCGGCCGGGCGCGTGAGCCATCACCACATCCACACCGACTACACCGATGTCGACGGCCTCGCGAGACTCGCGGGCTTGGCCGATGCGGTCACCACCGAGTTCGAGAACGTGCCCGCACCCTCACTCGAGCACCTCGCGGTGGCGCGGCCGGTCTCTCCGGGCGCGGACGCCGTCGCCATCGCGCAGGACCGCATCCGCGAGAAGGGCCACTTCGTGCGCTGCGGGGTCGACTGCGCCCCCTTTGCCGTCATTGAGACGGCGCAGCACTTGGCCGCGGTCCAGGCGGACCTTCTTCCCGGCATTCTCAAGACGGCACGGCTCGGCTATGACGGTAAGGGCCAACGGCGTGTGGCGACGCGCGCCGAACTGGCATCCGCCTGGGAGGACGCCGGCGGCGTGCCCTGCGTGCTCGAAAAACTCCTCCCGCTCGACTTCGAGTGCTCGGTGATCATCGCCCGTGCCGAAGACGGGCAGATGGTGCACTTCCCGGTGCAGCGCAATCTGCATCGCGACGGCATCCTCGCCGTGACAGAGGTCCATCCGCACAACATGCCTGAATCGACGGCCAAGCGCGCAGTGGCTGCCGCCCGGTCGATCGCGGAGGGCCTCTCGTACGTCGGCGTGCTGTGCGTCGAGTTCTTCGTGCTGGGCAATGGCGCACTGGTGGTCAACGAGATGGCGCCACGTCCGCACAACAGCGGCCACTGGACGCTGGACGCGGCCGACGTCTCGCAATTCGAACTGCAGGTTCGCACGCTGGCGAGCCTGCCGTTGAATCCGCCGAGGCAGCACAGCGCCGCGATCATGCTCAATCTGCTGGGCGATCTGTGGTTCGTCGATGGCGATGTCGAGGCAGAGCCGCGCTGGGCCGACGTGCTCGCGTTGCCCGGCACGCATTTGCACCTCTATGGCAAGACCGAGGCGCGGCGCGGACGCAAGATGGGGCACTTGAACATCACCGGCGAAAGCATCGAAGCGGTTCGCAGCACGGCTGATTTTGCGGCCGCGTTGTTGGGCCTGCCGATTCCGCTTTCCGAGTAACGCCTGATGATCCGCGACGGCAACACGCCTGAAGCCATCGAAGAAGCCGCCAGCGTATTGCAGGCAGGCGGCCTGGTCGCTTTCCCGACCGAAACGGTCTACGGCTTGGGCGCCGATGCGGGCAGCGACGCCGCGGTGGCTGGCATCTTTTCAGCGAAGGGCCGGCCCGCGGACCATCCCTTGATCGTGCATGTCGCGGCCGGCCCCAAGGGCACGGAGGCCTTGTCCCACTTCGCCCAGCCATTGCCGGTCTTTGCCCAGAAGCTGGTGCGCGCCTTCTGGCCGGGTCCGCTGACCCTGATCGTCGAGCGCCGGCCCGGCATTGCGGCCGCTGCTGCAGGCGGGCAGGACACCATCGGCCTGCGTTGCCCCTCGCACCCTGTGGCACAGGCGCTGCTCATGGCGTGCGCGGCGCATGGCGTCCATGGGGTTGCCGGACCGAGCGCTAACCGCTTTGGCCGCGTGAGCCCGACGACCGCTCAGCACGTGCGAGAGGAATTCGGCGATGAGCTTCTCGTGATCGACGGCGGTCCGTGCGAAGTCGGCATCGAATCGACGATCGTGGATTGCAGCCGCGGGGTGCCCGTGCTGCTCCGCCCCGGCGCGATCACGCGCGCGCAGGTCGAAGCGGCTTGCGGCGAGGCGCTGCGCGACAAGGAAGATCTCGCCGCTCCCGATCCGCGTGCCTCGGGCACTCTCGAAGCGCATTACGCGCCGAACGCCAAGGTGCGGCTGATGGATGCAAAAGCCCTGCAGGCGGGGCTCGAAGTGCTCGGTGTCAACGCAGCGCACATTGCCGTGTGGTCGCGCACCCCGCTCAAGAGCCGTTCCCAGCGGATCGTGCAGCGCCGCATGCCTGACGACGCGGCGACGACCGCGCATCAGCTTTTTGCCGTCCTGCGCGCCTTCGACGCCGATGGCGCCAAGCTCATCTGGATCGAGACCCCACCCGACACGCCCGAGTGGGAAGGCGTGCGCGACAGACTGCGGCGCGCCGCCGCAGCCTGACCCAGCCAGGCTCAGGTTAGAGCCCTGCGGCCATCACACCCTGGAAGAAGCCTCGCGCCGTCGCCATGCAGAAGGGCGGCACCAGGGTGCCGTGGTAGGCCTGAGTGACAGCCGACGCCTGGTCGGCCGGCGTGCCGGGCGTGCTGGCGGCCAGGCGCGCCTTGGCTGTCGCGAATCCTGCGCGAGCGGCTGAGAAAGCATCGGTCGCGGTCGAGTCTTCCAGATCCACCACAGTCAGCGCGCTCGCGGACATGCCGCTGGCGCCGAAGTAGCCCGCTGTCGCGCGAGTGCTCACGAAATTCACTGTCGGATCATTGGCGCCACCACACATCAGCACCGGCCGCAGCGGCAGCCAGTTGCGCAGATCGTTCGCTACTGCGGCCTTCCGGAAGCCCACCAATGGCCTGCAGTTCAGCGGCGCAGTGGTGTTGAGTGAAGTAGCTGTGGCAGGCAGCGCATTGCCGGGGCATGGATTGGCCTGGATGTCGTTCGCGACTTGCGTCAGATAGCTTTGGCGGATCAGGTTGCTCGGTCCGTAGAAGATCGACAACGCGGGAGTCACAGGTCCCGGCACCGCATTGGCCGGATAGAGCGCAAGAGGTGGCAGCTTGCCCGTCGCGAAGAGCGTGTTGACCGGGGTGAGGCTGGGCAGAAGCGTGTCGATGCCGTTGGCGTACTGGGCTTCATAAACGTCGGTGGTCGCCGCGTAGACGTTGCCGAACTGCTTCTGCCAACTGGTCGAAAGCAGCGGGGTGAACAGCGTCGAGCCCAGCGCAGGCCAGCCGCTGAAGCTGTAGTCGGTCAGCAGGCTGATGGCCGAAGGTGCCGACAGCGGCGCCGAGGCGGTCACCGTCTTGCCGGTCGCCTGCATCTCGCGATGTGCAGCCATCGCGACGTAGCCGCCTTGCGAATAGCCCGTGATGAAAAGCGAGCCACTCTCGTTCGCACCGATCAACTTGAAGGTCTTGCGGGCAGCAGTCAGGGCATCGACCATGTCCTTGCCTTGCTGGTCGCCGTTGAGGTAGGGGTGGTAAGTGAGCGTGGACTTGTCGTAGCCGGCATAGTTTGGCGCGACGACGATGAAACCCTGGGCGGCGAACATCGCGGCGACCGACAGCCCTTCGCCCGCGGCGGGTTGCGTGGCGTCGGTCCACTGGGCGAGGTTGTAGTTCTTCGCCGCCGTGGTGCCGTGCGCATACAGCACGACGGGTCGCGGGCCCGTGCATGCGGGATCGCCCCCGTTCGGCACCATGATGGCGGCTGTCGCATTGGTCGCTTCGCCCTGGCCGCCGACGGTGCGGTATTCGAGATAGCGAAGCACCAAGCCGCACTTGGGCGCACCCGCCACCTGCAGCAATGCCTGGCCCGAGGCGTTGGCGTTCAGCAGGGATGAGAAGTCGGCGACCGAGAGCTGGGCCGTCTGCTGCGGCGGCACAGTCACGACCGAGCCGCGGCCCGAGTCCACCACCGGCGGCACGTTCACCGCAAACCCGCCGCCACCGCCGCCTCCGCAGCCGGAAAGCGTCAGGACGGCGCCCGCGAGGGCAATGGCTGTAAGGCGAATCATCGGGTGTCTCCTGCTCGGTTCTTGAATTTGCGTCCGGGCGATTCTGGGCAGGGGCCGCAATATGCGCAAGCGCGGGTTTCTGCTGGCGCGTGTGTCAGTTGCTGGTCAGTCCTGCGAAGCCCAGTCCACCAGCGCGTCGAAGGCCGGCCGCGCCGCCACGGCATTGGCATGGTTGGCGATCGCCACCACCACATAGCGCCGCCCGCTCGCGGTGTGCACGAATCCGGCGACTCCCGCCGCATCACGAAGCGTGCCGGTCTTCAAGTGCGCCGCACCGCCTGATCGCAAGGCACGTTTGCGCAGCGTGCCGTCGACGCCCGAAGCCGGCAGCGAGGACACCAGCTCGGGCATCAGCGGTGATCGCCACGCCACCTGGAGCATCTTCGCGAGCTCGGCGGCGGTAATGCGCTCGTCGCGAGAGAGCCCCGAGCCGTTGTCGAACAGAGGCTGCCCCTCGCCCGTGCCGATGCGGTTGTTCCACCACTGTTGCACCGTGGCGCGCGACGCTTCGAGGTTGCCGCGCTTCTTCTGCTGCAGGCCGAGCGTGAGGAAGAGCTGCTGCGCCATCACGTTGTTGCTGTACTTGTTGATGTCCCGGATGACCTCGGCGAGCGGGGGCGACGCGATCTCGAATGCGGGCTTGAGTTCGGCGGGCACGCGGCCTTCGCGCACCACGCCCTTGATGCGGCCGCCCATCTCGACCCACAAGCCGCCCACGGCTCTCGCCGCAAAGCTGCGCGGATCGGCATAGGCGACAGGCCACACCTTTTCGCCGCAAGCGGCCGGGTAGCTGCCGGTAAAGCCGATGCGCGCCGGATCGGCGAATTCAGCTGCGAGCGTCGCGTGCCAGTCGCCGCATTCGCCTGCGGAAAGCGGCACCGTGGCCTGTGTCGCGACGCCAGCGAGCGGCGGCTCGAAGCTCACTTGCGCCATCTGCGTTGCGCGGTTCGGCACGAAGGTCATCACGACCGACTTGAAGTTGATCAGAAGGGCATCCGGCGCAGCGTTGTAGGGACGGAGCCCCTCGCCATCGAAGGCGGAGGGATCGGTGTCCGCGACTTCGAAAGCGCTGCGGTCGAGCACGATGTCCCCCCTGATGGTCTGGATGCCAAGTCCCTGCACGCGGCGCAGCAGCAGCCAGAGCCGTTCGAGTACGAGCTTGGGATCGCCCTGGCCCTTGATGTAGAGGTTGCCTTCGAGCACTCCGTCGCGGACCGGCCCGTCCACGTACACCGGCGTGGTCCATGTGAAAGCCGGTCCCAGCAAGTCGAGCGCCGCGTAGGTAGTGACCAGCTTCATGATCGATGCCGGGTTGACCTGGGCCTGGGTGCGCCATGCGAGCCGGGGCCGACCCACACCTTCTGCATCGACGACAAGCATCGTCACGGCGTCCCGCGGCACCTTCGCGCGGGCGAGCGCGGCGTCCACTTCGATGGGCAGGCTCTGCGCCGCAGCGGTCACGGGCAGCAGCGCCGCCGAAGCGAGAACAGATGCGCAAGTGATGGCGAGGCGAAGGAGGCGATGTCGTGCGGAAGCGGTGTCGAGAGGCATGCGGCGGATTATCCCGGCCCGCCCCAGGGAGGGGCGACGGGGAGCGAAAAAGGGCGACATGAGCCTTCCAAGACGCGATTTCCGACGCCCCTCGATAATCGCCGGATGCCCGCCGCTCCCCGATTTTCTCCGCGCACCATCGGCCTCGGCGCGGCCATCGTCACCGTCCTGGTCTGGACCGCATTCATCGTCATCGCGCGTGCTTCGGCGGCGCGGTCGCTGACGCCTTTCGACATCGCATTCGCGCGCATCAGCGGCGCTGGCCTGGTGCTCCTGCCTTGGGGCGCCTGGCTGGTCATGCGCGCGCGGCAGCGCGATCCGGCGGCAGAGAGCTCGCTTTTCGGGCTGTCGCCGCTTTCGCTGCGGCTGACCATCCTCGCCGGCGTGGTGGGCGGTTTGGGCTACCCGCTGCTGGCCTACAGCGGATTTTTCTTTGCACCCGCCATTCATGCTTCAGTGCTGATGCCGGGCAGCCTTCCGCTGTGGACGGCGCTGCTCGCCGCTGTCGTCCTGCGCGATCGGATCACGCCCGGCCGCGCCGTGGGCTTGGCACTGATCGTGGTGGGCGATCTCTTCGTCGGCGGGGCGAGCCTGCTTCACGCGCTGCAGGGCGGCGCCATCTGGAAGGGCGATCTGCTCTTCATGACGGCCGCCTTCTGCTGGGCGAGCTACAGCGTGCTGGCGCGCAGACACGCCCTCGAGGCGGTGCGGGCGACCATCGCCATCACGGTGTTCGCCTTCATCACCTATGTGCCGGTCTACGCTCTGCTGGCGGCGTCCGGAGTGATCGCGAGCCGGCTCGGCAGCGCGCCCATCGGCGAAGTCCTGTTCCAGATGTTGTTCCAGGGCGTCGGCTCGGTCGTCATCTCGGGCATCACCTTCACGCGGATGATCCAGCACTTCGGTCCGGTGCGTTCCACCATGATCACTGCGCTGGTGCCCGGCCTCTCCGCGCTCGGAGCGGTGGCCTTCCTGGACGAGCCGCTGTATTGGAATCTTGTCGCGGGGCTTCTGTTGGTGACTGCCGGCATCCTTTTCGGGGTTCAGCGCAGCCGGGTGGCGAATCCTCCGCCGAAAGGCGCCGTGCCCGTGGGAGGATGCGCCGATGCATAAGCTGCTCGCCTTCGACACCAGCACCGAATCGCTCTCGATCGCGGTGCGCCATGGCGATGTGTTGCTCGAGCACAGCGGCATCGGCGGCGCACAGTCGTCCTCGACTTTGATCCCGCTGATTCAGCGACTGCTCGCCGATGCCGGGCTGTCTTTGCGCGAACTCGACGCCATCGCGTTCGGTCGAGGGCCCGGTTCCTTCACCGGACTGCGCACCGCTTGCTCGGTCGCGCAGGGCCTGGGCTATGGCGCCGGTGTGCGACTGTTGCCTATCGACACGTTGCACGCCGTCGCCGAAGAGGCGCGCCATTGTTTCGGCGCGACGCGCGTGGTCGTGGTTCTGGACGCGCGCATGGAGCAGGTCTACACGGCCAGCTACGACCTCGGCGTCGAAGTGATTGCCAGCGAGGCTGAATTGCTGGCGCCGGAAACCGTCGTCGTGCCGGAGGGCTGGGTCTTGGCCGGCAATGCCTTCGCTGCCTATGGCGACCGTTTGCCGCATGCTGGACCGAGACACAACGTGCTCCCGACGGCGGCCGCGATGCTGCGCCTCGCACCCGCGCTGCTTGCGCAAGGCCGTACCGTCGCGCCGGCCGAGGCATGGCCTCTCTACGTTCGCGATAAAGTGGCGCAGACTACCGAAGAGCGTGCCGCCATCAAGGCGGCAACCACCACCGTTCAGCCATGAGTGCCGTCCTTCTTGAACCGCGCGAAGCCCGCCTTGAGCCGATCACAAGCGAGCGGGTGTCTGCCATCTGCGCCATCGAGCAGGCGGCCTACACCCATCCCTGGACGGCTGCCAACTTCACCGATTCGATGGCCGCTGGCTACCACTGCCAGTGCCTTGTAGGCCCTGGCGCCGAAGAAGGCTCCACGCCGACGCCAGGCGGCATGCGCGCGTTATGGAGTCGCGTCGCTTCGCGCACCGTCGATGAAACCATCATTGGCTATTTCGTGGCGATGAAGGGTGTCGACGAGGTCCACTTGCTCAACATCACCGTCGCGCCCGCGTTTCAGCGCCAGGGATGGGCGCCTTTGATGCTGGAGGCACTCGCCGGCTGGGCTCGCGGCCTGAGTGCGCAATGGCTCTGGCTCGAAGTACGCGCGAGCAACCTGCGCGCATTGGCCGTCTACGAACGCAACGGTTTTCGCCGTGTCGGGCTGCGCAAGGGCTACTACCCCGCGCATGCCGGCGCCCGCGAAGATGCCGTGGTGATGAGCCTGCGCCTCAACGAATCCAACAGCGCCTGGGGAGGGCTGAAATGACGCCACGCCAACGCGCGATGCTGGACGAGATGGGCATCAAGCTCTTCTGGTGGCCCAGGACGGATGCCAATGGGGCTGGCGTGGCCGGCGGGGCTGGCGAACTTGCCAAGGTCGAGCCGCCGGTCGCCGTCGATGCCGATGCGCCACCGCGGCCGGCTCCCGAGCTCGCGCCGTCGCCTGTCCAAAGGGCCTCGGTGCCGGCCGCCGCGCCGGCGGTGGAAGCTCGAGCGCCGATTGCGGCAAGGCAAGGGGCTGCCGCCGTGCTCTCGGACACACCGCGGCGCCTCTTCGGCAGCGAAGCCGCTTCAGAAGGCGGCTGGCTGATCATCGCCGACATGCCTCCCGAACTCGACGGCCGCCACGGCGAACCGTTCGCTGGCGATGCAGGCCGTCTGCTGCACAACATGCTGCGTGCACTGCAACTGCAAGACGGGGAAGCGCCGGTCCACCTGATGCGGACCCATCGAGGCGTCGTTTCGGGTCAACCCACCAGTCCGCGGCCTCTGGACGAAGCACTGGCGGATTGCGTCCCGGTGTTGGCGCCTCGCCTGGTGCTCGCCCTTGGCCCATTAGCGGCCCAAACCCTCATGCAAAGCGGAGATCCACTCGGCAAGCTGCGCGGGCGTGTGGTCCCCGTCGCGCTGGTTCCGGGCGCGGAAATGGTGCCCGTCGTTGCAACTTATCACCCTGCCTACCTGCTGCGCAACCCGCTGGACAAGGCCCGCGCGTGGGCCGATCTCTGTCTCGCGGCGGAGCAACTGGCGCCGTCGGGCTGAGGTCCGGCGGCGCCTAAAATTCCGCCCCATGACCTTCCTGGACAAGCTGCGCGCTGCCGAGCGCCAAAACGGCTCGCTGCTGTGCGTCGGCCTCGACCCCGAACCGACGAAATTCCCCGCCCATCTGAAGGGCGACGCCAGCAAGATCTACGACTTCTGCGCGCGCATCGTCGATGCCACAGCCGATCTCGTCATTGCCTTCAAGCCGCAGATCGCATATTTCGCAGCCCACCGGGCCGAAGTGCAGCTTGAACGGCTCATGGAGCACATGCGCCGCAATGCGCCCCACGTGCCCACGATCCTCGACGCCAAGCGCGGCGATATCGGCTCGACGGCCGAGCAGTACGCGCGGGAGGCCTTCGAACGCTATGGCGCCGATGCCGTCACGCTGTCGCCCTTCATGGGCTTCGATTCCGTCGAGCCCTATTTGCGGCATCAGGGCAAGGGGGCCTTCCTGCTGTGCCGCACCAGCAATCCCGGCGGTGCCGACCTGCAGGGCCAGCGTCTGGCGGGAATCACGGGCGAGCCGTTCCTGTACGAGCATGTTGCGCGTCTGGCGCAGGGTCCGTGGAACCTGAACGGGCAGCTCGGCTTGGTGGTCGGGGCGACCTATCCGGCGGAAATCGAGCGCGTACGGGTACTTGCGCCGACGGTGCCGTTGCTGATTCCAGGCGTCGGAGCCCAGGGTGGGGATGCGGTCGCGACGGTTCGGGCCGGGTGGCGAGCCGATGCGCCGATCGTCGTCAATTCGTCTCGCGCTATCTGCTACGCCTCGGCTGGCGACGACTTCGCCGAAGCGGCCCGAAGGGAAGCGAACCGGACGCGTGACGGGCTCGAAGCTGCCAAAGCCTGAGCGACATTCCGCGTCACCCTGCAGGCATCGATGACGCGAATCTGACGAAAAAGTCACAATTCTTCACATTCGCGCGGGTTTGATGCGGGACTGATTAGTCCTTAACGACTCACTTTCCGTGCTTTGAGTCGGCCCAGTTACCGGCACGGCATTTGCCTCACGAGATCGGCGCCGGAGCGCCGAGGAGTGAGGAATCCCATGGTGGAAGACATTGCAAGCGGTCGCGCCGTGCCGACCGACGAATCGACGTGCGCGCGCGAAACGCCCGTACACGCACAACCATCGCGCGCCTTCCGACCGGAAGTGCCAGAGCGCCCTGTACCGCTTGTCGCCGCACTCTCTGCGGCTGCGGCACTCGCGGCTTGCGGAGGCGGCGGGGGAGGCGGCGGCGGGGCCGGCGCCTTTTCGGTGCAAGGTGGCAGCGGCAGCGCGACCGTGCAGGCAGGCTCGCTGACAGGCCTGGGCGCCACACCCACCGCGCAAAGCTATGTCTATACGCAAGCCAGGAGCGACGAAGAGGCCGCTCGCTTTCTCCTGCAATCGCAGTTCTCGGCCTCGGATGCGGATATCGCGGCCGTGCGGAACAGGGGTTACCTGCCGTGGCTCGGCGAACAGGTCGACCGGGCGCCGACGCAGACCGGCTGGGACTGGCTGTCGAGCAAGACCTACGGCACCGTCAACGCCGACGACATGATCTGGAACCAGCTCATCACCGCGCCTGATGGTTTTCGCAAGCGAATGGCGCTGGCGTTCACGGAAATTTTCGTCGTGTCGCTATTGGATATTGGTTCCAACTGGACCGATCACATGATGGCGCAGTACTGGGACACGCTCGTGAAGGGCGTGACCGGCAACTTCCGGCAACTGCTCGAAGACGTGACGCTCAACCCGGCGATGGGCTACTACCTCAATACCAAGGGCAACCAGAAGGAAAACGCCCAGGGACGCCAGCCGGACGAGAACTACGCCCGCGAGGTCATGCAGCTGATGACCATCGGCCTCTACCAACTCAACGCCGACGGCACCGTCAAGACCGGTGCCGATGGCGCGCCCCTCGACACCTACACACTCGACGACGTCACGAACCTGGCGCGTGTCTTCACGGGCTATGACGTCGACGTCCGCACGGAGGAGAAAAACGGATCCGCAGGTGCCGTCGTCCGGACGAGCGGCAGCGTCGAGAGCAATGCGTGGACGAAGCGGCCGATGGCGCTGACAGCCTCGAAGCATTCCACGCTCGAAGCCAAGTTCCTCGGCGCCACGGTGCCGGCCGGAACGGATGGCAAGGCCGCGCTCAAGATCGCGCTCGACACGCTGTTCAATCACCCGAACGTCGGCCCATTCATCGGCAAGCAGTTGATCCAGCGGCTCGTCACCAGCAACCCGAGCTCGGCTTACGTCAAGCGCATTGCGGATGTCTTTGCAGACAACGGAAGTGGCGTGCGCGGGGACATGAAGAGCGTGTGTGCCGCGGTGGTGCTCGACAACGAAGCGCGCAGCCCGGCCGGCTTGACCGACCCGAACTTTGGACGCTTGCGCGAGCCCATGCTGCGCTTCGTGCAATGGGCGCGGACCTTCGGCGCCGACTCGGCGACCGGCAACTGGAAGATCGGTGACCTCTCGCGGTCGGACACGCAGCTCGGGCAGAGCCCGTTGCGTTCGCCTTCGGTCTTCAACTACTTCAGACCTGGCTACGTGCCGCCTTCGACCGCGATCGCGAGCGCGAAGATGGTCGCGCCGGAATTCCAGTTGGTCAACGAGACAAGCGTCGGCGGCTACATCAACTACATGCAGGGCGCGCTCCAGAGGACGGCCAAGGACGTCAACGCCACCTATGCGAATGAACTCGCGCTGGTGCTCGATCCGGCCGCGCTGGTGAAGCGACTGAACCTGCTGCTCACGGGCAACCAGCTTTCAGCGGCGACGGTCGCGCTGATCGTCGGGGCCCTCGCCACACCGGCCGTGACGGCATCCAGCGCTGACGGCGTCAAGCTCAATCGCGTGTATGCCGCCGTGCTCCTGGTGCTGGCAGCGCCTTCGTACCTCATCCAGAAATAAGGGACTGCGCGATGTACCTGATCGATCCTGCCGCCCATACCCGGCGCGCGTTTCTTCGCCGCTCCGGCCAGCTTGCCATGGCGGGCACTGCGTTGCCCTTTGCGCTCAATCTCGCGGCAATGGGCGAAGCCGCCGCGCAGGCCGCTTCCTCCGACGACTACAAGGCGCTGGTGTGCGTCTTCCTCTTTGGCGGCAACGACTATGCGAACACCGTCGTCACCTACGACGACCCCAGCTACAACGCCTACAGCACCATTCGTGTGCCGCAGGCCGCCAATGGGATCGCCATTGCGAAGGCCGCTCTCGACCCGACGCTGCTCACGCCGACGACTGCGTTGGCCGACGGACGCCAATACGCGCTGCATCCGTCGATGGGGCAACTGGCCGGCCTCTTCAACAACGAGGGCAAAGTGGCGGTGCAACTCAACGTCGGTCCGCTCGTGGTCCCGCTCACGCGCGCCCAGTACAACAACAGCAACAAGAAGCTCTATCCGCAGCCGCCCAAACTCTTCTCGCACAACGACCAGCAGTCGATCTGGCAGTCCTCTTCACCCGAAGGCTCGACGGTAGGCTGGGGCGGCAATCTCGGTGACCTCGCGCTGTCGCAGAACACGACCTCGTTGTTCACCTGCATGTCCGTCGCGGGCAATGCGGTGTTTCTCTCGGGCGACACCGCCCTGCAATACCAGGTCAGCACGAACGGCGCCGTCGGCATCGGCAGCGTGAAGAGCAACACGGTCTTCGGATCGGCCTCGGTCAAGTCCGCCATGGCGCAACTCGTGCAGGAGGCGCGCACCCACGCGCTGGAGAACGAATACAACCGCGTGACCCGGCGCGCGGTGGAAGCCGAAACGGCTGTGACGGCGGCCATTGCCCCGGCCACCTTCACGAACGACACCTTCGCGGGACTGACCACCGGGCTCGCGAACCAGCTCAAGATGGTCTCGCGTGTCATTCGCGGGCGTGCCGCGCTCGGCGTGAAGCGGCAGGTTTTCTTCGTGTCCATGGGTGGGTTCGATCTGCACGACAACCTGATCGCCAACCAGCCAGGCCTGATGAAGCAGCTCAGCGATGCGCTGGTTGCGTTCTATCGCCAGATGGAAGCGCTGGGCGTCGGGGACAAGGTCACGGCTTTCACGGCGTCGGATTTCGGCCGCACGCTGGCGAGCAATGGCGATGGCTCCGATCACGGCTGGGGTAGCCATCACTTCGTCGTCGGCGGCGCGGTCAAGGGCAAGCAGTTCTATGGCATGCCGCAGGTGGTGAGCATCAACAACGACCCGAAGCTCGCCGGCTACGAAGGGCACGTGGGGCAGGGGCGGCTGATTCCCACGACCTCGGTCGATCAGTACGGTGCAACGTTGGCCAGGTGGTTCGGCGTGCCGGACATCGATCTGCCAGGCATCCTGCCGAACCTGAAGAACTTCGGCGGCAACTTCAACGGCCTCGAGTATCCGAAGAACCTGGGCTTCATGGGCTGAGACGACTGGAGTAATCTCCTGGCCCGATGAAGGCAAGGAGCCACGATTGACTCAGTTACTTCCACTTCTTGGCATCGCCGGCGCTTTGGCGGTCGGCGTGGTGAGCCCGGGGCCCAGCTTCGTGATGGTCGCGCGCACGGCCGTGTCGCTTTCGCGCTCGCAAGGCGTGGCGGCGGCATTCGGAATGGGGCTGGGCGGGGCCTGCTTTGCGCTTGCTGCATTGGCCGGGCTGCAGGCGTTGCTGCTGGCCGTGCCGACGCTCTATGTCGTCCTCAAGGCCGCGGGCGGACTTTATCTTGCTTATCTCGGCGTGCGGATCTGGCTCGGCGCGAGCCAACCTTTGTCGATGGGTTCATCAGTGCGGGGTGCGGGTGGAGCGAAGCGTCAGGCGGGCCGCGCGTTTCTGCTTGGATTGGCGACGCAGCTGAGCAATCCGAAGACGGCGATCGTCTACGCGAGCGTCTTCGCCGCATTTCTTCCGCCGACGCCTTCGCTCGGTTTCGGAGTGGGCATCGTGGCGGTGGTCTTCGCGCTTGAAACGAGCTGGTATGCGCTGGTGGCGCTGGCCCTCTCCGCGAGTGGGCCCCAGAAAACCTATCTCCGGTACAAAGCCTGGGCGGACAGGTTCGCCGGCACGGTGATGGTCTGCCTGGGCCTGCGGCTTCTGGCTACAGCCCAACGCGCCTGAAAGGACATCGATGAGCACCGATCCGTTCCCGATAGAAGGCGGCTGCACCTGCCGCGCAGTCCGCTACCGCATGGCGACTCGGCCGCTCTTCGTGAACTGCTGCCATTGCCGCTGGTGCCAGCGCGAGAGCGGCAGTGCGTTTGCAATCAACGCGCTGATCGAACGCGACCGCTTGCAGTTGCTGCAAGGCGACCTCGAAATGGTCGACACCCCTTCGCTGAGCGGCAAAGGCCAGAAGATCGCGCGCTGTTCGCAATGCCGGGTCGCCCTGTGGAGCCACTATGCAGGCGCGGGCGAGGCGATCGCTTTCGTTCGCGTCGGCACGCTCGATTCGCCCGACGCCCTGCCGCCAGACATCCACATCTACACGGCTTCGAAGCAGCCTTGGGTCGTGCTGCCGGCGGGCGTACCGGCGACTGCGGAGTACTACAGCGGCTCGCAGTACTGGCCGGCGGAGAGCCTGGAACGGGTCAAGGCCTTGAAGCCGAAGCGCCCAGCCGCTGCGACACCTGATCCGCGCACGCCTTGAGGGCGAGCGCGATCTCGCCGTCCCAATCCGTGTCGAAGATGGCGGACGGCCCAATGGCCGTGAGCGCCAGCGAGATGGCTCCGGTGTGATCGAAGACCGGCGCTGACATCGCGCTCACACCGGGCAGGATTTCGCCGTCCGAGCGGCTGACGCCGTGGCTGCGGACTTCGCGCAATTGCGACTCGAAATCCTGCCAGCTCGGCAGAGGTCGCGCTGGCGGCATGCCTCGCCGGGGAGCGTGCGCCGTGGCCGCGCCCTTGCGCTCGCGCCGGCGTTCGTCCTCGAGCAGTTGCTTGACGACCGCTGGATCCAGGTAGGCGCCAAACAGACGGCCCGACGCCGTGTTGGTGAGCGAGAACACCGTGCCGTGCCGCATGTTCACGTGCAGCGGCGCTGGCGATTCCGCGATCCGCACAATGGTGGCGCCCCGGTCGCCCCAGACGGCGATGGCCACAGTCTGCCCGATCTGCTGCGCCAGTTCGGCGATCAGCGGCGTGGCGACGTGAACCGGGTTCGCCTGCTGAAGGCTGATCAACCCCAGTTGCAACGCGAGCGGTCCGAGCAGATAGTGGCCGCTGACGCGATCCTGCTCGATGAGCCCCAGCCGGCCGAAACTGACCATGTAGGGATGCGCCTTGGCGGGAGACATCTCCGCTTCGCGCGCGAGGTCCTTCAGCGCCATGGGTCGTCCGTTGTGGACCAGGGCGCGAAGCAGTTGCCCGCCGACTTCGATGCTCTGGATGCCGCGTTGGCTGCGCTCGTTGTCTGTGCTCATCGCCAGTCCCTTTTGTTCGTTTCTGCGGAAGGCATTAGACATTAACTGATTGGCGATCTAAACTGCGTGCATTCGTTTACGCCGAATCAATTTACGTTAGACAAATTTTTACAAGGAGACCCGTGATGACCGAGGTCAAGAAATTCGCCAGCCAAGCCGATCTGGAAGAAAAGAAGATCACCTTCAGCCAGATCTCCGAGCACGCCTGGGCCTATACGGCCGAGGGCGATCCCAACACCGGGATCATCATCGGCGACGACTGCGTGCTGGTGGCCGATACGCAGGCCACGCCCGCCATGGCGGCCGATGTGGTCCGGCGCATCCGCGAGGTGACCGACAAGCCGATCAAGTACGTCGTGCTGACGCACTATCACGCCGTTCGTGTGCTCGGCGCCGCCGCCTACAAGCCCGAGCACATCATTGCCAGCCAGGACACGCGCGACCTCATCGTGGAGCGCGGCGAGCAAGACAAGGCGAGCGAGATCGGTCGCTTCCCCCGGCTGTTCCAGAACGTCGAAACCGTGCCGCCGGGGATGACTTGGCCGACCATCACGTTCACCGGCAAGATGACCTTGTGGCTGGGCAAGCTCGAAGTGCAGCTCATCCAGCTGGGCCGCGGCCACACGAAGGGCGACACGGTCGTCTGGCTTCCGGAGGAGCGGGCGTTGCTCAGCGGCGACCTGGTCGAGTTCGACGCCACGCCCTACGCCGGCGATGCCTACTTCCAGGACTGGCCGCAGACGCTGGACAACATCGCCGCGTTGAAGCCGAAGGCGCTCGTTCCGGGGCGCGGTGCCGCGCTGACGACCGCCGATCAAGTGGCGAAGGGCCTCGCAGGCACCCGCAGCTTCATCGCCGACGTCTACAGCAGCGTCCAGGAAGGCGTCAAAGCCGGCCGCGACCTCAACGCGGTCTACAGGGACACCTATGCCAAGCTCAAGCCCAAGTACAGCCAGTGGGTCATCTTCGACCATTGCATGCCCTTCGACGTGAGCCGTGCCTACGACGAAGCGTCGGGCCATGTCGATCCGCGCATCTGGACCGCCGAGCGCGACATCGAAATGTGGAAGGCGCTGGAAGGCTGAGCGATGCAGGGCGTCGACTATCAGTCGCTGCACTTCGACTACAGGCGCCACGCGGACCAGGACGCCGCGCCGCCCGCGCGGCATCCGGTCGTGGTGGTCGGCGCCGGCCCCGTGGGGCTCGCATTGGCAATCGATCTTGCGCAACGGCAGGTGCCGGTGGTGCTGCTCGACAACGACCACACGCTGTCCACCGGCTCGCGCGCCATCTGCTTCGCAAAGCGCACGCTCGAAATATTCGATCGGCTGGGTTGCGCCGATCGCATGGTGGCCAAAGGGGTGTCGTGGAAGGTCGGCAGGGTGTTCTTCAAGGACGAGCAGGTCTACAACTTCGACCTGCTGCCCGAAGAGGGACATGAGCGACCGGCATTCATCAACCTGCAGCAGTACTACGTCGAAGGCTATCTGTCGGAGCGCGCCGCCGAGCTGCCGCTGATCGACATCCGCTGGAGCAACAAGGTGGTCGGCGTTGCGCAGCATGCGGGCCACGCGCTGCTCACCATCGAGACGCCCGAGGGCAACTACCAGCTCGGTGCCGACTATGTGGCGGCTTGCGATGGCTCGCGATCCAGCCTGCGGCAACTGCTTGGACAGGAGGCCAAGGGCCGCGTCTTCCGGGACCGCTTCCTGATCGCCGATGTGAACATGGACGCGGGGCTTCCGACCGAGCGGCGCTTCTGGTTCGATCCGCCTTTTCATCCCGGCCAAAGCGTGCTGCTTCACAAGCAGGCCGACAACATGTGGCGTGTCGACTTCCAGCTTGGCTGGGACGCCGATCCGGTGGAAGAGCGCAAGCACGAAAACATCATCCCGCGCGTGCGCGCATTGCTCGACAGCATCGGCCATGAGCGCGTGCAGTTCAGCATCGGATGGGCCAGCGTCTACACCTTCGCCTGCCAACGCATGGAGCGCTTTCGCCATGGCCGCGTGCTGTTCGCTGGCGACTCGGCGCATGGCGTGTCGCCCTTCGGCGCGCGCGGTGCGAACTCGGGCGTGCAGGACGCGGACAACCTCGCGTGGAAGCTGGCTGCCGTCATCAGGCGCGAAGCACCCGACGCGCTGCTCGACAGCTATGCGAGCGAGCGCGAATACGCGGCCGACGAGAACATCCGCCACTCGACACGCGCCACCGACTTCATCACGCCGAAGAGCGAAGTCAGCAGGCTGTTTCGCGACGCCGTGCTCGAACTTTCCAAGCGCCATGCCTTCGCACGGGCGCTGGTCAACAGCGGGCGTCTCTCGGTCCCGAGCACGCTGAGCGAGTCGCCGTTGAACACGCCCGACGAGGATGCTTTCGACGGCCGGATGGCGCCTGGTGCGCCCGCCGCCGATGCGCCGATCGTTCGGCCCGATGGCTCCAGCGGATGGTTGCTGCGCGAGCTGTGTCCCGCTTCATCCGCGGGCGCTGCGTGCTTCACCGCGGTGGTTTTCGGCCAAGGCGAGGAGGCCGAACGCAGTCTGCAAGCAGTGGCAGAGGCCGACGTGCCGCTGCACGTGGTGCGGGTCAGCGCGACGGGCGAAGGCGAAGTCGCGGCCCGCCGCTATGACGCGCGTTCCGGCACTGTTTACCTGCTGCGTCCCGACCAGCACGTGTGCGCGCGCTGGCGCCATCCCACATCCCACGTCGTGCGTTCCGCGCGCGATCGTGCCCTGGCAAAGGCATAGAAGACGATGGAACTCATCACCACCCCAAACCTCGACGCGCCCGACGATTTCTACGAGGCGCTGATCGAAGCACACCAAGGCTTGTCGACCGAAGAAAGCCACGCTCTGAATGCCCGGCTCGTGCTTGTGCTCGCCAATCACATCGGCTCGATGCCGGTGCTTCGCCAAGCCCTTGAGGCCGCTTCGAGCGCCGCTGAGACTCCCAAAGGAGAAAGGACACCATGACCGACGCATCCGCCGGCGAGCGCCGCTATCAAAGCGGCTTCGGCAACGAATACGCGACCGAAGCCGTCGCAGGCGCCTTGCCCCAAGGCCGCAACAGCCCGCAGCGCGCGCCCTTCGACCTGTATCCCGAGCTGATTTCCGGCACGGCCTTCACCGCGCCGCGCCACGAAAACAGGCGCACGTGGATGTACCGGCGCCAGCCCTCCGTGGTGTCCGGACGCTACAAGCCCTACGCGCAGGCGCAATGGAAGACCGGTGCCGATCGTGAGATGCTCCTGCCGCCCGAGCCGCTGCGCTGGGCGCCGATCCCGATGGACAACGCCAACGTCGACTTCGTCGATGGCGTCCATACGATCGCCGCCAACGGCGATGCCGAAGCGCAGACCGGCGTCGCCGCGCACGTGTACATCGCGAACCGCTCCATGGAGCGCCGCGCCTTCGTCAACGCCGACGGTGAAATGCTTTTCGTGCCGCAGCAGGGTCGTCTTGAAATCACCACCGAGATGGGCGTGCTCGACGTCAAGGCCGGCGAGATTGCGCTGGTGCCGCGAGGCGTGGTCTTCAAGGTCGGCCTGCCCGATTCGGAATCTGGCGCAGGACCTTCCCGCGGCTACGTTTGCGAGAACTACGGCGCGCAATTCCGCTTGCCCGAGCTGGGCCCGATCGGTTCGAACGGCCTTGCCAATGCGCGCGACTTCCAGGCGCCCGTCGCCGCCTTCGAGGAAGCGAGCACGGGCTACGAGCTCGTCAAGAAGGCGGGCGGCCGCTTCTGGTCGGCGCCGACAAGGCAATCGCCCTTCAACGTCGTCGCCTGGCACGGCAACCTTTCGCCCGTGAAATACGACACGGCGCATTTCATGACGATCGGCTCGATCAGCTTCGACCATCCGGATCCTTCGATCTTCACAGTGTTGACTTCGCCGAGCGACACGCCCGGGACCGCCAACTGCGACTTCGTGATCTTTCCGCCGCGCTGGCTCGTCATGGAAGACACCTTCCGTCCACCCTGGTACCACCGCAATCTCATGAGTGAATTCATGGGGCTGGTCTATGGGCAGTACGACGCCAAGCCGGGCGGCTTCAAGCCTGGTGGTGCGAGCCTGCACAACTGCATGGTTCCGCACGGCCCCGACGAAGAAGCTTTCGAGAAGGCGAGCCGCAGCGAGCTCAAGCCGCAGAAGCTCGACAACACGCTCGCCTTCATGTTCGAGAGCCGCTATCGCTTCATCCCCACCGAATTCGCGATGAAGAGCCCGGCGCTCGACAACGACTACGCCGACTGCTGGGCCGGCCTCAAGGATCAATTCACCCCATGACCTACGCCATCAACACCACACACGATCCGAAGCTGCGCAGTTGGGTGTCATCGGCCAACGAAGCCGGCTGCGACTTTCCGATCCAGAACCTGCCCTTCGGACGCTTTCGGCCTGATGGCAGCAGCGAGGGATTTCGCATCGGGATCGCCATCGGCGACCAGGTGCTTGATCTCAAGGCCGCCGGACTCATCGATACGGATGACATGAACGTGCTGCTGGGGCAAGGCGCAGCGGAACGCCAGGCGCTGCGCAGCGCCATCTCCGAAGGGCTGCGCGAAGGCAGCCCGAAGCAGGCCGCCTGGAGTAAGGCCCTATCGGCGCAATCGTCCGTCGAGATGACCGTGCCCTGCCGCATTGGCGACTACACCGATTTCTACACGGGCATTCATCACGCAACCACCGTCGGCAAGCTGTTCCGCCCCGACCAGCCTCTGATGCCCAACTACAAGTGGGTGCCGATCGGCTACCACGGCCGGGCCTCGTCCATTGGCGTGAGCGGCCAGCGGTTCAAGCGCCCGCAGGGGCAGACCAAGGCGCCCGATGCCCAGGCGCCGAGCTTCGGCCCATCGAAGCGGCTCGACTACGAGTTGGAGCTCGGGTTCGTCGTTGGCCGCGGCAATGCCTTGGGCGAGCCCATCGCCATCGCTGATGCCGAGCAGCATCTCTTCGGGGTGACGCTGCTCAACGACTGGTCAGCGCGCGATCTGCAGGCTTGGGAATATCAGCCGCTCGGCCCTTTCCTGGCAAAGAATTTTGCGACGACCGTATCGCCGTGGATCGTCAGCATGGAGGCGCTCGCGCCTTTCCGTGCGAAGTTTGCGCGCCCTGAAGGAGATCCGCAGCCGTTGGCCTATCTCGATGCACCTGCCAATCGCGAAAGCGGCGCGCTCGACATCACGCTCGAGGTGTGGCTGCAGACCGCGAGGATGCGCGACGCGGGCGAATCGGCTGTGCGGCTCACGCGTGGCAACACCACGGAAGCTGCCTATTGGACCGCTGCGCAACTCGTCACGCACCACACGGTGAACGGCTGCAATCTGCAGCCTGGTGATCTGCTTGGATCAGGCACGTTGTCGGGGCCGAATCCGGATGAGGCGGGCTCTCTGTTGGAACTCACCCTGGGTGGCAAGCAGCCGATCACCCTGCCCAATGGCGAACGCCGCGCCTTCCTCGAGGATGGCGACACGCTGAGCCTGCGCGGCTATTGCGAGCGCGCAGGCGCGGTGCGCATCGGGCTGGGTGAGGTGAGTGGGACGGTGGTCGCTATAGGCTGATTGCGACAAGATCAAGCGGTCAGCGGCGCCTAAGTACCGGCAGCCGCCCGCGACGCTTCAAGATGCGCCCGCGCCCGCTCGGCCAGCGCCATTTCGCCCGGCGTGCCTGGCGCGAACGCATCGACCGGCAGCGGACGGCCGTGCGAATCGACCGAAACGAAGACGATCAGGCACTCGGTGGTCTTCTGCATCTCGCCGCCCTTCATGTCGCCGCTGCGCACTTCGACCGAGATGTTCATGCTGCTGTTGCCGGTGTAGGCCAGGCGGGCCTCTACCTCCACCAGGTCGCCAATCATGATCGGGCGGTGGAAGCGAATGCTGCCGAGGAACACGGTCACGCAATAGCGCTTGGACCAGCTCGTCGCGCACGCATACCCGGCTTCGTCGATCCACTTCATGACAGTGCCGCCGTGAACCTTGCCACCGAAGTTGACGGCGCTGGGCTCGGCCAGAAATCGCAGGGTGATGGACGACATGTATTCCTGGGCGATGAGTTGATCGATGAAACGCCCTCGCGGATTATGCGAGCGCCGGGGCGGAGTCGGCACCAAAGAGTTGCGCCAGCGTGCGGCGCAGCCAGGCATTGCCGGCGTCGGCGTGAAATCGTTCGTGCCAGTGCTGTTTGACGGCGTAGGTCGAAAGTGCAAAGGGCGGATCCATCATCTTCACAGGCTCCTGGGTCACGAGGACTTCGCCCAGGATGCGCGGCACGATCACGATCAGCTCGGTGTGCGCCACGATGCGCGCCACGCTCAGGAAGCTCGACAAGCGCACCACGACGTTGCGCGTGAGGCCCAGTCGCGCAATGGTCTTGTCGATGATGGCGTGGCCGGTGCCCGAGGACGAGATCACCGCGTGGGCCTCACCCTCGAAGCGCTTGAGCGTGAGTCGCGCGCCGATGCGAGGATGGTCCCGCGCCACCAGGCAGACGAAGTTCTGCGCAAAGAGCGTCTGCTGATAAAAGCCCGCGTCGAGTTGCGGCATGAAGCCCACCGCGAGATCGACTTCGCCGTCTTCCAGGCGGCGCCCGCTGTCGGTCGAGATGATTTCGGTTTCGATGTGCACGCCAGGGGCTGAGCGCCGCAGATGGTCCAGAAGCCGGGGCAGCAACACCACCTCGCTGATGTCCGTCATGCAGATGCGAAAGGTGCGCTGCGCCTCGCCCGGATCGAAGCCGCCGCGGCTGCCGCGCGCCTGGTCGAGTTGGGAGAGCACTTCGCGCACATGAATGCACAGCCGCTGTGCATAGGGCGTGGGTTGCATGCCCTGCGCAGTGCGCGCGAACAACCGGTCATCGAAGTGCGCGCGCAGCTTGTTCAGCATGGTGCTGGCTGCGGCCTGCGCCATGCCCAGGCGGTCCGCGGCCTTGGAGACGCTGCCGGTCTTGTAGATCTCGTCGAACACGGCGAGCCATTCGAGATCGAGTTTGGACATGAGGGCCTCCGGAATGCTCAGAACTTCAGAACGGCCATTATCTGAAAACGCAATTGTGGGTATCGAGTTGTCCATCTTGAACAAATAGTAGGTGCGACCAACAATCGCATTCGGGCTTCGATCGCCAGGAGACAAATCCCATGAACACCGCTACGCAAGCCGCGCACACGGACGCCGCCGAACGCCGTGCCTACTACGAGCGCATCCGACCGCTGAACCTCACGCCGCTTTGGGAATCGCTGCACGCTCTGGTGCCGCGTGAACCGCAGACTCCCTGCGTGCCCGCGCTCTGGCGCTACGACGAGATTCGCCCGCTGCTGATGGAATCGGCCGAACTCATCACTGCCGAAGAAGCCGTGCGCCGTGTGCTGGTGCTTGAGAATCCGGCGATTCCAGGTCGTTCATCGATCACGCAATCGCTCTACGCGGGCTTGCAGCTCATCATGCCGGGCGAGGTCGCGCCATCTCACCGCCACGTGCAATCGGCGCTGCGTTTCATCGTCGACGGCAAGGGGGCCTACACCACGGTGGGTGGCGAGCGCACCACCATGTACCCGGGCGACTTCATCATCACGCCTTCGTGGGCCTGGCACGACCATGGCAACGAAGGCATCGAAGGCGTGACCGAGCCGGTGGTCTGGCTCGATGGGCTCGATATCCCGATGCTCCGCTTCTTCGATGCCGGCTTTGCAGAGAACGCCGATGCAAAGGTGCAGCACGTCGCCCGTCCCGAGGGCAACAGCCTCGCGCGATTCGGCCACAACATGGTGCCTGTGCGGCATGACCACAGCTCGCCGACCTCGCCGATCTTCAACTATCCCTACGCCCGCAGCCGCGACGCACTCGCGCAGTTGCAAAGGCAGGAGGCGCCTGACGCATGGCTGGGCCACAAGCTGCGTTACATCAATCCGCTGACGGGCGGCTCGCCGATGCCCACCATCGCGACCAACCTGCAGCTTCTTCCGGCCGGGTTTGCCGGCAAGACGCATCGCGCGACCGATGGCGCCGTCTACAGCGTGGTCGAAGGCCATGGCACGGCCGAGATCGGCGGGCAGCGATTCGCCTTCGGTCCGCGCGACACCTTTGTCGTGCCTTCCTGGGCGCCGCTGCGCCTCTCGGCAGCCGACGATGCCGTGCTGTTCAGCTTTTCGGATCGTCCTGTGCAACAGGCCATGGGCATCTTGCGCGAAGCGTTCCTCCAGGACTCCTGACGCCGGATTCCTGATCGTTCGCTGCGCTCGTCAGCGATTTTTTCGACCCACGTGCCGCACAGGCGGCAGGAGCCCACATGTCTTTCGTCGTTTCTCCTCCGGCCGTCGTCGGCCTTCCCATCGCCGGTTCGTCCGACCTGTTTCCGGTGCGCCGCGTCTATTGCGTCGGCCGCAACTACGCAGCGCATGCGCGCGAGATGGGTTTCGATCCCGATCGCGAGCCGCCTTTCTTCTTTTGCAAGCCGAACGACGACGCATCGATCGTTCCGGTGGCCGCTGGAAAGACCGCGAACATTCCCTACCCACCGCAGACCGCCAATTACCACTACGAGGCTGAGTTGGTCGTCCTGATCGGCAAAGCCGGAAGAAACATTGCCGTGGCCGACGCCGCCAGCCACATCTACGGTTACGCCGTCGGCCTGGACATGACGCGCCGCGACCTGCAGATGAAGATGCGTGAACAGGGCCGCCCATGGGAAATCGGCAAGGCTTTCGATTTTTCGGCGCCCGTGGGTGCGGTGCGCAAGCTCGCTGACTCGGGAGAGATCGCGCAAGGTGCGATCACACTCGAGGTCGATGGCGAGGTCCGCCAGAAGAGCGACCTGCGCAACCTGATCTGGTCGGTCAACGAAGTCATTGCCAACCTATCGACGCTATTTGCACTTCAGCCTGGCGATCTCATCTTCACCGGCACGCCCGAAGGCGTGGGGGCGGTGAAGCCGGCCCAGACCATGAAGGTGCACATCGAGGGGCTGGAGCCGATCGTCGTTCGCGTCGACTGAAGCGCATGCTCCGGCAGACCTCCTCGTAACGTCTGGACACAGCGGGGCGTATCCTTGGGCCCTTTGCTTTTTCAACCCTTTCACTTTATGCACGCATCGAAGAGAGCTCTCCTTGTCGCTGCCTGCGGCCTGGCCGCCGGCATTCTGCCGCTGGCTTCCATGGCACAGGGCGCCGCATGGCCTACCAAGCCGGTCCGCTTGATCGTTGGCTTTCCGGGCGGTTCGACCCCCGACATCGCGGCACGGACCATCGCCGAGCCTCTGGCGAAGGCGCTCGGGCAGCCGGTCATCGTCGACAACAGGCCCGGCGCGTCGGGCAACATCGCGGCCGACCTGGTAGCGAAGGCGACCGACGATCACACCCTCGGCATCGTGATCAACGGCAATCTGACCTCGTCGAAGATGCTGTACCCCAAGCTGCCCTACGACCCGGCCAAGGACTTCACCTACTTGTCGCTGATCGCCACCGCGCCGCTGATGCTGGTCGCGCCGAACAACCTGCCCGGCGGCGCTGCCTTCTTCGATGCGGCGCGCAAGGGCGGCGACAAGTGGAGCTACGGTTCGGTGGGCGTCGGTTCGGTCGGCCACCTGGGCATGGAGCTCCTCAAGAGCCGCGTCCCTGGGCTGAAGGCCGAGCACGTGCCCTATCAAGGCAATCCACAGGTCGTGACCGGATTGCTGGGCGACCAGGTGCAGATGGCCCTTATCCCACCGGGCGTCGCATGGCCGCAGGTGCGGGCCGGCAAGCTCAAGGCGATCGGCCTCACGAGCGGGCGCAGCACGCTGGCACCTGAAGTGCCCTCACTCTCCGAAGCCGGTGTTCGTGATTTCAATCTCGAAGTCTGGACCGCCCTGCTCGGCCCCGCCAATCTGTCGAAGACCGCGCAGGACCGGATCAGCAAGGAACTCGCCGTCATCATGAAATCGCCCGAAGTGCGCCAGCGGTTGTTCGATCAGGGCTGGCAGGCAGTCGGCACGTCGCCTGACGGCATGCGGGCACGCGTCAAGGAAGAGTCCGCGATCATGACCCGCATCATCTCGACGAACGGCATCAAACTGCAATGAACGTGTCCACCGTCATCGAACCGCAACGCAGCCTGCCGGTCTTCGGCGAGTACGACGTGGTCGTGGTCGGCGGCGGCCCTGCCGGCATCGCTGCCAGCGTGAGCGCCGCCCGCCACGGCGCGCGCACGCTGCTGGTGGAGCGCTATGGCTTCCTCGGGGGCATGGGCACCGCCGGCGGCGTGACCAACTTCGCGGGCCTCTACGGCAAGCGCGACGGCGAAATGACGCTGCTCGTGCATGGCGTGGCGGACGACCTGCTCGCGCGCATCGACGCCATGGGCGGCCTCAACAAGCCGCAGGACGGCATGCAGGGCCGTATTCGCGTGCGTTCGTACGACACCTCCGTCTACAAGTGCGCGGCCGATCAGCTATTGCTCGACGCCGGCGTGCAGCTGCTGTTCCACGCGTTGGCCGCGGCGGTGGTCATGGACGGCAATCGCATTGCCGCGCTGGTAGTCGAAACGAAATCCGGCCGCCAGGCAATTCGTGCGAATGCCTTCATCGACGGCAGCGGCGATGCGGACGTGGCGGCCTTTGCCGGTGTGCCCTTCGAAGTGGGCGACGGCCACGGCAGCGGATTGTTCCCATCCACCATGTTTCGCATCGGCCACGTCGACGCGCAGCGCGCGCTGGCCGCCGTGGGCGAATTCAAGGCCATCAACGACCTGATGACAAAAGCGCGTGAGCGCGATCCGCAGGCCTACAGCTTTCCGAGAGAGGGCGCGATCCTGCGTCCGCAGATCGACCCGCGAGAATGGCGCGCCAACGTGACGCAGATCCGCAATGCCGAAGGCGGTGCGATGAACGGCGTGGACGCCCGGCAACTCAGCGACGGCGAAACCGAAGGCCGCCGGCAGATCGGCGAATACTTCCGATTCCTCAAGGCCGAAGTGCCCGGCTTCGAACAATCGTCCATCGTGGAGATCGCGCCCCAGGTGGGCATTCGCGAGACGCGGCGCATCCAAGGGCTTTATGCGCTGACGGGTGAGGACATCCTGTCGTCGGCACGCTTCGACGACAGCATCGGCATCAACGCCTGGCCGATGGAGATGCATGCGGCCGGCAAGATCGAGTGGGCCTTCCCGCGCGATGGCAACCGCACCTACAACCAACTGCCGTGGCGCATGCTCGTGCCCCGCGGGGTGGACAACCTTCTGGTCGCGGGCCGCTGCGCCTCGATGACGCACGAAGGCCAATCGGCGGCGCGGGCCAGCGGCGGCTGCTTCGTGATGGGGCAAGCGGCCGGAACCGCAGCGGCATCGCTGGGGGGCGGTAGCTTCGCGACGGTCGACGTGACCGCGCTCCAGAGCCAACTGGCCGCTGACGGGGTCGACCTGGATCGCTGACCGGCGCGGGACACCACGGCGGGGCGCTCTTTGCTATCGTTGCAGGCTTGTCTTTCCGGCGCTGCCTGCGTTCTCCCGATGACCGATCCCGCCACCGCTTCCCGACTCGTCGACAGCCTCGTCGACTTGATGAGCCTCCAACCGCTGGGCAACGACCGCTTCCTGGCTCAGAGCGAAGACATCGGCACGCCGGCCGTCTTCGGCGGCCAGGTGCTGGGGCAAGCGCTGATGGCCGCCTGCCAGACCGTGGGTGCTGAGCGCCCGGTCCATTCGATGCACGCCTACTTCCTGTTGCCCGGCGAGCATGCGCCCATTGAATACGCGGTCGAACGCATGCGCGATGGCCGCAGCTTCACGATGCGGCACGTGGTCGCGCGCCAGCGGGAGCGCATCATCTTCGAGATGTCGGCTTCGTTCCAGACCGTGGACGAGGGCATCGAGCATCAACTTCCGATGCCCGAAGCCGCAGGTCCGGACGGGCTGCCGAGCGAACTCGATCAACGCATGGCGCTCGGCGACCGGCTGCCTGCCATGTGGCGTCCCAAGGCACTGATGCCGCACGGGATCGAGTACCGCCGCATCGAGCCCGACGACCTGCTCGCGCCGGCGCCTCGCTCGTCCGAGAGCAGCGTCTGGATGCGCGCGATCGCGCCGCTGCCGGACGACCCGCTCGTGCATCGCGCCTTGCTGGCTTACGCTTCAGACCACGGTCTGCTGCGCGCCGCCATGCTGCCGCACGGCCTGAGCTTCATGAGCGGCCAGGTACGGCCCGCCAGCCTCGACCATGCGATGTGGTTCCATCGCGATTTCCGAATGGATGAGTGGCTGCTCTACTGTGTCGATTCGCCGAGCGCGAACGGTGCACGGGGACTGTGCCGCGGCAGCATCTTCACGCGCGACGGGCGGCTCGTCGCCTCGACCGCTCAAGAGGGCATGCTGCGGGTGCGGCCCACGGGAAGCCCTTTGTCGAGCGCGGGGCGAGCGGCGCCGATATAACGGGCGCCATGAGCGCCCTCTTCTCCCCCTTCGCGCTGGGTCCGTTGACCCTGCGCAACCGCATCGTGATTGCCCCGATGTGCCAGTACTCCGCCGAGCACGGCAACGCTGCCGACTGGCACATGATCCATCTCGGGCAGCTTGCGTTGTCGGGCGCGGGCTTGCTCATCATCGAGGCGACCGCGGTCGAGGAGATCGGGCGCATCACGCCGGGTGACCTCGGGCTCTATTCGGACGATAACCAGGCGGCGCTCGGACGCGTGCTGGCTGCAATCCGCCGCTATTCGCGCGTACCGGTCGCCATTCAACTCGCTCATGCGGGACGCAAGGCATCGAGCCACGTGCCATGGGAAGGCGGCCAGTGCCTGACGCCGGACGAAGGCGCCTGGCAGACCGTGGCGCCCTCCGCGATCCCGCATGCGGCGGGCGAACCTCCGCCTGCCGCCCTCGATGCCGGTGGGCTCGCGCGCGTGAAGGCGGCCTTCGTGCGTGCGGCACAGCGTGCCGATGCTCTCGGTCTCGACGCGATCGAACTGCACGCGGCGCATGGCTATCTGCTGCATCAGTTTCTTTCGCCCATTGCCAACCAGCGCGCCGATGCCTACGGCGGCTCGCTTGAAAACCGCATGCGCTTCCCGCTGGAAGTGTTCTCCGCAGTGCGGGCCGCCGTGCCGGACCGGATGGCCGTCGGCGTGCGACTCTCGGCGACCGATTGGGTCGACGGCGGCTGGGATGTCGAGCAGAGCATCGCCTTTGCCAAGGCGCTTTCGTCGCTGGGATGCAGCTTCGTCCACGTTTCTTCGGGAGGCGTGTCGCCGCAACAGAAGATCCCGCTCTCGCCCGGTTACCAGGTCCCGCTGGCCGAGCGCATCAGGAAAGCGGTCGATCTTCCGATCATCGCTGTCGGCCTCGTCACTGAACCATCGCAGGCCGATGCCATCGTCGCAGCGGGCCAGGCCGATCTGGTGGCGCTGGCCCGCGCGATGCTGTTCGAGCCGCACTGGCCGTGGCGCGCGGCCGCCGAACTCGGTGCCCAGGTCGAGGCGCCGCCGCAGTATTGGCGTTCACAGCCTCGCGAACTGAAGGCGCTGTTCGGCGACGCCCGCATCGGTCAGCGATAGGCCATGCCGCCACTGTGGGCGGCGTTCCTAGCCGCGGAACGGGTTGGCGGTCGCGAACCAAAGCCCGATGCCGGTGGCGATGATGAATGCGCCGTCGGTCACGCCCGCGATCAGGAAGAACAGGGTCTGCAAGGTGTCCTTGAGTTCTGGCTGCCGTGCGGTGCCTTCGAGGAGCTTCGACCCGACGATGCCGATGCCGATGCAGGAGCCCACCGCGGCAATGCCGATGAGTAGGGCCACAGCGAGGGGAAGGATGTCGAAGCCGTTCATGATGCTCTTTCGTTGGCCCTGAGATGTTGGCCTGTTGCTGCCGGCACCACCTCGGTTCCGGCTTGCATCCAATGTCGCCGAGGCTGCGCGCAGCGTCGATGACCTCGCAGGTCATGGAGCGAGGTGGTCGGAGATCAGCCGGGTCAGCCGGATCAGCCAGGCAGGAGGCGCTTCAGGTATCGGCCCGTATGGCTGGCTTCGTTCGCGGCGATCGCCTCCGGCGTGCCGACGCCCACCACCGTGCCGCCGCCGGCGCCGCCTTCGGGGCCCATGTCGATGAGCCAGTCGGCGGTCTTGATCACGTCCAGGTTGTGTTCGATCACGACGATCGTGTTGCCCGCGTCGCGCAGCTGGTGCAGCACCTTCAGCAATAGCTCAATGTCAGCGAAGTGCAGCCCGGTGGTCGGCTCGTCGAGGATGTAGAGCGTGCGGCCCGTGTCGCGCTTGCTGAGTTCGAGCGCGAGCTTCACGCGTTGCGCCTCCCCACCGGAGAGCGTCGTCGCGGCCTGCCCGAGCTTGATGTAGCTCAGGCCGACATCGAGCAGCGTGCGCAGCTTGCGCTCGATGGTCGGCACGGCCTTCAGGAATTCGTGCGCCGTCTCCACCGTCATGTCGAGGATTTGCGCGATGTTGCGGCCCTTGTATTGCACTTCGAGCGTTTCGCGGTTGTAGCGCTGCCCGTGGCACACCTCGCAGGGCACGTACACGTCGGGCAGGAAGTGCATTTCGACCTTCACGACGCCATCGCCCTGACACGCTTCGCAGCGGCCGCCCGCGACGTTGAAGCTGAAGCGGCCCGGACCGTAGCCGCGCTCGCGGGCCGTGTTGGTCTCCGCCATCAGCTCGCGGATGGGTGTGAAGAGGCCGGTATAGGTGGCCGGATTGCTGCGCGGCGTGCGGCCGATCGGCGACTGGTCGACGTTGATGACCTTGTCGAAATACTCGATGCCCTCAATGGCCTCGTGTTCGGCCGGCTCTTCGTGTGCGCGATAGAGCGTGCGCGCGACGGCTGCATAGAGCGTGTCGTTGACCAGCGTCGATTTGCCCGAGCCGGAGACGCCCGTCACGCACGTCAACAGGCCGACCGGGAACGCCACGTTGACGTTCTTGAGGTTGTTGCCCGTCGCGCCGACGACCCGGATTTCCTGCACGTCGGACTGTGTCGCCAGGTGCGCTGCCTCGCGGGCCGCGCGCCTTTCGGCGGCACCGCTCTGCGGAAAGCGCGATGCTTTCTTGCTTTCTTCTGCGACGGGCTTGTTCATGACCGGCAACCATGGCGTTCGGCGCGCGGGCACCGCAATCTTCTTCACGCCAGACAGGTACTGCCCCGTCAGTGAGTCCGGGTCTGCCGCAACCTGCGCGTAGGTGCCCTGCGCCATCACGCGCCCGCCATGAACGCCGGCGCCCGGGCCCATGTCGATCACGTGATCCGCGGCGTGGATCATGTCCTCGTCGTGCTCGACGACGATCACGCTGTTGCCGATGTCGCGCAGGTGCTTCAGCGTGCCGATGAGCCGGTCGTTGTCGCGCTGGTGCAGACCGATGCTGGGCTCGTCGAGCACATACATCACGCCGGTCAGCCCCGAGCCGATCTGTGAGGCGAGCCGGATGCGTTGCGCCTCGCCGCCGGACAGCGTCTCCGCGCTGCGATCCAGGCTCAGGTAGTTGAGCCCGACGTCGTTGAGAAACTTCAGGCGAAGCCCGATCTCGCGCACCACCTTGTCGGCAATTTCCGCCTTGGCGCCACGCAGATGCAGGTCCTGAAAGTACGCGAAGCTCTCGCGCAGCGTGGCATGGCTGATCTCGTAGATCGCCATGCGGCGGGGCTCCGCGCCGGTTTGATCGACCAGGAACACATGGCGCGCCTCGCGGCGCAGACGGGTGCCGTGACACTCGGGGCAAGGCTGCAAGTTGCGAAAGCGCGAGAGATCTTCGCGCACCATCGCCGAATCGGTCTCTCGATAGCGCCGCTCCATGTTCGGGATGATCCCTTCGAAGGGATGCTTGCGCACCAGCTTCTTGCCGGATTGCTGGCCGCTCTCCATCACGTAGGTGAACTTGATCTCTTCTTGCGCCGAGCCGTTCAGCACGGTCTGCTGCACCGAAGCGGGAAGCGACTCGAAAGGCGTGTCCAGATCGAACTTGTAGTGCTTGGCCACGCTTTCGAGCATGCTGAAGTAATAGCCGTTGCGCCGATCCCAGCCCTTCACCGCGCCGCTGGCGAGGCTCAGCGTCGGAAACGCGACGACCCGCGCGGGGTCGAAGAATTCTCGATGTCCCAAGCCGTCGCAACTCGGACACGCGCCCACGGGCGAATTGAAGGAAAACAGGCGCGGTTCGAGTTCGGCCAGCGAGTAGTGGCAGATCGGGCACGCGAACTTGGCATTGAAGAGGTGTTCGCGTGCCGCGGGCGACTGGGCCCCGTTTTCGGGTGCAGGCGCGTCCATCTCCAGCGCGATCGCACGTCCATCGGCCAGCCGCAGCGCGGCCTCGAAGCTCTCCGCGAGCCGCTGCTGCATGTCGGGGCGTGCGCGCAAGCGGTCGATCACCACGTCGATGTCGTGCTTCTCGGTTTTCTTGAGCTTGGGCAGGTCGTTGTATTCGTAGGTCTGCCCGTCGACACGAAAGCGGATGTAGCCCTGCGCCTGCATCTCTGTGAAGAGTTCGACGAACTCGCCCTTCTTTTCGCGGGCCACCGGGGCCAGGATCATCAGCCGGGGTTCGTCGGGAATCGCAAGCACCGCATCCACCATCTGCGAGACCGTCTGCGCCTGGAGCGGGAGATCGTGGTCGGGGCAGTAGGGTGTTCCGGCCCGGGCGTACAGCAGCCGCAGGTAGTCGTGAATTTCGGTGACCGTCCCGACCGTCGAGCGCGGGTTGTGGCTCGTCGCCTTCTGCTCGATGCTGATCGCCGGAGAGAGGCCTTCGATCACATCGACGTCGGGCTTGTCCATCAGTTGCAGGAATTGCCGCGCATAGGCGGACAGGCTCTCCACGTACCGGCGCTGGCCTTCGGCGTAGAGCGTATCGAACGCCAGGCTCGACTTGCCCGAGCCGGACAGGCCAGTGATCACCACCAGCTTGTTGCGCGGGATGTCGAGATCGACGTTCTTGAGGTTGTGCGTGCGCGCGCCGCGGATGCTGATGCGCTGTTGCGCAAGCGCGGCGCCGAGGTAGACGTCATCGGAGGGGGAATTCACAGGGCGGTCGGTTTTGGGCAACCGGACATGATAAATCCCCGCCTGTTTCAAGGTGCGTCGGGGGATTGCCCGGTCGCGAGCGGGTCGTCCGGATCCGGCGGCAGTGGCGCGCCCATCGCCATCGTCAGCATGTGTTCGGCCAAGGATTCATAGAGCGGCCTGCTGATCATTCGTGAAACCAGGCTGGCCAGCAGCGAGCAAGCCATGAGGCTGAGCACCATCGAGTGCCCGTCGACCATCTCCATCACGATGATGAAGGCGGTGAGCGGCGCCTGCGTCACCGCCGCCAGGAAGCCCGCCATGCCCATGGCGATGAGTGCGGGGCCGAGTCCAGGCCCTGCAAATCGGGCGATCCCCTCGCCGATGCCGGCGCCGATCGAAAGCGCAGGTGCAAAGATTCCGCCCGGAACGCCGCACCACGCCGTGAGCCAGGTCGCAATGAACTTGAGCAGCGTGTAGAGCGGCGTGAGCTCGTCGTGGCCCGCAAGCATGTGCTTGACCGACTCCGACCCGGAGCCGAAGGTCGTGCCGTTGGTCGCGAGGCCGATCGCCGCCACCGCAAGTCCGCCGACGGCCGCAAAGCGAATGGGCCAGCGCGCCCGAAGATTGTTCAACCGCTGCGGTGCTCCCGTGAGCGAAGTGGCGAGAAGCCTCGAAAAGAGACCGCCGGCGAGCCCCGTCGTCAAGGCCACCATGAGGCCGGGTCCCATCACCTCCCAGCCGAAACGCGGCACCTTGATGATGCCGAAATAGCTCAGATTGCCGAATACGGACACCGCGACCAGACCCGCGAGCACGATGGCCGTGATGATCAACCCGCTCGCACGCGCTTCGATGCGGCCCGACAGTTCCTCGATCGCGAACACCACGCCGGCGAGCGGCGCGTTGAACGCCGCCGCGATTCCGGCGGCGCCGCCTGCCAGGAGCAAACCGCGCGCATCGATCGTGGTGCGTGGTGAAAGCCACCGGCGCGCGTGCTGCATGACCCCGGCGGCGACCTGCACGGCAGGGCCTTCGCGCCCGATGGAGAGTCCGGCCGCAAAGCCCAGCACGGCCAGCCCGATCTTGGCAACCGTGAGCCTGAGCGAGACGAACAGACCGCGTTTCTCCGGCGGCAGCGCAGGATGCAGCGCTGCCTTGACCTGCGGGATGCCCGAACCCCGCGCACCGGGCGCCCAGCGGCGCGTTGCCCAGACGATGGCGGCCGTGACGGCAGGCGTCCAGAGTAGAACCGCCCATGGATGGGAGCGGTACAGCCCCAGGAACAGCCCGAAAGCGCGGTCGCTGGCGATCGTGAAGACCACCACGAACAGGCCCGCCGCGACGGCGTAGCCAAGGACGATGGCGCGGTCGAGCCATAGACGGCCGCTCGACAGTTCGGCGCGCAGGTTTTCGAAGAAGTCCGGTTCGCGGTTCATGGAATAGCGTCATTGTCTCCGCGGCAGGCGCAGGCGCAGGCGCACGGACCTGTCGGCGATGCGTCTTCCTGTGCGGAGCCTAGGAAATGTCTGAAAAGTACCCGGGAAAGCGGTGTAGTACTACCGATTGCAGTTTGCGCCGCTATGCTTCGCGCTTTTCAAGCCGACGGCCCTTTCTCAGGGCCACGGAAAGCCTCTTCGCTCTGTCACCAGACCCGCCGAGACGATCACGAATCGGATCGACAGGTCTTCTGCGAAGAGGCTGAACCGGGATCGGCGTCAGCAAAAGGGAGTAGGTTATGCAATCAGTAGTCGTCGTGGATGATCACCCTGCCATTCGACTGGCCGTTCGATCCGCTTTGGAGTCCACCGGTGAATTCGAAATCGTCGGCGAGGCGAGTGACGGCCCTTCGGCATTGACGGTCATCCGCGAGCTTCAGCCGAAGCTGGTGATCCTTGATCTCGATCTGCCGAGATTGAACGGTCTTGACGTCATCGAACGCGTAAGAAAGCTGCACGGCGACACGAAGCTTCTCGTGCTCTCCGGTCAACAGGAATCGATCTTCGGCGCGCGCGCGGTCAAGGCCGGCGCCAACGCATTCATCAGTAAGACGGAGGATCTGAAGCGGTTGGTCCAGGCTGCCCATACGGTCCTCGCCGGCTACAGCATGTTCGCGACTTCGATCCTGGCGTCGCACGCGGCGCTCGCAGACGGTGCGCGGCCGGGTGCCTTGATCAAGAGCCTTTCCGATCGCGAACTGACAGTGCTGCAATATCTTGCCCGCGGCCTGAGCAACAAGGAAATTGCCGAAACACTCCTCATCAGCAACAAGACCATCAGTGGCTACAAGGCGCGAATCTTCCAGAAGCTGAGCATCTCCAGCCTCGTGGAACTGGTGGATTTCTCGCGAGCCAACCAGCTGGTGGCCTGACACTCCAGCACATGGGTCAGGCAGTTCGCCGATACGAGCGGGCGAAGTCGCCGGCTCGAACAAGCACCGATTCGAGCTCGGCCCTTGCCGCGCCATAGGCTTCGCGCGTGGCCTCGATCAGCTTTCTCTCATCGTCCGCGCTCGTCAACTCGACGGTCCGGAACGCATCGACAGCGTTGCGCTCATCGAGTTGCTGACATGCCGAGCACAGTCGATGCGCCAGTTTTCTAAGCCCGATGTAGTCATCGGCCCCAGCGGCCCGGTCCATCTTTTCCAGGTCTTCCTCGCTCGCTGTGACGAAGATGCCGACCAGTTCGGCGACGTTGCCGAGGTCGCCACCACATAGCGCCGTCAGGCTCGGATATCGCGCTGCTTCCGCAGGTTTCGCGACGTCGACGGGGCCGGCTGGCGCCGCCAGCGCATCTTCTTGCGGCTCCCGCGACATGACCTTCACCAGCGCATCGCGCAGATCGCCCAGTTGCAGAGGCTTGGAGAGATAGACATCCATCCCCAACGCCAGGCAGCGCTCGGCCTCGCCCTGCAGCGCACTGGCTGTCAACGCGATGATCGGCAGTCTCGGCAGACCCTCTGCAGATTCTCTTTCACGCAATCGCGTGGTCAGCGCATAGCCGTCGAGCCGCGGCATGTGGCAATCCGTCAGCAGCAGTGCGTAATCCGCTTCCGGAGCCATCAGCATTTCCCAGGCTTCCTGGCCGTCGACCGCGCATTCGCACGTGCAGCCGAGCCTCACGAGTTGCCGCGTGATCACCTCCCGATTGATTGGATGATCCTCCGCCAGCAGCACCTTCAAGCCGAGAGCGCCACCGACGGCGTCATGTTCGAATCTGGCCGCATCGATGACGGGATGAGGCGCCGGGCTGTGCCCTGGCGCGGAGCCTGTGCCGGGTGTCCATGCGCGCAAAGGCAAGGTCACGATGAAGCGACTGCCGACACCGGGCGTGCTTTCGCAGCGGACGTTGCCGCGCATCAACTCCACCAATTGTTTCACGATTGACAAGCCCAGCCCGGTGCCGCCATAGCGGCGGGTGGTGGCTACTTCGGCCTGCTTGAAGGGCTCGAAGAGCGAACTCGTGAAGAGCGGGTCAATGCCGATGCCGGTGTCTTCCACCGTCATTTCCAGTCGGCCGTTTCGCGTGAGTCGCGCCTGGACGCTCACATTGCCTTGGTGCGTGAACTTCACGGCATTGCCGATCAGGTTGGTCAGCACCTGTCGCAGCCGGACCGAATCGCCCATCACGTACTGCGGAATTCCAGCATCGAGGTGGAATTTCAGGGCGATCGACTTGCGTGTGGTGTCCGCGGTAAAGCTCGTGCATACGTCTTCGATGAGGCGCGTCAGCGAAAGCGGTCGGCTCTCCAACCCCAGCATGCGCGCCTCGATCTTCGAGACATCCAGGATGTCGTTGATGATCCTCAGCAGTGCGACTGACGACTTGCGGCATCCCGTCAGCATGCTTCGCTGGTCGTCCGTGAGCGGCGTCTCCATGACCAGGTCGATCATTCCCAGCACGCCATTGAGCGGCGTGCGCACTTCGTGACTCATCATGGCGAGGAAATGGGTCTTCGCATCCACGGCCGCTCGCGCTTCTTCGGCCTTGGTGATGAGGTTGGCCTTGAGCTCCTCTTCTTCAGTGATGTCTTTTGCGATGCCGGTGAAGTCCATGACGACCGTATCCGACTCGTATCGAAGCGCCAAGCTGCCTCGCACCTCCATCACGCGGATCGTCCCGTTCGGTCTGCAGATGCGGTATTGGTCGCTGTAGACCTCCTGCCCCTTGTCGAACGTGCGCCTCAGTTTGCCGACGACGCTTCGGAGGTCATCAGGATGAACCAGCGCGCCGAGCTTCAGGTATGTGAGCGGGTCATCGTCGGCATGGTCGTCGATCCCCAGGATCTCGCGAATCTTCTGGTCCGCCGTGATGACGGTGGCTCCGAATGCGGGATCGGTCAGATCCGCGTTCTTGGGCAGCGTGGTGAGGGAGCGCCACACACCCAGGCCGCCGATGGTCAACGCCAGTTCGAGGTCGATCCGTGATTGCTCGAGCTCGGCCAGCACGCGCTCCGCCTGCAACTTCGCTGCGTTGAGCTCGAGCTCGCCTCGGCGACGTTCGGTGATGTCGCGGTTGACGCCGATCAGATAATCGAGGCCGCCGCGCCCTTCATCGAGCGAGCCAAAGCCCTCCACCCAGCGCACGTCGCCTGAGTCATCGATGACCCGGAACTCAAAGGTGGCAACCTCCTTGCGCGTGCGCGCAAGGTCGATGCGGGCCCTGGTCTCCTTCGCGTCCTCCGGATGAAGCCGGGCAAAAACGGAAGCGGCGTCGTGATCGCTCTCCTTCATGCCCAGGATCAACCGGGTGCGCGCGTCGGCGCGCACCTCTCCGGTGGCCATGTTCCATTCCCAAGACCCCATGCTGGCCGCTTCGAGGGCCATGCCGAGGCGCATGTTGGCGTCCTCGAGCTGGCGCTGTATCTGCTTCTCGATCGTGACATCCAGCGAGACGCCGACCAGCCCTCGCAGGGTGCCGTGGCGGTCATACACCGGCTGCTTGCGTGACTGGATGCTGTGCACCGTTCCCTGGATGACGATCTCTTCGTCATAGTTGCGGGCCACGCCGGCAGCCATCAGTTCGCGGTCCTGCGCCATGTAGCGTTCCCAGTGCTCTGGGCCGAAGAAATCCCGGTCGGTCTTGCCGATTCCGGCGTTCGAGTCGATGTCGAATGTCCGCTTGAATTCGGTGTTGAACAATTGGTAGCGCAACCGGGTGTCCTTGAAGAACAGCATGTGCGGCACGGCGTCCACGATGGCGCTGAGCTCGTCGTCCCGATCCTGCAGGGAGCGCAGGCGCGCGATCTGCACAGCTGACACGCCGATGATGCACAGCGCAATCAACGCGACCCAGAACCAGTGCAGTTCGATGGCGCTGGATTGTCCGAACAGATAACTTGCCGCGCCGAGAAGGATGGTCAAAACCATCGTGATGGCGCCGCCACGGTCGATCTTTTGGGTAAGGGAAGTGATTGGGGTCGCCATGAGGCCTCCGCGCCGAATGAACGGCATTGACGAGCCGGGAGGGCAGATTCAGGGCGGAAACGCCGTCGTCCGCCAGCTCACCGGGGGGGCATTCTTACCGATGCGCCATCAGCTGGCACCTGATTCGGGTGCCAAAGGAGCCGGTCGTCAGGTTGCTCGCGGCGAGGTAGACTCGATCGCTTTCGCGAACCCGCGACTCACAGAATTACTGGCATCTCCCAGGGGCAGTACATATGGCATCGGTCAACAAAGTCATCCTCGTCGGCAATCTCGGACGAGATCCGGAAACGCGTACCTTCCCGAGCGGCGACCAAGTGTGCAACGCGACCTTGGCCACCACTGACAAGTGGAAGGACAAGCAAAGCGGCGAAATGCGCGAAGCCACCGAGTGGCACCGTCTGGTGTTCAACGGCCGGCTGGCCGAAATCGCGGCCCAGTATTTGCGCAAGGGCTCGCAGATCTACGTCGAAGGGCAGATCCGCACCCGCAAATACACCGACAAGGACGGTGTGGAAAAGTACGCCACTGACATCCGCGTCGATCAAATGCAGATGCTCGGCAGCCGCCAGGGACAGGGCGCCCCGTCCGGCGACGACGACGGGGGGGGATATTCGCAAGGGGGGGGGCAAGGCGGCGGCTATTCGCGTCCGCCCGCATCCGCTCCGCGCGCTCCGGCGCCAGCACCGCGCCAGGCGCCCTCGAAGTCATCTTCGGGCTTCGACGACATGGACGACGACATCCCGTTCTGATCGGGCTCGTTCACCTCACCTCACCTCGCATTGAAAAGGGCCGGTTCGCAGTGAACCGGCCCTTTGTCTTTGTGCTTGTCGGCTCGTTGTAGCCGGACGAACTCAACCTTGCGGGATCACGCGTGCACCATCGCCGCTGCCCTGGATGTACACGCGCTGCCCGACGCGCAGTCCGGGCGTGACCGGCTGCGTGACCTCGACCAGCACGCCGCTGGCGGTGCGAACGAAGATCTGCTGGCCCTCCAGCGGCCGGTCGTACCTGCGTGCCACTTCGGAGCCCGCCATCGTGCCGCCGATGGCACCGACCACCATCGCGACGTCGCGCCCGGTGCCGCCGCCGATCAAGCTGCCGACGCCGACGCCCGCGAGGCCACCGAGCACCGCGCCGACACCGGTGTGATGCGAGCTCGGGATCTGCGTGGGCATGATCTGCTCGATCACACCCTGCCGGATCGCCATCGTGTCGGTTTGAGAGCCTGGCGCCGCGCAAGCGGCGAGGACAAGGGTGATCGCAATTGCTGCGAGCCGAGAGAGAAGTCGCGATGTCATTGGAATATCTCCTTCCACAAGAATGAAAAAAGATGATCGCATCAGGTGCGCAATGGGCAATTGAACCAATGTGCATTGGCGCTTGCCCCTTGGGGCAATGAACGCCGATGCCTCACCGTCTCGCGCATCCTTTGTCGACTTGACAAAGATTTGAGGCGCACTGATGCTGAGCCCGCCCTATAGAGCAAGGGGCAAGCACCCAAAGGTGCGCGCACTTCCCACAACAACCAGCAGGTCGCTCGCGACCATCGAGGAGACCCATGGCTGCTGAACAGAAGATGTCCCGCATGCAGCTCACCGCGATGGTGGTCGGTGGGATGGTCGGCGCAGGGATCTTCTCCTTGCCGCGGACTTTTGCGAACGCCACGGGTCCACTCGGTGCCGTCATTGCCTGGCTGATTGCAGGCACGGGCATGTACATGCTGGCGCGCGTGTTCCAGGCATTGGCCGAGCGCAAGCCGGACCTGGACGCTGGTGTCTTTGCCTATGCCAAGGCGGGCTTCGGAGACTACCCGGGCTTTCTGTCCGCCTTCGGCTACTGGATCGGCAGTTGCATCGGCAATGTCTCTTACTGGGTGCTCATCAAGTCCACGCTGGGCGCCTTCTTCCCTGTCTTCGGCGACGGCAACACGGTCGTGGCCATCGTTGTCGCGTCGCTGGGCATCTGGCTCTTTCACTTCATGATCCTGAAGGGCGTGCAGCAGGCCGCCTTCATCAACAGCGTTGTCACCGTCGCCAAGATCATCCCCATCGTGGTCTTCATCGTCATCCTGATCTTCTCGTTCAAGATGGACCTCTTCAGCGGCAACCTGTATGGCGGCGATCTCACCGGGAGCATCTTCGAGCAGGTGAGAGCGACGATGCTCGTCACGGTCTTCGTCTTCCTGGGTATCGAAGGCGCGAGCGTCTATTCGCGCTACGCCAAGGAGCGCTCCGACGTCGGCAAGGCCACGATCATCGGTTTCATCGGCGTCACCGGGCTCATGGTGCTGGTCACGATGCTGCCTTACGCCGTGCTGCAGCGCGCGGACATTGCCGGGATGCGACAGCCCTCGATGGCTGCCGTGCTCGAGGCGGTCGTCGGTCCCTGGGGTGCGGTGTTCGTCAGTGTCGGGCTCATCGTCTCGGTGCTCGGCGCCTATCTTGCGTGGTCGCTGATCTGTGCCGAAGTGATGTTCACTGCTGCGAAGACAAAAGACATGCCGGCCGTCTTCGCCCGCGAGAACGCCAACAAGGTGCCGGCCAATGCGCTCTGGCTGACCAACATCATCGTGCAGCTTTTCGTCATCAGCACCTACTTCTCGCGCGATGCGTTCGCGCTCATGCTGAACCTCACGAGCGCGATGGCGCTGATTCCGTATCTCTTCGTGGCGGCCTATGGCTTCATGATCTCCAAGCGCGGCGAGAGCTACCAGGTGCGGCCGCAGGAGCGCCGGCGCGATCTCATCATGGCTGGCGTGGCCGTCATCTACACGGTCTTCATGATCTACGCCGGGGGGCTCAAGTTCATCGTGCTCTCGGCCGTTCTCTATGCCCCGGGGACCATCCTCTACATCTGGGCGCGCCGCGAACAGGGCAAGCAAGTCTTTACCCCCGTGGACTGGATCATTTTCGTCGTCGCCGTGCTGGGTGCCGTCTACGGCATCTACGGATTGGCGACGGGACTCTTCACCATCTGATTGGAGACACATCATGGCCAAGACAAGTGCGGGCAATTCGAATGCGGCTGAATTCGGCGTTCACTCCGAGGTCGGCCAGCTTCGCAAGGTCATGGTTTGCGCGCCCGGTCTCGCGCACTCGCGCCTGACGCCGAGCAACTGCGACGAGCTCCTCTTCGACGATGTCCTGTGGGTGGAGAACGCCAAGCGCGATCACTTCGATTTCGTGACGAAGATGCGGGACCGCGGCATCGAAGTGGTCGAGATGCACAACCTCCTGGCCGAGACCGTGGCAGTGCCAGAGGGCAAGAAATGGATCCTCGACAACCAGGTGGTGCCCAATCAGGTGGGCCTGGGTTTCGTCGACGAACTGCGCAGCTATCTCGAAGGCCTGGACAACCGCGCATTGGCCGAGACCCTCATCGGAGGCCTCTCCACCCACGACTTTCCCGAAGCCCACGGCGGCGCCGCGCTCAAGGTCGCCAAGGAAGCCGCGGGCGGCACCGAATACCTCCTGCCGCCGCTGCCCAACACGCTCTACACACGCGACACTACTTGCTGGATCTATGGCGGCGTGACGCTCAATCCGCTGTTCTGGCCCGCGCGGCACGAGGAAACCATCCTCACCACCTCCATCTACAAGTTTCATCCCGACTTTGCAGGCAAGGTCAATGTGTGGTGGGGCGACCCGACGCAGGACCATGGCCTCGCGACGCTCGAGGGCGGCGACGTCATGCCCATCGGCAAGGGTGTCGTGCTCATCGGCATGAGTGAGCGGACATCGCGCCAGGCCATCAGCCAGCTTGCGGCCACGCTGTTCAAGAAGGGCGCGGCGCAGCGCGTCATCGTCGCGGCCATGCCGAAGATCCGCGCGGCGATGCACCTGGACACCGTCTTCACCTTTGCCGACCGCGACTGCGTGCTGCTGGCGCCGGACTTCATGAACAAGACCAGCACCTTCTCCTACCATCCCAGCAGTCATCCGAGCGGCGTCGAGCTGCGCAAGGAAAGCAAGTCCTTCGTCGATGTCGTCGCGCAGGCACTGGGGCTGAAGAAGCTGCGGGTGGTGGAGGCCGGCGGCAGCGACTATCAGCGCGAGCGGACCCAGTGGGACAGCGGCGCGAATCTGGTGTGCGCATCTCCCGGCGTGGTCTATGCCTACGACCGCAACACCTACACCAACACGCTGCTGCGCAAGGAGGGCATCGAGGTGATCACCATCGTAGGCGCCGAACTTGGTCGGGGCCGCGGCGGCGGTCACTGCATGACTTGCCCGATCAGCCGCGATCCCGTGGACTACTGACCACGAATCAGGAAGTCGCGCTCGACCGGCATGACCACTTCGAAGGACCAGCAGCTTTCGCTCGGCGCACTGATCGCCCTCGTCGTCGGCTCGATGATCGGCTCGGGCATCTTCGCCCTTCCGTCAGCGTTCGGGAGGTCGACAGGTGTCGCCGGCGCGCTGATCGCGTGGACGATCGCCGGTGCCGGGATGCTCATGCTGGCCTTCGTCTTCCAGACCTTGTCTCGTCGGCGGCCCGACCTCGATGCCGGCATCTACGCCTATGCCAAGGCCGGTTTCGGAAATTACCTGGGCTTCGCTTCCGCAGTGGGCTATTGGATCGGGTGCTGCCTTGCCGACACGGCCTGCCTGATCCTCATCAAGGCAACGCTCGGACAGTTCTTTCCGGCCTTTGGCGATGGAACCACCGTCCTCGCGATCGTCTCCGCCACGGTCGTGCTGTGGGGTGTTCACTTCCTCGTGCTGCGAGGCGTGAAATCGGCGGCGGCGCTGAACACGATTGCGACGGTCGCCAAGATCGTGCCGATCGTCGTCTTCATCGTGGTCGCGATCGTCGGCTTCAGGGCGGACATCTTTGCCTGGAACTTCTTTGGCGGCGAAGAGCGCAGCCTGACGAGCGTCGCCAACCAGGCGCGCAGCACGATGCTGGTCACGGTGTTCGTGTTCGTCGGCATCGAAGGCGCGAGCGTCTATTCACGCTACGCCAAACGGCGCCAGGACGTGGGCCTCGCCACCGTGCTGGGATTCCTGGGCGTGCTGTGCCTGCTGATCCTCGTCACGATCCTTTCATATGGCGTGCTCTTGCGCCCGGACCTTGCCGCGCTGCCCACGCCAGCGATGGCGGGAGTCATGGAAGCATTGGTCGGCTCCTGGGGCCTGATCTTCATCAGCGTAGGCCTGCTGATCTCGATCCTCGGCAACTATCTTGCCTGGTCGCTGCTCGCCGCGGAAGTGCTCCATTCCGCGGCCAAGAACCAGACGATGCCCGCCTTTCTCGCGCGAGAAAACAAGAACCGTGTGCCCGCAGCTGCGCTTTGGCTGTCCAACACAGTCATCCAGGTCTTCCTGCTTGTGACGTGGTTCGCCGAATACGCGTTCACGCTCGCCCTGAAGATGACGAGTTCGATGACGCTGATTCCGTATCTGCTCGTCGCTGCCTATGGATTGAAGCTCGCCTGGACCGGAGAGACCTACGTCGTCGATGGCCGTGGTCATGATCGTGGCCGCACTGGCGATTGGGTGCGCGGCGCGATCGCGACCGTGTACGCCGCCGGAATGATCTACGCCGGCGGATTGAAATTCCTTTTGCTCTCGGCAGTGCTCTATGCGCCGGGGACTCTTCTTTACTTGGTCGCACGGCGCGAACAGAAGGAGCGAATCTTCACGCGGCCCGAGCTGGGCGTTTTTGTGGTCGTGGTCGTTGCCGCCGTCGCGGCGGTCGTCGCGCTTGCTTCGGGCGCGATCGCTGTCTGAGCAGCCCTTTTACTTGGAGAAAGTCACATGACCCGCTACCTCTACATCGCGTTGATCGTGATCTTTGTCGGCATCGTCGTGCTCTTCAAGATCCAGAACATGGAGTCGGTGACGGTGTCGCTGTTCTCGATGAGTGTCACGTTGCCGACCTCGGTCATGGTCTTGCTGGTCTACGTCCTCGGCATGTTCACCGGGGGCTTCGTCCTCGGCCTGCTGCGGACGTGGACAAACAAGGCGACTTCGCGTACTTACTAGTCTTTCAATCTCAACAACATAGAGGAAGTTAAATGAGCAATTTCTGGGACCTGATTCAACTGCTGCTGTCGACCTTTGTCCTCATCGTCTACCTCCTCATTCTTTTTCAGATCATCGGCGACTTGTTTCGCGACTCTGAACTGGGCGGCGGATTCAAGGTGCTGTGGATCATCGGGCTCATCTTCATCCCCGGGCTGACGGCGATCATCTACATCATTGCGCGCGGCAGAGGCATGGCCGAAAGACAACGCGCCAGCCTGCAACGGGCCAAGTCCGACACCGATGCATACATCCGCCAAGTGGCCGGAAAGTCGCCTGCGGAGCAGATCGCCGATGCCAAGGCGCTGCTCGACGCCGGCACCATCACTCAGGAAGAGTTCGCGCGACTCAAGGCCAAGGCGCTGTCCTGATCCTGGCCCCGGCCGTCGCCCTTCAGAGATAGTCTTCCGGGACCAGCGGCTGCAGGAGCAGTCGCTGCAGACTATTCAGCAGCGAGATGCCGGGCTCATGGTCGACGGCCTGGTCGTCGTCCTCGTCGGGCGGCACCCACGCCAGCATGCCTCCCTCCGACTCCCGGCGGATGTGGTAGGCCTCGGCCTTCATGGCGTCCACAATGCGCAGCGCCTGCTTCGCGAGTGCGGGGCTGTCGATGGCGACGCCCAGCTCGGTGTTCTTGCGCGCCGATCGGGGATCGAAGTTCAACGAACCCAGCAGCACCATTTGTTCGTCGACGACCGCCAACTTCGCGTGAAGGCGTCCTTTCGATGAGCCACCAAAACCGAAGATCGGCTTGCTCTCGGCGGTGGTGGTCGCGCTGACCTCATAGAGCTCTATACCGGCCTTGACGATCCGCGGCCGATAGCGCGAATAGCCGAAATACACCAGTGTCGAGTCGGTGGCGGGAAGTGAATTGGTGACGAGCGTCATGTGGACCCCCTTGCTTTCGAGGCTGCCCAGCACCTCCATGCCGCGCTTGCCCGGCACCAGATAGGGCGAGATCAGCACCAGCTCCGTGCGTGCGCCGAGCATCTGGCTCAGCGCTCCGGACATGAGGCTGGTGTTCTCGACGTCGTCGGCGCCCTGCAGTCTCTTCGACGGGAGATCCGCCACCGCATAGGCGAGTCCCGGGACCAGCGTGAGCCGCTGCGCCCGCAGTTCGGTGCTGAGGGGCTCGAGCTCGAGAAGATCCCGGGTCGGAAGATCGATCTCGATGTGCGCCGCACTGGCAGGCAAGAGCTCGCGCAGCAGTGCGTCCCGCGCGCCGGCCGGCGGTTGATAGCTTGAAAGATACGCCGCGGGAAAAGACTCTTCGCTGTTCCAGTAGCGATCGAAGAGTATCCCCAACTGCGGCACGACGCGCCCCGCGGCGACGGCGTCCAGGTCAATGAAGTTGGCCACCAGATTGCGGGCAAAGTATTCGTCCGCAATGTTGCGGCCGCCGACCACCGCGAGCGCACCGTCGGCGATCAGCAGCTTGTTGTGCATCCGGTGGTCCAGCCGCCGCAAATCCCCCAGCGAAGTCACGACCCGGCCCGAGAGGTTCGATCGGGCGCAGCAAAAGGGATTGAACAGGCGGATTTCAAGATTCGGAACGTCCGTGAGCGCCTCGATGAGCTCTTCGGCCTTCGTGGTGTTCAGGTCATCCAGCAACAGCCGCACACGCACGCCTCGGGCTGCCGCATCGCGCAAGGCGCCGAACACTGCCCGGCCCGAGGCGTCGTTCTCCATGATGTAGTACTGAATGTCCAGTGTCCGTGTCGCGCGTTCGATGAGCGCCAATCTGGCGTCCAGCGCATACGAGCCCAATGGCAACAGGCGGAAGCCCGACTGGGCGTCGGCCGGAAGTTGCGAGGCGGCGAGCTGGGCGAGCGGGCTTTCGGCGGAAGAGACCTGGAGACTGTACGACTCGTGCCGCTCTACGGCGACGGGAAGCGAGCCGCAGGCAGCAAGTGCCAGACCGAGGAAACCCGTCCATATGAAGCGCAGTGACATCCCGCGAGCCTACCCGCTGCCGGGCCAATATCCCTTCGGCATCCGAAACCGGGCAATCCGAGCCAAGATAGCGGCATGGTTCCCTTTTCCATCCTCGATCTTTCCCCCATCACCGAAGGCAGCGACGCCGCCCAGTCCTTTCGCAATTCGCTGAGCCTCGCCCAGCATGGCGAAAAGCTCGGCTACCGCCGCTACTGGCTGGCAGAGCACCATGGCATGCCGGGCATCGCCAGTGCGGCGACGGCGGTGCTGCTCGCCTTCGTCGGCGCCGGCACTTCGACCATCCGGATCGGCGCCGGCGGTGTGATGCTGCCCAACCACTCGCCGCTCGTCATTGCCGAGCAGTTCGGAACGCTGGAGTCGCTTTACCCCGGCCGCGTCGACCTCGGGCTTGGCCGCGCACCCGGTTCGGACCAGCGCACAGCGCAAGCCCTTCGCCGCGATCTCCAGTCCGATGCGGACCGGTTTCCGCAGGACGTCATCGAGCTGATGGACTTCATGTCCAAGGAGCCTCGCCAGTCGGTTCGCGCCGTACCAGGCATGGGGCTGGAGGTGCCGATCTGGATTCTGGGATCGAGCACCTTCGGAGCGCAGCTCGCCGCTCACCTGGGACTTCCTTATGCCTTCGCCTCCCACTTCGCGCCGCAGCAACTGATGCAGGCGATCCAGATCTATCGCGAGACTTTCAAGCCGTCCGCACAACTGGCCAAGCCTTATGTGATGCTGGGCTTCAATGTCTTCGCAGCGGAGACGGACGAGGAGGCCGCGTTCCGCGCGACGTCATGGCAGCAGGCTTTCGTGAACCTGCGCAGCGGCCGGCCCGGGCGCTTGCCGCCGCCGGTCGCGGGCTATCGTGAGCGTGTCGGTCCGGCGGAAAATGCGCTGCTCGATTCGGTTCTGTCGTGTTCCGCCGTGGGTTCGCGCGACACGGTACGGGCGCGGCTGCAGGAATTCATCGACCAGACCGGCGCGGATGAACTCATGATCACCTCGCAGGTGTTCGAGCATGAAGCGCGGCTGCGGTCGTACGAGATCACTGCCGGACTTCGCGACGAACTTGCCGCGGCTCGCTGAGCCCGCCGCCAAGGTGCGGGTGTGGCCCCGGCGGACGCCGCCTATCGGCGCTTGCGCTCTTCCTCGTCGACAAGATCCTTCTTGGACAGCTTGCCCACTGCCGTCTTGGGCAGCTCGCTTCGAATCTCCATCGCGCCGACCATCTCGTGCTTGCCGAGACGATCCTTGAGGAAGAGCTTGAGTTCGTCCAGCGTGAAGCCTGCCGCGCCTTCCTTCAGCTTAATGAAAGCCTTGGGCGACTGGCCTCGGTATTCGTCAGGAATGCCGATCACGCACGCTTCGGCAACGTCGGGGTGCTCGTACAGCGCTTCCTCGATCACGCGCGGATACACGTTGTAGCCGCCGCACAGCAGCATGTCCTTGGTGCGATCGACGATGTAGAAGAAGCCGTCAGCGTCCATCTTGGCGACATCGCCGCTCTTGAAGTAACCGTCCGGTGTCATCGACGCCGCGGTGGCTGACTCGTTGTTCCAGTAGCCCTTCATCACATTCGGGCCCTTGATGCACAACTCGCCGGGCTGGCCGAGGTCGGCTTCCTTCGATGGATCGTCCAGGCTCATGAGCTTGAGGTGAATCCCCGGCAGCGGCATGCCGCACGAACCCGCCTTGCGCATGCCGCGCGCTGGCGTGAAGGTGCCGGTCGGTGACGTCTCCGTCATGCCCCAGCCCTCGTTGAGATGACAGCCTGTGAGTTCGAAGAAGCGGTGCTCCACTTCGACCGGCAATGGCGCTCCGCCGGAGCCGCAGAACTTCAACGAACGCAGGTCGGTTTCGCGCGCTTTCGGGTGATTGATGATGGCCGTGAACATCGTCGGCACGCCGGGAAACATCGTGATCTTCTTGGCGGCGAGGTCGTGCATCACCGCATCGAGGTCGAAGCGCGTGTGAAGCACCAGCAGTGCGCCCAGGCGGATGCCGAGCATCATGTTCACACTGAGCGCATAGATGTGAAACAGCGGGAGCACGGCCAGTATGCGTTCGACGCCCTGATCCAGGATCGGCGGATCGCCGCCTGTCGATTCGAGGTATTGCGCGCAGGCCGCCGACAGGTTGGCGTGCGTGAGCATCGCGCCTTTCGGCAGCCCGGTGGTGCCGCCGGTGTACTGCAACACCACGATCTCGTCGTCGACCGAGCGCACCACGTGCGGAACGAAGTGGCCATCATTGCCCAGGAGTTGCGTGAAAGACATGTGCCGCTCGTCCGTTGGCACTTCGGCCAGTTGGCCGGCACCCTGAAGGTGCGCCCGAACTGCATCGCGCGAGGCGCCGTAGTCCGTGAGGCTGCCGACGATCAGCTTCTTGAGACGCGAATTGCCGATCAGGCGCGCCATGTGCGGGTAGAGCGATGCGAGGTCGAGCGTCACGAGAAAGTCCGTGCGGCTGTCCTCGACCTTGTGGGCCAGCACGCGCTCGGCATCCAGTGGTGAATAGTTCACCACCGTGCCGCCTGCCTTCAGGATGGCGAAGAACGCAATGGGATAGTGCGGCGTGTTCGGCAGGTAGAGACCGACGTGCACCCCTGGCCCGACGCCAAGCGCTTGCAGGCCCTTGGCCGCGTGATTCACGGCATCTCCGAATTCCCGATAGCTCATGACCTGGCCCATGAAGTCGATGGCTGGCCGGTCTGCCCATCGTGCAACGGTGTCATCGAGGATCTGTTGCACGGGGCAGGTGGGAAGCTCGGCATCCCAGCGCATGCCGGTCGGGTAGCACTTTGTCCAAGGCGTAGCGCTGGAGGCGGAAGGAACCATGTTTTTCTCCGGTTGACCTGTCGATTGTGGAAGCCGACCAGCCGCCGGCACGCCTGGGCCTCTCGGTGATTTCCCGGATACGGGCGACGGTTTGCGGGTGCTGGGACAATCCGCACCCATGAAAAAGCAGCGCATCGTGGTGGGCCTGAGCGGCGGAGTCGATTCCGCGGTCACGGCGCACCTGCTGAAAGAGCAGGGCCACGAGGTGGTCGGCATCTTCATGAAGAACTGGGAAGACGACGACGACAGCGAGTACTGTTCGTCGAATGTCGACTTCATCGACGCCGCGAGCGTGGCCGACGTGCTGGGCATCGAGATCGAGCACGTCAACTTTGCCGCCGATTACAAGGACCGCGTCTTCGCTGAATTCCTGCGCGAATACCAGGCCGGCCGCACGCCGAACCCTGACGTGCTGTGCAACGCCGAAATCAAGTTCAAGGCCTTCCTGGACCATGCAATGCGCCTGGGCGCGGAGAAAATCGCCACCGGTCACTACGCGCGTGTGCGGCTCAATGAGGTGACCGGCCGGCATGAGCTGCTCAAGGGGCTCGACCCGGCCAAGGACCAGAGCTACTTCTTGCACCGCCTGAACCAGCAGCAGTTGTCGAAGACGCTCTTCCCGGTGGGCGAACTGCGCAAGACCGAAGTGCGGCGCATTGCCGACGAGATCGGCCTGCCCAACGCGAAGAAGAAGGATTCGACCGGCATCTGCTTCATCGGCGAGCGGCCGTTTCGCGAGTTCCTCAACCGGTACATCTCCAAGGAGCCGGGGCCGATCAAGGACGAACGCGGTCGCCGCATTGGAGAGCACCAGGGCTTGAGCTTCTACACGCTCGGCCAGCGGCAGGGCCTAGGTATCGGCGGCGTCAAGCAAAAAGGCGCGCAGCGTGGCGCGGGTGAGCATGCACCTTGGTTTGTGGCTCGGAAGGATGTGGAGAGCAACACGCTTTGGGTGGTCCAGGGACATGAGCATCCTTGGCTGTTGTCACCGGCACTTGAAGCGGACGATGCAAGCTGGGTCGCGGGCGATGCGCCTTCGAACGGGGCTTATGCGGCGAAGGCGCGTTATCGGCAGGCCGATGCTGCGTGCCGGTTGGGCGACGGAGCCGATGGTGCGTTTCGGCTGGAATTCGCTGACCCGCAATGGGCGGTGACGCCGGGGCAGTCGGCGGTGCTGTATGACGGTGAGGTTTGCCTGGGTGGGGGCGTGATCGCGCGAGCGGGATAAGGCAACACCAGCGGGCTGGCAGAGCCAGTTCCGCGATGTTTCACGAACTGGCTGGCTGTATCGATTTGTCGACGTGGATAAGTTCGAGGGGGTAACGCTTTCCGGTCAAAAAGTCTTCCACGCATCGCAGCAACAAGGGGCTCCGATGGCGCTCCTTGCTGGCCCGGATTTCATCCGCCGTCATCCACAGCGTACGCACGATTCCCTCGTCAAGCACGCGCTCCGGCTCGAACGCGCCCAGCGTGCCGGCGAAGGCGAAGCGCATGTAGGTGATGTCCTCCTTGCGCACCGTCCGGGCCATGTAGATCCCGATCAGCGCCGTCGGTGTGAAGTGATGCGCGGTCTCTTCCAGCGTTTCGCGCGCGCATCCCTCGGCGGGCGATTCGCCAGGATCCAGATGGCCGGCCGGCGTGTTGAGCATGAGTCCGTCGGAGGTCTCTTCCTCGACCAGCAGAAAGCGTCCGTCCTGCTCGATCACTGCCGCAACCGTGACGTTGGGCTTCCAGCGAATTGCCATGTTCATTGCTCCTGAGCGGCCGCGGGTGCCAGCGCCTCCACCTCGGCCATCGTCGGCTTCGGCAGCACCAGGGTGACGGTGCAGCCCGTACCGGCGGCGCTGTCGATCTCCACGGTTCCGCCGTGGCGGTGCACGACGGTGCGCACCAGCAGCAGCCCGAGCCCGACGCCATGCACTTCCGGATGGCCTTCGTGGTGCAAGCGGTGGAAGGGCTGAAACAGCTGCGACTGTAGCTCGACGGCGATGCCGGGGCCCTCGTCTTGAAACGCAATGCGCCAGTGCCGTTCGTCCTCGCGGATGCTGCATTCAAGAGCGGCGCCTTGTGGAGAAAACTTGAGGGCGTTGCTCAGCACATTGGCAAATGCGCGGTTGAGCAGGTTGCGATCCGCAATGCAAAGCGCTTCTTCGGACCGGGTGACCAGCAGCACATCGACCTGCTGACGCTGCGCGCGCGCCCAGGCGTTGTCGATCGCCTGCCGCAGCAAGTCGATCAGGTCGAGCACCTCGGTGTGAAACGGTTCGGCTTCCGCGCGCGCGAGGTTGACGAATCCGTCGGCCAGTTCGAGTCCTGTCTGCGCGTGGCGCTCGATGCTCTCCAGCAGCGATGCTTGGGTGAACGCTTCGGGCCGCTCACGCGCCAGTTCGACGATGGTGAGGATCGCCGCGCTGGGTTCGCGCGCGTCATGCGAGATGAAGCGCAACGCCTCGTCGCGCTGGCTCTGCGCGCTCCTCATCTCCGAGATGTCGACCAGCGCAATCATCCAACCGGCATGCGCGCCGGCCGCGTTGAAGAATGGCACGCAGCGAAGCAGAAGCGCGCGGCCCTGCGGATCCACGCTCTCGCCCACGATGGGATGCAGCTCGCGGCTGAGAGCGCCAGGCGGCATCATCGGCGCGCCCGTGGTGCGTCTGCGAATCTCGGCCAACAGGACGTGCACATCCTGTCCGATCATTTCTGCCGGGCTGCGCTGCCAATGCGCCAACGCCGCACCATTGGCGAGGACGACTCGGCCTGCGGTGTCCAGCGTCATGGTTGCATCGGGCAAGTGATCGAGGCCGTCGCGCACGAAGCGATGCATGTCGCGCATGTGATCGATCGCCGTTTGTGTCGCGACCATCTGGCGATCGAGAAAATCGCCCGCAGGTCGCCGCGCTGGCTCCAGGGCCCTTTGGCCGAGTTCGCGCGTCAATTCCTCAGTGCCCTTACGCAGGTAGCTGAAGGCCGCCGAAAGCCGCAGCAGGCTCCACAGCGGATACAGCAGCAGCAAGCCGGTCACGCCAGCCGCCGGAGCGAACAGCACGCCCACCGATGGACGAGCGAGGTGAATGGCAAGCTGGAACAGCAGCATGGCGCCGACCAGCGCGATGACGCCAGCCGGCCTCAGCCACAGGACGCCGAGGAGCGCCACCGCCAGCGGCACGAGGTTGAAGAGCAAGTTCTGCCAAGGCTCGGCGACCGTGACATGCCGCCCGGAGATCAGGGTCTGCAGAACGTTCGCATAGATCTCGATCCCGGACATGAGGCCGGGCACGTCAGGCGCGACGTTGGCATGCAGATCTCCCAGCCCCGGTGCGGTCGGGCCGACGAGCACGTAGCGGTCGCGGAACACGTCGGGCGGCACGTTGCCGTTCAGGACGTCGATGTAGGAGACGGTCTTGAAGCGGTCCGCGCCACGCGAGAAGACGATTCTCTCCGGATTGGTGCGCAGCCAACTTCGTGGGTAGGCGTCGGCCCCAACCGGCGTGGGCTCCGTCGGCAGCGTGATTCGACCTTCCGCCGCATCGCGCAGCGCCAATGCGAAGTGCGGCCGCAGGCTTCCCGCGAAGCCCTCGTGCAGATAGACACTCCGCGCGATGCCGTCCCTGTCGAAGGCAAGCCGGCTATGGCCGATAGCGTCGGCGGCATCGGCCAGTTCGGGTGCCGGCAGGAGTTCCTGCACATCCCGGGCGCCCAGCGTACGGATCCGCATCGGCAGCACGATACAGCCGCTGTCGCTCATTGCTCGCGCCAATGCTGCGTCATCTTCCGGATGGCTCAGATCGCGCTCTACGAGCGGCAGGTTCAGCCCGACGCATCGCGGCAAATGAACGGCGATTTGCCGCAGCAGTTCAGCGTGCACTGATCGTCGCCAGGGCCAATGGCCGATTGCGGCGAGGCTCTCTTCGTCGATGGCCACCATGACGATGTCTTGCGATGGTGGTGAAGCCAACGCGGCGCGCGCGCTGTCTTGCAAGACCCGGTCGATGCGCGGCATGGGCCGGGTCATGCTGAGCAAGGTGACCAGCGAGAGCAGTCCCGCAGCGAGCAACAACCAGGATCCTCTGTGCCGGATCCAGTGCCTCATGTCCGGTGCTTCATGAATAGAGCGGCCGAAGCGCCTGGTCCTCGATGGCTTCGAGCCGGTAGCCCAGCCTGTACACCGCCGACAGCAGGAAGCCGTTGGACGGGACAAGGTTGAGCTTCATGCGCAGGCGCGAGATGTGCGTGTCGAGCGAACGGGAGGGCGTGTCGATGCCTTCTCCCCAGACGGCCTCGCGCAGATGTTCGCGCGACAGCAAGCGGCCCATGTTCTGGAACAGAAAGACGGCAAGCTCGTATTCGCGGTAGCTGAGTTCGATGGGCTGTCCACGGACGCGGAGCGCACGCGTTGCGAGCGTGAACTGGTAGTCGCCGAAGACGAGGTCTGCTTCAAATCGGGCGGGGTATGAGCGGCGCAGCAGAGCGCGAACGCGCGCTTGCAGTTCTGCGAGCCGGATCGGCTTGACCATGAAGTCATCGGCGCCGGCAGCCAGTCCTTCGACCATGTCCTGCTCTTCGCGCCGATTTGTCACGAAAAGGATGGGAAGCCGGCTGTTGAGTTCGCCGCGTATCCTGTGGACGATGCTGGGGCCCTGCACGTCCGGAAGGCTCCAGTCGAGGATCAACAAGTCGTAGGTCTGCTGGCGGAGATCCCGCAGCAACGCCTTGCCTTCGCTGAAGGTGTGGCATTCGTGGCCGATGTTTTCCATCGTGTGCCGGATGAGTTCGAGCTGGCTCGCCTCGTCATCAAGCGCTGCAATTCGCATGGTCCATTCCCTGTATCTCGTTATGTCCCGCGCCAAGAATCTCTGTCTCGGTCGTGGGCGGCCCAAGTGTACCTATCGAGGTCGCTGCGTATGCTGAATCTGCTATTGAATTGGTAGCGCGACGCATAGAGCCGGCGTGTCATGGGTCCTTTCCGGTGGCGCGCAGCGGACACCGCGCGGGCCGGTTCTTCATGTAAGCTCTGGCGCCAATTCCCAAGCTACCCCGAGGAGACCTCCATGCTGATAGGCGTGCCGGCCGAAACTGTGCCAGGCGAGACCAGAGTGGCCGTGACTGCGGAGACCGCCAAGAAGCTGGTTGCGCAGGGCCACACCGTGCGAGTGCAATCGGGTGCGGGGGTGGCGGCGAGCCTGACCGACAGCAG